>NZ_JBEOSV010000003.1:0-381242 GCF_040303245.1 Kitasatospora sp. NPDC096077 | reverse complement strand
ACGCTCGCGCGCCGGCTGTTCGCCCACCTGCGCGAGGGCATGCTCCTGCTGGCCGACCGCGGCTTCTACGGCTTCGAGCTGTGGCAGGCCGCCCGCGCCAGCGGCGCGGACCTGCTGTGGCGGGTCCGCACCAACGCCGCCCTGCCCGTGCTGCGGCTCCTCTCCGACGGCTCCTACCTCAGCACCGTCCACGCCGAACCGGACCGCAGGAGCCGCCGCAACCCCGTGACCGTGCGGGTCGTCGAGTACACCCTGGCCCGCAACGGCGATGCGACCGTCTACCGGCTGGTCACCACCGTCCTCGACCCGCAGGAGGCACCGGCGGCCGAACTGGCCGCGCTCTACGCCCAGCGCTGGGAGATCGAGACCACGCTGGACGAGATCAAGACCCACCAGCGCGGCCCCAGACTCGTCCTGCGCTCGAAGTACCCCTGGGGCGTGGAACAGGAGATCTACGGGTTCCTCCTGGTCCACCACGCCATCCGGCGGCTGATGCACCAGGCCGCCCTCGGCGAGGGCCTGGACCCCGACCGCCTGTCCTTCACCCGCAGCCTGCGGGTGGTTCGCCGCCAGGTCCCCGCCCAGGCGGCGCTTTCCCCCCGGCACACTCGCCCGCGCACTGACCCGCACCCTGGCTGAGATCACCGAACGCCTCCTGCCACCACGGCGTCAGCGATCCTGCCCACGCGTCATCAAACGCAAGATGTCCAACTGGCCCCTCAAACGCGCCCAACACCGCAACTGGCCACCACCCGCTCCGGCCACCGTCACGATCACCAGAGCGAGCACGACCTAAGTCACTGGCATTGGCCCTAGGGCGTGTCTGACAATTCCCGCCGGGCGCGACGCCGGGGCACGCACCTCGCCGCGTTGTCGTCGGTCGCCGATGCTCCGCATGGACTCCCTCCTCCGCCTTGCGATGCACGCACCCCGACGCCGCGCGCTGATCCGACGCGAATTGTCAGACACGCCCTAGAACGCCGTGACGCCGTGCCCGGAGAGGTAGGCGATCGGGTTGATCACCGCGCCGTAGCGGTTGCTGGTGCGGATCTCGAAGTGCAGGTGCGGCCCGGTGGAGTTGCCGGTGTTCCCGGACAGCCCGATCCGCTGGCCCACCGACACCTGCTGGCCCGCCGAGACCGAGAGCGCGGACAGGTGGGCGTACTGGGCGAAGTGCCCGTCGGCGAGCCGCAGCACGACCTCCTTGCCGTACGCGCCGTCCCAACCGGCCGAGACCACGGTCGCGTCGCCGACCGCGAGCACCGGCGTGCCCGGGGACACCGCGAAGTCCACCCCGGTGTGGTACCCGGCGGCGTACTCGGAGTTGGCCACCCCGTACGGATTGCTGGTCGGTGCGTCCGGCACCGGCGCCGACCAGTCCGGCGCGGGCGCCGGGGCCGGGGCGGCCTCCGGCTGGGCCTCGGCGGGGTCGGCGGCGGGTTCGGGGGCGGCCGGATCGGCGGTCCCGGGCTCCGGGGCCGGCGGGTCGAACGGCAGCAGATTGGGGGCGACCGCCACGAAGGCCTGCGCCGAGGCGCCGTCGTCCGGCAGCTTGTACGGGCTGGGCCCGGCCACCTGCACCAGTCCGGGGTTGGGCACCTCGGCCCGCGGGGCGGTGAAGGCCGAACTGCCCGGGGTGGTCGGCAGCACGGTCTGCGCCGAGGCGCTGCCCGGCGCGGCCACCAGCAGCGCGCCCGCGAGCAGCACCGCGACGGACCCGGCCGAGACCACCGCGTGGTCGCGCTCGGTGCGCTGCCGGCTGCCCGGCAGGGTGGCGTGTCGGGGGGTGGCCAGCAGGCGCAGCGGCGGCACGGCACGGCTGCGGACGGCCTGGCCGATCCGCGGCTGCCAGACGGCCGCCTGGGCCGTCGCACGGACGGCGAGCCGGCGCAGGGCCGGTCCCACGGGCGGAACGGTGGACATCGCCGGCGTACCTCACGGTCGGACGGGGGCAGCACGAAGCGCCCGATCGGGCGCTTCGCTGAGCGGGGGACCACTCAGGTGTAACGGTCACCGAGCGGAGTCCCAAACGGCGTGACGTACTACGGCGTGTAGTCATCGTGGCGCCGGATATTCAAGCCGACGGAGTAATGATCATGCGATCGGATCGTCCACGACCGGCCCGATCCGCCCCGCCGTCCCGCCCGCCCGACTACTAGGCCCGGTCGTACCGCGGCGAATCGCTGTGACGATCGCCACCCGTGAACCGGGTTTGATGCCCGAAAAGCGGCCGGCCCGCCCCCGCGGGAAGCGGGGGCGGGCCGGCCGTGGAGGCTGGGGTCAAACTGCCATCACACCGGGTGCGATCAGTTGTCGACCGGGCGGACCCGGATCCAGGTCTCCAGGTAGTTCGCGGACTCGTTCTCGACCTCGATGCTGGTGCCCGTCTTGGGGACGTCGACACCGGCGTACTGGTTGTCCTTCGACCACCAGGACTTCAGGTCGTTGAACTCGTCGACGCCCTTGGACTTCGGGATGACCGTCTCGACGTCGGCCTTGTGCAGGGTCAGCGCCGGGACGCGGCGCGAACCGAAGGTCGAGTCGAAGCCCTGCATGCGCGGACGCATCAGGGTGCCGTCGGACCACTTCATCGGGGTCGGGTGCGAGTCGACCGGCAGGACCAGGCCGTGGCCCGGGTGGGCGCTCACGTTGTTGTCGGTCTGCGACTCGTCCCAGTACCAGATCAGCAGGCCGGGCTGGTACGAGTAGTGCTCGGCCCAGTTCGGCTTGGCGGCCGAGCCGAAGTTGTACGGGCCGGTCTTCAGCGTCTGGTCGAACGACACGTACTGCTTGTTCTCCGCGATGTAGTACTGCGCGTAGTCCTTGGTGTACGAGCCGCCGAAGCGGGTGAAGCCGGCGGCGGTCCAGCCGTTGTCGCCGTTCTCCACGTCGTCGCTGAACACGGTCGCGCCGTCGGCGACCACCGCGATGTTGTCCACCGCGAAGCCGCGGTAGTGCAGGCCGCCATCGGTGGTGTTGTGGTAGCGGAACTGGATCTTCTTGCCGGCGAAGGCGTCCAGGTTGAACGACAGGTCGCCCCAGGCGGCGGTCAGGCCGCTGAGGGCCGGGCGGCCGTTCTCCTTGGGCAGCGCGGCGCCGTTCCAGGTGCCGTCCACCACGGTCCAGGTCTTGCCGCCGTCGGCGGAGACCTCACCGAAGGCGTAGTCGAAGTCCTGCTCCAGCTCGTACCAGGCCTTGGCGTTGATGCTGGCCTTGGTCTTGCCGGTGAGGTCGATGTCCCGGGTGAGCGTGACGTTCAGGTTGTCGGCGCTGCCGCTCCACCACTCGTTGTTGCCCCCGAAGGGCTTGTTGATGTCGGTGGTGATGCTCTTCTTCGGCAGGTCGACGATGAGCGCCTGCGGCAGGTTGGTGTTGTACTCGACCGGGCCGATGTGGTGGGTCGACTCGGTGCCGGCCTTGGCGCGGTCGACCTTCAGCCAGCCGAGCTGGTACTTGCTCCAGGCGTCGAGGTCGTTCGGCATGTCGCCGATGCTGTCCTTGCCCTCGCCGAGCCAGGAGCCGGAGGACATCAGCGACCAGAAGCCGACCGAGTTGTCGATGCCCTTGCCCGCGGTGTCGTAGAGGTCCGGCAGACCGAGGTCGTGGCCGTACTCGTGGGCGAAGACGCCGAGGCCGCCGTTCTCCGGCTGCATCGTGTAGTCGCCGATCCAGAAGCCGGTGTTGCCGACCTGGACGCCGCCGAGCTTGTTGTTGTCCGGACCGGCCTGGCCGGTCAGGTTGCCGTAGACGTACGAGCGGTGCGCCCACAGGGCCTTGCTGCCCTGCTTGCCGCCACCGGCCGACTTGTCCTCACCGGCGTGCACGATCTGGAAGTGGTCGATGTACCCGTCGGGCTGGTTGAAGTTCCCGTCGTGGTGCGACCCGTAGCGGTCCCACTGGTCGTACTGGGCCAGCGTCGCCTTGATCTGGGCGTCGGTCTGACCCTTCGCCACCTGGTCCTTGTACCAGATGTCGACGGCGTCGCGGATCAGGTCCTGGGCGCTGGAGCAGACGTTGGAGCCGCAGTAGTCCGAGCCGTACCGGGCCTCGTTCCACGGCACCCGGACCCAGTCCGAGACCACGCCGTCGACCGAGTAGCGGCCCGAGGACTGCTTCTCGTAGAAGGTCTTCAGCGAGGGCTTGTCCTTGCTGAAGTACAGGTCCTGGTAGTGCTGCTGGTTGTAGTCGGCCTGCCAGGCGGTCGAGTTGTTCGTGGCCCGGTCCGGCGCCGCGATCTCGTTGTGCTTGGGGCCGGGCTCGCCACCGTACTTGACCTTGCCGTCGGCGGTCTTGGTGGTGTTGTCGACCTGGTCGCCGAAGTCGACCAGGATCGTGAAGATCTTGTCCGTGCGCTCACGGGCGAGCTCGACGTACTTGTCCTTGCCGAGCTTCACGCTGGTGCTGCCGTTGTGCTGCTCGACCTGGGCGGTGCCGTTGAGCAGCTGCTCGGTGGCGGCCTTCTTCTCGGCCTCGACCTTGGCGGTCAGCGGGCCCGGGATGTTGTGCTCGGTGGTGACGGACTGGACGGCGTCGGCGGGGTCCCTCGGGACCGGCGCCGAGCCGGCCGCGACGGCGCTGCTCGGGAACAGACCCGCGCCGAGCGTGACTATGACCGCCGCGGCGGTGGTGACCGCTGCGGCTCTCCTGGTGGTCTTCAACGTTGTGACGCCCTCCCCGACCGAGCCGACTCTTGGCCAAGGCCCGGTAAACCAATATGAAAGACAGGTGGACGTCATTTGACCGAAGTGGGGCGGGAAAAGATAGACCTTGACCCTGACATGGGCACGGCGCTATGCTCGCCGATTTCACGTCAGCTGACGGCCCGTCGGCAACGTCCCAGGTCCGGGGCGGGGTGCGGGAGGCGGGAACGCACCGAGCCCCCGGCGCGAACGCCGGGGGCTCGGTGGCTGTGAAGTTGTCTGTTAAATGTTGCTCTTACTTCGTCAGGTCCGGACCGGACGAAGCGACCTCGGCGGGGGTGTCCGCGACGGCCGACTTCTCCTCGCCGCGGAAGGTGAACTTGGCTTCCTTGCCCTCGCCCTCCACGTCGACGACCACGATGTGGCCGGCCCGCAGCTCGCCGAAGAGGATCTTCTCGGAGAGGTGGTCCTCGATCTCGCGCTGGATGGTGCGGCGCAGCGGACGGGCACCCAGGAGCGGGTCGTAGCCGCGCTTGGCCAGCAGCTTCTTGGCCTCGACGCTGAGCTCCAGGCCCATGTCCTTGTCCTTGAGCCGCTCGTCCACCTTGTCGATCATCAGGTCGACGATCTTGATGATGTCGTCCTCGGACAGCTGGTGGAACACCACGATGTCGTCGACGCGGTTCAGGAACTCGGGGCGGAAGTGCTGCTTGAGCTCCTCGCCGACCTTCGCCTTCATCCGCTCGTACCCGCTCTGGGAGTCACCCGTGGCCGCGAAGCCCAGGTTGAAGCCCTTGGAGATGTCCCGGGTGCCGAGGTTGGTCGTCATGATGATGACGGTGTTCTTGAAGTCGACCACGCGGCCCTGGGAGTCGGTCAGGCGACCGTCCTCCAGGATCTGCAGCAGCGAGTTGAAGATGTCCGGGTGGGCCTTCTCGACCTCGTCGAAGAGGACGACCGAGAACGGCTTGCGGCGGACCTTCTCGGTCAGCTGGCCGCCCTCCTCGTAGCCCACGTATCCGGGCGGGGAGCCGAACAGCCGGGAGACGGTGTGCTTCTCGGAGAACTCGGACATGTCGAGCGCGATCAGCGCGTCCTCGTCGCCGAAGAGGAACTCGGCGAGCGTCTTGGACAGTTCGGTCTTACCGACGCCGGACGGGCCGGCGAAGATGAACGAACCGCCGGGACGCTTCGGGTCCTTGAGGCCCGCACGGGTGCGCCGGATGGCCTGGGAGAGCGCCTTGATGGCGTCCTTCTGGCCGATGACGCGCTTGTGCAGCTCGTCCTCCATGCGGAGCAGACGCGAGGTCTCCTCCTCGGTGAGCTTGAAGACCGGGATGCCGGTGGCGGTGGCCAGGACCTCGGCGATGAGCTCCTCGTTGACCTCCGCGACGACGTCCATGTCGCCGGCCTTCCACTCCTTCTCGCGCTTGGCCTTGGCCTGCAGGAGCTGCTTCTCGTCGTCGCGCAGGGACGCGGCCTTCTCGAAGTCCTGCGCGTCGATCGCGCTCTCCTTCTCGCGGCGCACGTCGGCGATCTTCTCGTCGAACTCGCGCAGGTCCGGCGGCGCGGTCATCCGGCGGATGCGCATCCGGGAGCCGGCCTCGTCGATCAGGTCGATGGCCTTGTCCGGCAGGAAGCGGTCCGAGATGTACCGGTCGGCCAGGGTGGCGGCGGCGACCAGGGCGGCGTCCGTGATGGAGACCCGGTGGTGGGCCTCGTAGCGGTCGCGCAGACCCTTGAGGATCTCGATGGTGTGCGGCAGCGAGGGCTCCGCGACCTGGATCGGCTGGAAGCGGCGCTCCAGCGCGGCGTCCTTCTCCAGGTGCTTGCGGTACTCGTCCAGGGTGGTGGCACCGATGGTCTGCAGCTCGCCGCGGGCCAGCATCGGCTTGAGGATGCTGGCGGCGTCGATGGCGCCCTCGGCGGCGCCCGCGCCGACCAGGGTGTGCAGCTCGTCGATGAACAGGATGATGTCGCCGCGGGTGCGGATCTCCTTGAGGACCTTCTTCAGGCGCTCCTCGAAGTCACCGCGGTAGCGCGAGCCGGCCACCAGGGCGCCCAGGTCCAGCGTGTAGAGCTGCTTGTCCTTGAGCGTCTCCGGGACCTCGCCCTTGACGATCGCCTGCGCCAGGCCCTCGACCACGGCGGTCTTGCCGACGCCGGGCTCACCGATCAGGACCGGGTTGTTCTTGGTGCGGCGGGACAGCACCTGCATGACCCGCTCGATCTCCTTCTCGCGCCCGATGACCGGGTCGAGCTTGGCCTCGCGGGCGGCCTGGGTGAGGTTGCGCCCGAACTGGTCCAGGACCAGCGAGGTCGACGGGGTGCCCTCGGCGGGCCCGCCGGCCGTGGCCGACTCCTTGCCGCCGCTGGTCTGGTAGCCGGAGAGCAGCTGGATGACCTGCTGGCGCACCCGGTTGAGGTCGGCACCCAGCTTGACCAGGACCTGGGCGGCGACTCCCTCGCCCTCGCGGATCAGGCCGAGCAGGATGTGCTCGGTGCCGATGTAGTTGTGGCCGAGCTGCAGGGCCTCCCGGAGCGACAGCTCCAGGACCTTCTTCGCCCGGGGGGTGAAGGGAATGTGGCCGGACGGGGCCTGCTGGCCCTGGCCGATGATCTCCTCGACCTGCTGGCGTACGGCCTCAAGAGAAATCCCGAGGCTCTCCAGGGCCTTGGCGGCGACGCCCTCGCCCTCGTGGATCAGACCCAGGAGGATGTGCTCGGTGCCGATGTAGTTGTGGTTGAGCATCCGGGCTTCTTCCTGAGCCAGGACGACAACCCGCCGCGCGCGGTCGGTGAACCTCTCGAACATCGTTTATCGCTCCTCAGAGCGGTCGGGCAGTTCGGGGTCCGTCCCCGCCCTGTCCTTCCGCATGCTAGTCCCGCTCAGCGGCGCGGCCCACGGATTCACTCCCCGGTAGAGGAGCGAGATGCTGCGCGACCAGCCGACACCAATCCCAACCTGATGCTGGGAATCGGTGTTCCCACAGGTGGGCCGGATGCACCGGAATCCGCTACGCCATCGGCGAACAAGAGCCGCCGGGGCGGAGCCGGACCCCCTGCGGCCGGTCGCACACGCTGCCCCTGGACGGGTCGAAGAACCCGTCCACCTGCATTCATACCCGGTATCGGGGCGGTTCTCGCGCAGTTTCCGCGGTGGCGGTGTTCGCCTGGCGAGAAGTCGGGCCGCGGTGGCGGTGGTTCAACGGCGACCGGAGTGGTCGTACGCCGTCCCGGGGGTGTCCGCGTTACCGCTTCGCCCCTACAGCGTTGCACAGCTCGTGATTGTTCCGCCGCCCGAGCCCACTGCCCCGGCCGAGCCCGCCGCCCCGGCCGCCCCGGGCCTGGGCACGGGGGGGCCCGTGGCCGTCCGGGTGCGCGCTGCGGGGCGCGGAGGTGTTCCCTCCGCGCCCCGCGCGTGTGTCGTCGGCGCCGTGCACGGCCGCCGGGGCCCCGCATCCGCTCCGGCGGGCCGGTGGCGCCGGGGTCAGGACGCGTTGGCCTTGTCGTAGGCCTCGCGGACGGTGCTCGGCACCCGGCCGCGGTCGTTGACGTCCATGCCCTGCTCCTTGGCCCACGCGCGGATCTTCGCGGTGTCGGGAGCACTGCCGGCCGGACGCGTCGCGGGGCCGCGGCCCGGACGACGGGGGCCGGCGAGTCGGCCGCTCTGCTTGCGGCCCTTCTCCAGGTAGGGCGCCAGCAGACCGCGGAGCTTGTCCGCGTTGGCGCTCTTCAGGTCGATCTCGTAGGCAACGCCGTCGAGCGCGAACGTCACCGTCTCGTCCGCCGAACCGCCATCGAGATCGTCTTCAAGAATGACCTGCACCCTCTGTGCCACGGGCTTCCCTTTCCGCTAAACGACCCATTGCCTAAGGAAAGGAAAGCGCCTTTCTCCGGAAAACACAAACCCTTGACCGGCGCGGAGCCGCTCAGAGGTGCAGCAGCATGCGCGAGTTGCCCAGTGTGTTGGGCTTCACCCGCTCCAGGTCGAGGAACTCCGCGACACCTTCATCGTACGAGCGGAGAAGTTCTTCATAGACGTCCGTAGCGATCGCCGCCGGGTCTGTCGTACCATCATCGGTTTCCTGAAGCTCCCCGATCTCGACGAAACCGTGTTTCACGAAGAACGGCACCTCGAACGTCAAGCAGAAAATCCGACGGACGCCCAGCCAGCGCGCCGTCTGCACCAGCTTCTCCAAGAGCAGATGCCCGATCCCGAAGCCCCGGCAGGACGGATGGACCGCCAGCGTGCGGACCTCGGCGAGGTCCTCCCACATCACGTGCAGGGCGCCGCAGGCCACCACCGCGCCGTTGTCGTCGCGTTCCGCGACCCAGAACTCCTGGACGGATTCGAACAGTGTGACTGTGGGCTTGTCGAGCAGAATGCCGTCGCGCGAGTAGGCGTCGATGAGCCCGCGTACGGCCCGTACGTCCGTGGTCCGCGCGCGGCGGATGGTGACCTCCATGGCGGGACGTTATCGCGTCGTGCCGGGCGCGGTCTCCCCGGTATCCGCGCCGCCGGTATCCGGGCCGTCCCCGGCGGAATCCCCGGCGGGTGGATCCGCCGCCGGATCGGACGGGAACAACGCCGCCACCCGCAGGGCGTCCCGGAGTGCCTCGCGCTGCTCCGGCGACATCAGGCCGAAGAAGTGGACCAGGGCCGCCGCGGGATTGTCACCGGTGGCCCAGGCGTCGTTCATCAGGGCCGCCGTGTACGCCTCACGCGAGGAGACCGGTTCATATCGATAGGCCCGGCCGACCCGCTCGCGGCGCAACCAGCCCTTTCTGTGCAGCTTGTCCAGGACGGTCATCACCGTGGTGTACGCGATTTCCCGTTCCGACTGCAGATCCAGGAGAACCTCGCGAACCGTCACCGGTCGGTTCCACCGCCACACCCGGGTCATGATGGCGTTCTCAAGTTCGCCGAGTTGCCGGACCATAGTGCCGCCAGGATAGGGAGTGAATGGGGCAAATCTTGTGAAGTGCGCCAAACCGGCGCGCCGCCACCCCCGGGAATCGGGAATGGCGGCGCGGGTGGTCCGGGGGCGGCTGACGACGTCAGTCGGATCAGTCGATGTCTTCCTTGGCCTTCTGGGCCCCGCCCTGGCTGCGGATGATGGCCCGCACCAGGAATCCGAAGCCGATCGCCATGACCAGCGGCGGCACGATCGCGCTGACGTAGTCCATCAGGTCACTCCTCCTCGGTCTTCTCCGCCGTCGCGGCGGAAGCCTTCGGCTCCGGCTTCACCAGCGGGAAGAGCACCGTCTCCCGGATGTTCTTGCCGGTCAGCAGCATGATCAGGCGGTCCACGCCGAGGCCGAGGCCACCGGTCGGGGGCATCGCGTACTCCAGGGCGCGCAGGAAGTCCTCGTCCACCTGCATCGCCTCGACGTCGCCGCCGGCCGCCAGCAGGGACTGGGCGGTGAGGCGGGCGCGCTGCTCGACCGGGTCGATCAGCTCGGAGTAGGCGGTGCCGATCTCGGTGCCGAAGATCACCAGGTCCCACTTCTCGGCCACGCCGGCGACCGAGCGGTGCTGGCGGGTCAGCGGGGAGACCTCGGTCGGGTAGTCCTTGATGAAGGTCGGCCGGACGGCGTTCTCCTCCAGCAGGCGCTCGACCATCTCCAGCACGATCTGGCCGTGGCCCCAGCTCTTCTCGAACGGGATGTCGTGGTCGAAGGCCAGCTTGCGCAGCTCCTCGACGGTGGTCTCCGGGGTGACCTCGACGCCCAGGTGGGCGGAGATGCCCGGGTAGACGCTGACCTCCTCCCACGGCTCGGCCAGGTCGATCTCGTGCTCCACGCCGTGCGGGTCCAGGCCCTTGATCACGGTGGTGCCCAGGGCGTCCCGGGCGGCGTTGACGATCGTCGCGCGGATCAGCTCGGCCTGGGTGTCGTAGTCGCCGTAGGCCTCGTACGACTCCAGCGAGGTGAACTCCGGGTTGTGGGTGGAGTCCGCGCCCTCGTTGCGGAAGTTGCGGTTGATCTCGAAGACCTTCTCGGCGCCGCCGACCACCAGCCGCTTGAGGTACAGCTCGGGGGCGATGCGCATGTAGAGGTCGATGTCGTACGCGTTGATGTGCGTCTTGAACGGACGGGCGTTGGCGCCGCCGTGCACCGGCTGCAGCATCGGGGTCTCGACCTCGATGTAGCCGCGGTCCTCGTAGGTGCGGCGGATCGAGCGGACCACCTTGCTGCGCAGGTGCAGGATCTCGCGCGCCTCGGGGTTCACGATCAGGTCGACGTAGCGCTGGCGGACCCGGGCCTCCGGGTCGGTCAGGCCCTTGTGCTTGTCCGGCAGCGGGCGCAGGCACTTGGCGGTGAGCTCCCAGCGGTCCACCATCACGGACAGCTCGCCGCGCTTGGAGGTGATCACCTCGCCCTCGACGCCGACCTGGTCGCCGAGGTCGATGTCGGCCTTCCAGGCGGCCAGCCGCTCGGGGCCGAGCTTGTCCAGGGAGAACATCACCTGGAGGTCGCCGGTGCCGTCGCGCAGGGTGGCGAAGCAGAGCTTGCCGCCGGTGCGGGAGAGGATCACCCGCCCGGTGATGCCGGCGCGCTCGCCGGTCGCGGTGTCGGGTTCGAGGTCCGGGTGCTTGGCACGCAGGTCCGCGATGGTGCTGGTGCGGGGGAAACCGACCGGGTACGGGTCGACGCCGGCCGCCCGGAGCCGGTCCAGCTTCTCGCGCCGGACGCGCATCTGCTCGGGAAGGTCGTCGGTCGCGGGAACAAGGCTCTGATCGCTCACCCCACAAGGGTAGCCAGCCGTACACCGTGCTCCGCGCCCGGATGCGCCGAGGGGAGACCGTGGCGACGGTCTCCCCTCGGCGGCGGGGCCGGATCAGCCGGTGCCGGTGCGGAGTTCGATCTCCTCCGGGGCCCCGTCGGCGGGCGGGGCCGGGTGGGCCGGGGGCTTGGGGCGGCGGCCGAACAGCTCGGCCGGGGTGGGCATCCGGTGCGGGCGGGGCGGGGTCTGCGCGGCGGCGGGCTGCTCCGGGCGGGAGTCCCGGGAGTCGGTGCTGCTCATCGTGGTCCGTCCTCCTACAGGGGTGGGGTGACTGCTAGGTGGTGCGGCGGGGTTCGGTACGGCCACCAGGTGGCGCGGGTGCCCGGCGGTGAGCGCCAGCCGCTCGCGGACGGCGGCCTCGGCCAGCGCGTGGCAGCGCCCGGCCAGCCGGGAGCGGCGGACCCGCTCGCCGTGGCCGCAGGGCTGGCGGGTCAGCCCGCGCAGCGCGGTGAGGTCCTCCGGCCCGGGCAGGTAGCCGTCGGTCACCGCCTCCTCCAGCCGTTCCAGGTAGCCGGCGGCGGTGCCGGGCAGCGCGGCGCGGTAGCGGCAGAGGTCGGCGAGCAGGAAGGCGCGCAGTCGGCCGCCCTCCTGGACGGCCTCGTCGATCGCCTCGGTCAGGTGCAGGGCGTCCTGGACGTCCTCGGCCCACAGTTCGGCGCCCGGCCCGGCGAGCGCCGTCCGGTCGGGCCCCTGGAGGTGGACGGGGACGGCGGGGTGCAGGGCTTGGGCGAGGGCTCGGCGCAGCACGCGGACTTCGTCGGCGCTGAAGGCCATGCCGCCGCGCGATCCGTGTGGCGTAGGCATGGACTGACACTACGTGACGAATATCCGATTTGTCGGTAACGTCGCGTGGAATTCCGTGCGTCCGCCCGGCCGGGTGCTCCGGCCGGGCGGACGGCCCCGGCGGGTGCTCAGCTCGGGCGGTTGCGCTCGTACACCAGGCGCAGGCCGATCAGGGTCAGCCAGGGCTCGTGCACGTCGATGCTGGTGGCCTCGCCGAGGACCAGCGGGGCGAGGCCGCCGGTGGCGATCACCTGGACGTCGTCCGGATCCTTGGACAGCTCCCGGGCCATCCGCTCGACCAGACCGTCGACCTGCCCGGCGAAGCCGTAGAGGATGCCGGACTGCATGCCCTCGACGGTGTTCTTCCCGATCACGTTGCGCGGGCGGGCCAGCTCGATCTTGCGCAGCTGGGCGCCGCGGACGCCGAGCGCCTCGACCGAGATCTCGATCCCGGGGGCGATCGCGCCGCCGACGTAGTCACCGCGGGCGTTGACGGCGTCGAAGGTGGTCGCGGTGCCGAAGTCGACCACGATGCACGGGCCGCCGTACAGGTGGTTGGCGGCCAGCGCGTTGACGATCCGGTCCGCGCCGACCTCCTTGGGGTTGTCCATCAGGACGTGCACCCCGGTCTTCACGCCGGGCTCCACGATCACCGCGGGGACGTCGCCGTAGTAACGGCGGGTCACCTCGCGGAGCTCGTGGAGCACGGCGGGGACGGAGGAGCAGATCGCCAGCCCCTCCACCACGGCGTCCTTGGCCGCGGCGTGATTGCCCATCAACCCCTGCAGCAGCACCGCCAGTTCATCGGCCGTGCGGCGCGGATCGGTGGAGATCCGCCAGTGTTCCACCACGTCCTCGCCGTCGAACAGGCCGAGTGTGGTCTGGGTGTTGCCGACGTCGATGGTGAGGAGCACGAGGACGCTTTCTGCGAGTCGGGACGGGACTTGCTCTCGACCTGACGGTCAGGCGCGCAGGTCCAGGCCGATGTCCAGGACCGGCGAGGAGTGGGTCAGCGCGCCCACGGCCAGGTAGTCGACACCAGTCTGGGCGACCTCGCGCGCGGTGGCCAGGGTCAGTCCGCCGGAGGCCTCCAGCTTCGCCCGGCCGGCCACCAGCGCGACGGCCTCCTTCAGCTGCTCGACGGTGAAGTTGTCCAGCAGGATCAGGTCCGCCCCGGCCTCCAGCACCGGCGGGATCTGCTCCAGGGTGTCCACCTCGATCTCGACCGGCAGCTCCGGGTAGGCCGCGCGGACGGCCCGGAAGGCCTCGGCCACGCCGCCGGCCGCCACCACGTGGTTGTCCTTCACCAGGGCGGCGTCCGAGAGCGACATCCGGTGGTTGGCGCCGCCGCCGCAGCGCACCGCGAACTTCTCCAGCGCGCGCAGGCCCGGGGTGGTCTTGCGGGTGTCCCGGACGACCGCGCCGGTGCCCGCCAGGGCGTCCGCCCAGGCCCGGGTCGCGGTGGCGATGCCGGACAGGCGGCAGAGCAGGTTGAGCGCGCTGCGCTCGGCGGTCAGCAGGTCGCGGGTGCGCGAGCGGACCGACAGCAGCACCTGGCCGGCCTCCACCCGGTCGCCGTCCTGGACGTGCCGCTCGACCTCGAACTCCTCCTCGCAGACCAGCGAGACGACGGCCTCGGCGACCCGCAGGCCGGAGACCACGCCGGCCTGGCGGGCGGTGAAGTCGGCGGTCGCCACGGCGTCGGCGGGCACGGTGGCCACCGAGGTGACGTCCTCGCCGCCGGCCAGGTCCTCGGCCAGCGCCAGGGTGGCGATGTCCTCGACCTCGATCGGGTCCAGCCCGGCCTCCTCCAGCAGCTCGGCCAGCTGCGGGTCCAGCCCGGTCTCGTAGCCCTCGCCGTCGCCGCAGGCGCAGCCGTCACCGCAGCCGCCCTGGTCGGCCAGGGGGAGTTCCTCGTGGGAGTGGGTCATGGTTCTACTGCTCCTCAGGGGTGCTGACGGGGTCGCCGGAGGCGGCGAGGGTGGTGATCAGGTGGCGGCGCCAGTGGGCGTCGTCGCGCTCGGGGAAGTCCTCGCGCCAGTGCCCGCCGCGGGTCTCCTCGCGCTGGGCGGCGGCCGCGACCAGGGCGGTCGCGACCAGCAGCAGGTTGGCGGCCTCCCAGGTCTCCACCCGGGGGTCGGCCGGCTTCTCCTCGGCCACGTGGCAGCGGGCCTGCTCGGCGAGCAGCGCCAGCCCGGCCGCGGCGTCGGCCAGCGAGGCGGCCGAGCGCAGCACGCCCGCGCCGCGCGACATCAGCCGCTGGATCTCGGCGCGCGCCTCGGAGGCCGGCAGCGGCACCGGCCGGGCGGCCCGCGCGGCGGCGACGTCGACGGTGCGCTCGGGCAGTTCGCCCGCCGCGTGCCGCTCGGCCAGGTCGGCGGCGATCCGCTCGGCGAAGACCAGGCCCTCCAGCAGGGAGTTGGAGGCCAGCCGGTTGGCGCCGTGCACGCCGGTGCAGGCGACCTCGCCGCAGGCGTACAGGCCGGGGACGGAGGTGCGGCCGTGCCGGTCGGTGCGGACGCCGCCGGCGGCGTGGTGGGAGGCCGGGGCGATCGGGATCGGCTCGGTGACCGGGTCGATGCCGTGCGAGCGGCAGGAGGCCAGGATGGTGGGGAAGCGGTTCTCCCACATCTCGGCGCCGAAGTGCCGTCCGTCCAGGAACATGTGGTCGGAGCCGCGCTCCTGCATGCGCCGGGTGATCGCCTTGGCGACGATGTCGCGCGGGGCGAGCTCGGCCAGCTCGTGCTGGCCGACCATGAAGCGCACGCCGTCGGCGTCCACCAGGTGGGCGCCCTCGCCGCGCACGGCCTCGGAGACCAGCGGCTGCTGGCCCGCGGCGTCCGGGCCGAGCCAGAGCACGGTCGGGTGGAACTGGACGAACTCCAGGTCGGCGGCCGCGGCGCCGGCCCGCAGGGCCAGGGCCACGCCGTCACCGGTGGAGACCGCCGGGTTGGTGGTGGCGGAGAAGACCTGGCCCAGGCCGCCGGTGGCGAGCACCACCGCGCGGGCCCGGACGGCGCCGACGCCGTCGCGCTGGCCCTCGCCCATCACGTGCAGGGTGAGGCCGGCGGTGTGGCCCTCGGCGTCGGTCAGCAGGTCGAGGACGAGCGCGTGCTCGATCAGTTCGAGGTCCGGGTCGCTGCGGACGGCGGCGACCAGGGCGCGGGAGACCTCCGCGCCGGTGGCGTCCCCGCCGGCGTGCACGATCCGGTGGCGGTGGTGGCCGCCCTCGCGGGTGAGCAGGATCTCGCCGTCCTCGCCGCGGTCGAAGGCGGCGCCGACCGCGATCAGCCGGCGGACGGCGTCCGGGCCCTCGGTGACCAGGGTGCGGACGGCCTCCTCGTCGCAGACGCCGGCGCCGGCCACCAGGGTGTCGTCCAGGTGCTGCTCCGGGGTGTCCCCCTCGCCCAGGGCGGCGGCTATGCCGCCCTGGGCCCAGCGGGTGGAGCCCTCGTCCAGCACCGCCTTGGTGACCACCATGGCCCGCAGGCCGGCCTTGCGGACGTTGAGGGCGACGGTGAGGCCGGCGATGCCGGAGCCGACCACGACCACGTCGGTGGTGGCGGTCCAGCCCGGGGCCGGGGCGGTGAGGCGGTGCGTAGCGGACATGGCTCAGGGGCTCCTTCAGCGCGTGGCCGCGGTGGCCGCGCCGTCCTCGTCACGGTACGCCGCGTCCCCGCGCAGCAGTCCGCTGCCCTCCGGGGCCTCGGCCGGGTCCCCGCCCAGGCCGGTGACCCGGTTGTGCTCGTCCACGAAGACCACCTTCGGCTGGTAGCCCTTGGCCTCGGCCGTGTCCATCTGCCCGTAGGCGATGAGTATGACCAGGTCGCCGGGGTGGACCAGGCGGGCGGCGGCGCCGTTGATGCCGATCACGCCGGTGCCGCGCGGGCCGGCGATGGTGTAGGTCTCCAGCCGGGCGCCGTTGTTGATGTCGACGATGTGGACCAGCTCGCCGGGGAGCAGGTCGGCGGCGTCGAGCAGGTCCTCGTCCACCGTGACGGAACCGACGTAGTGCAGGTCGGCCTGGGTCACGGTGGCCCGGTGGATCTTGGACTTGAGCATGGTGCGGAGCATGTGGTCACGCCTCCTGTGAGTGCATGCCGGAAGGGTTTGCTGCCGGTGTCGCCGGGCTTGCCGGAACTACCGGACGATCATGCGGACGTTGTCGATCAGGCGGGTCGAGCCCACCTTCGCGGCGACGGCCAGCACCGCCTCGCCCTGGAAGTCGTCCGCCGCCTCGGAGAAGTCGTGCGGGTCGATCAGGGCGAGGTAGTCGAGGGTGACGCCGTCGGCGCCGTCCAGCAGGGCCGAGGCGGCCTCGCGCACGGCCTTCGGGCCCTGCGCGGCGACGTCCCGGCCGGCGAACAGGGCCTCGGACAGGACGAGGGCGCGGCCGCGCTCCTCCTCGGAGAGGTAGCGGTTGCGCGAGGACCGGGCCAGACCGTCCTCCTCGCGGACGGTCGGCACGCCGACGATCTCCACGTCGAAGTCCAGGTCGGCGACCATCCGCTGGATCAGCGCCAGCTGCTGGGCGTCCTTCTCGCCGAAGAACGCGAAGTCCGGGTCGGTGATGTGCAGCAGCTTGGCGACCACGGTCAGCACGCCGTCGAAGTGGCCGGGACGGGTGGCGCCCTCGAAGCGCTCGCCCATCGGGCCGGCCGCCATGCGCACCTGCGGCTCGCCGTTCGGGTAGACCTCCTCGACGGACGGCGCGAAGACCACGTCGGCGCCGCTCTCCTCGGCCAGCCGGACGTCGTCGTCCAGGGTGCGCGGGTAGCGCTCCAGGTCCTCGGACGGGCCGAACTGCAGCGGGTTGACGAAGACCGTCACCGCGACCCGGCCCTCCTGGCCGACCTGCTTGCGGGCGGCCCGGATCAGCGCGGCGTGGCCCTCGTGCAGCGCGCCCATGGTCATCACCACGGCGTTGTCCACCGGACGCTCGTCCGGCCAGAACGCGGCCTCGAAGTCGTCCACGGTGCGGGTGACGACGGCCCGGTGGACCTTCGGCGTCTTCTGGGGCTTGTTCGACTGCTTGCCGCGTGCCATCTAGGGCTTCTCCTCGTTCAGTACGTCCAGCAGCGCCGCCGCCGACGCGTCGTCGATCGTCCCGTTGGCGAGCGCACGCTGCGCGGTGGCGCGGGCCATCGCGCGGTACGCCGCCGGGATGTCCGGGGACACCGTACTGAGCTGCGCCAGGTGGCGCCGTACGGTGCCCGCGTCGCCCCGGGCGACCGGGCCGGTGAGGGCCGCGTCGCCGGAGCGCAGGCTGTTGTCCAGGGCGGCGCCGAGCAGCGGGCCGAGCAACCGGCCGGGCTCGGCGACGCCCGCCGTGCGCAGCAGGTCCATCGCCTGGGCGACCAGGGTGACCAGGTGGTTCGAGCCGTGCGCGAGAGCGGTGTGGTAGAGCGGGCGGACCTCCTCGGGCACCCACTCGGGCTCGCCGCCCATCTCCACCACCAGCGCCTCGGCGACCGGCCGCAGCTCCTGCGGGGCGGTCACCCCGAACGGGCAGCCGGCCAGCCGGGCGAGGTCCACGGAGGTGCCGGTGAAGGTCATCGCCGGATGCAGCGCCAGCGGCAGCGCCCCGGCCCGGGTGGCGGGCTCCAGGATGCCGACGCCGTGCGCACCGGAGGTGTGCACCAGCAGCTGGCCCGGGCGGACCGCGCCGGTGGCGGCCAGGCCGGCCACCAGGTCGGCCAGCGAGTCGTCCGGGACGGTCAGCAGCACCAGGTCGGCGGCGGCCATCACCTGCGGCGGGGTGACGATCCGCACCCCCGGCAGCAGCGACTCGGCGCGGCGGCGGGAGGCGGCGGACACCCCGGAGGCGGCGACCACGGTGTGCCCGGCGAGCTGCAGGGCGGCGCCCAGCGCCGGGCCGACCCGCCCGGTGCCGACCACGCCGACGGCGAGCCGGGCCGGGCGGTTGCCCGGGTCGCTGGGGTCGTCGAGCGGTGCGAAGTCGGTGAAGTCGGACGAAGCCATGTCCACCCTTGTCCTGAATGACCGTTCCAGTCCGCTGACGGGTACCGGACGTACCGCCCCAGTGTACGGGCGCCGCCGGGCCCGGCCCGGGCCCCGGCCCCGGCCGTGCGAGCCCTAGTCGGTGGCCCCGGCCCGGATCAGCCCGGCCTCGTAGGCCAGCACCACCGCCTGGACCCGGTCGCGCAGCGCCAGCTTGGCCAGGATCCGGCCGACGTGGGTCTTCACGGTGGCCTCCGAGAGCACCAGCCGGGCCGCGATCTCGCCGTTCGACAGGCCCTGGGCGACCAGCAGGAACACCTCCCGCTCGCGCTCGGTCAGCGGGCCCAGCACGTCCGAGCCGGGCGCGTTCTGCGGGGTGGGCAGCACCTCGGCGAAGCGGTCGATCATCCGGCGGGTGGTGGTCGGGGCGACCACCGCGTCGCCGCCGTGCACCGCGCGGATCGCGGCCACCAGCTCGGTCGGTGGGACGTCCTTGAGCAGGAAGCCGCTGGCACCGGCCTTGAGCGCGGCGAAGGCGTACTCGTCCAGGTCGAAGGTGGTGAGGATGAGCACGTGCGGGGCGTTCGGCAGCGGGCTGCCGTCCTCGGCCAGGCAGATCCGGCGGGTCGCCTGCACCCCGTCCAGCCGCGGCATCCGGACGTCCATCAGGATCACGTCCACCGGCGTGTGCCGCAGCTGTTCCAGGGCCTGCGCGCCGTCGCCCGCCTCGGCGGCGATCTCGATGTCGCCCTGCGACTGGAGGATCATCCGGAAGCCGGTGCGCAGCAGCTCCTGGTCGTCGACGAGCATCACGCGGATGGTCAAGGTGGCTCCTAAGGGGGGCGGGGGGTTAGTGCGCCGCCTTGAGCGGGAGGACGGCGCGGATCCGGAAGCCGCCGCCGGGGCGGGGGCCCACGTCGAGACTGCCGCTGACCATGCCGACCCGCTCGCGCATGCCGATCAGGCCGTGGCCCAGACCGTCCGCGCCGCCGGCGGCCAGTTGTTCGTCGGTGCTGCCGCGGCCGTCGTCCTCCACCAGGACGGCCAGCTCGCGTTCGCCGAAGTCCACCGCGACCCGGGCGTGCACATCGGGGCCGCCGTGCTTGCGGACGTTGGTGAGCGCCTCCTGGACGATCCGGTAGACCGTCAGCTCGACGCCGCGCGGCAGTTCACGCGGGTGCCCGGAGGTCGCGTAGTCCACCTGCAGCCCGGCGGTGCGGACCTGCTCCAGGAGGTCCGGCAGCTCCTCGACGCCCGGCTGGGGGACGTACTCCTCGGCGGTGTCGGCGGTGCGCAGCACGCCCAGCAGGCGGCGCATCTCGACCAGCGCCTGGCGCCCGGTGGAGGCGATCGTGCCGAGCGCCTCCTTCGCCTGTTGCGGGGAGTTGTCGAGCACATAGGCGGCGCCGTCGGCCTGGACGATCATCACCGAGACGTTGTGCGCCACCACGTCGTGCAGCTCGCGGGCGATCCGGGCCCGCTCGGCCGCCACCGCGACCTTGGACTGGGCGTCCCGCTCGCGCTCCAGCCGGGCCGCGCGGTCCTCCAGCTCGGTCAGGTAGGCGCGGCGCACCCGGGTCAGCCGGCCCCAGGCCCAGCAGAGGATGAACGGGGTGCTCATCAGCAGGGCGTACAGCAGCGCCTCGCCGAAACCGAACGGGCGGGAGACGTAGTGCCCGGAGCCGGTGGAGACGGTCTTGGTCGGGTGCAGCCGCCAGAACTCCAGCGGCCCGGCGGCCAGGCCGGCCACCAGGGCGAGCCGGGAGGTCCACTTCTGGCCGAAGGCGGCGCCGGTGTAGGCGAAGACCAGGTAGGCGAGCGAGGAGGCGCCCGGTTCGACGTCGGCGAGCACCTGGCCGAGCCCGAGGCCGGCGGCCGTGGCGACCGTGACGTCGGGGTGGCGCCGCCGGAAGACCATCAGCAGCGGCAGCAGCACCGCGATCACGACTTGGGGGGTGTACGGCCAGTTGTCCTCGGTGCCGCTCGGGACCAGGCCGAGGAGGAGGATCATCGACGCCCAGACGGCGTCGACCACCATGGGGTGACGGCGGAGCCAGGCGTTGAGTCGATGCACGTGTCCAGCCTAGGCAGTCGGGCGAGGTGCCCAGGTCCGCCGGTAGGGCGATCCGTCCTACTCCGTAGGTCGGAGACGGGACGGCGCCGGTTGGGAGGGGTACGTCCGGTCCCGGTAGCGTCCCGGCCCATGACGTGGATGCGCTGGGCCCCCGCCGTGGAACGGGCGTTGTACGACCAGGACGGCGGCTTCTACCGCAGGCCGGAGGGGCCGGCCGGGCACTTCCGCACCTCGGTGCACGCCTCGCCGCGGTTCGCCCGTGCGGTGGCCCGGCTGCTGCTGGAGGTTGACGAGGCCCTCGGCCGTCCGGAGGAGCTGGCCCTGGTCGACGTCGGGGCCGGGCGCGGGGAACTGCTGACCGGGGTGCTGGCCGAACTGCCCGGCGAGGTGCTGGCCCGGCTGCGCCCGTACGGAGTGGAGCTCGCGGCGCGGCCCGACGGACTTCCGTCCACAGCCCTGTGGACGACGGAACCGCCGCGCGGCGTCACCGGGCTGCTGTTCGCCAACGAGTGGCTGGACAACGTGCCGCTGGACGCCGGGGAGGTGGACGGGGACGGGGTGCTGCGCTACCGGGAGGTGGACACCGCGACCGGCGAGGAGCGCCTGGGCGAGCCGGTCTCGGCGGCCGACGCGGCCTGGGCCGAACGCTGGTGGCCGGTCGGCGACCCCGGGGACGTGGTGGAGTTCGGCGCCCCCCGGGACGCCGCCTGGGCGCGGGCGGTGGCCGGGCTGGAGCGCGGCCTGGCGGTCGCCGCCGACTACGGGCACACGGCGGGGCGGCGGCCGACGTTCGGGACCTTCACCGGGTTCCGGGACGGCCGGGAGGTCGCCCCGGTGCCGGACGGCTCCTGCGACGTGACCGCGCACGTCGCGCTGGACGCCGTCGCCGTGCCCGGTCTCCACAGCCTGTGGACGACGCAGCGCGCGGCCCTGCGTGCGCTCGGGGTGAGCGGCGGACG
This sequence comes from Kitasatospora sp. NPDC096077, assembly GCF_040303245.1. NCBI lineage: Bacteria > Bacillati > Actinomycetota > Actinomycetes > Kitasatosporales > Streptomycetaceae > Kitasatospora > Kitasatospora sp. NPDC096077. The sequence continues at coordinate 360,035 of NZ_JBEOSV010000003.1, read as the reverse complement.
CCCGCCGCTGACGCTCGCCTCCACCGACCCGGCGGCCTACCTGCGGGCGCTCGGCGGTGCGGGGGAGGCGGCCGAACTCACCGACCCGGGCGGGCTGGGCGCCTTCGGGTGGCTGGTCCAGGCCGTCCGCATGCCGGTACCGACGAGCCTGGAGCCGCTGCCGGGATGGCAGACTCTGTCGTCATGAGGGAGACCACGGTCGGCATCGGGGCGGGAGCCGAGAACTTCACCGGCGAGGCGGGCACCACCGACATGGTGCTCAACATCGGCCCGCAGCACCCGGCCACCCACGGTGTGCTGCGGCTGCGGCTGCTGCTCGACGGCGAGCGGATCATCACCGCCGAGCCGGTGATCGGCTACATGCACCGGGGCGCGGAGAAGCTGTTCGAGGCCCGTGACTACCGGCAGATCATCATGCTGGCCAACCGGCACGACTGGCTCTCCGCCTTCTCCAACGAACTCGGCGTGGTGCTCGGCGTCGAGCGGATGCTCGGCATGGAGGTCCCGGAGCGGGCGGTGTGGATCCGCACCCTGCTCGCCGAGCTCAACCGGGTGCTCAACCACCTGATGTTCCTCGGCTCCTACCCGCTGGAACTCGGCGGGATCACCCCGATCTTCCACGCCTTCACCGGCCGCGAGGACCTCCAGCACGTGCTGGAGGAGGCCTCCGGCGGCCGGATGCACTACATGTTCAACCGGGTCGGCGGCCTCAAGGAGGACCTCCCGGCCGGCTGGCTCGGCCGGGTCCGCACCGCCGTCGCCACCGTCCGCTCGCAGCTGCCGGTCTTCGAGGACCTCGTCCTCGGCAACGAGATCTTCCGCGCCCGCACCGCCGGCGTCGGCGTGCTGAGCAAGGCGAAGGCCCAGGCCTACGGGGTCAGCGGCCCGATCGCCCGGGCCAGCGGCCTCGACCTCGACCTGCGCCGCGACGAGCCCTACCTCGCGTACGGCTCCGAGGAACTGCGGCAGGTGCTCACCGTGGTCACCCGCGAGGAGGGCGACTGCCTGGCCCGCTTCGAGTGCCTGCTGGAGCAGACCCTCAACTCGCTGGACCTGGCCGACGCCTGCCTCGACAAGCTCGCCACCCTGCCGCCCGGCCCGGTCAACCTGCGGCTGCCCAAGGTGCTCAAGGCGCCCGAGGGCAGCACCTACGCCTGGACCGAGAACCCGCTCGGGATCAACGGCTACTACCTGGTCTCGCGCGGCGACAAGACGCCGTGGCGGCTCAAGCTGCGCTCGGCGTCCTTCAACAACGTCCAGGTGCTGACCGAACTGCTGCCGGGGACGCTGGTGGCGGACATGGTGGCGATCCTCGGGTCGACGTTCTTCGTGGTCGGGGACATCGACAAGTAGGCCGCCACCGGGCCTTCGTGCCGGTTCCCTCGTGCCGGTTCCTTCGTGCCGGTCCCCGGCCCGGACCGGGCCGCTACTTGGCCTTCTTGTCCAGCTTGTCCTTCTTGGGCCGGGCGGGGTCGGCCGGGTGCGGCGCCACCTTGCGGTCGCCCTTGGTGGCGATCCGCTCCTCGCACAGCCCGGCCAGCACGTCGTACGCCGCCTTGCCCATCAGCTCGGTGAGCTCCGGGCGGTAGCTGACGTACACCGGCACGGCGCCCTGGTGCGCGGCCGGGGCGCCGGTGCACCACCAGTGCAGGTCGTGGCCGCCCGGGCCCCAGCCGCGGCGGTCGTACTCGCCGATCGACACCTGGAGGTAGCGGGTGTCGTCCGGGCGGTCGATCCAGTCGTAGGTGCGGCGGACCGGCAGCTGCCAGCAGACGTCCGGCTTGGTCTCCAGCGGCTCCCGGCCCTCCTTGAGGGCGAGCGCGTGCAGGGCGCAGCCGGCGCCGCCCGCGAAGTCGGGGCTGTTCACGAAGATGCAGGCGCCGTTGACCCGACGGGTCTGGCGGTCGCCGTCCTCGTCCAGCATGGTCACACCGCCGTCGTTCCTGATCCGGCCCTTGGCGTCGGTGCCCGCGGCGAAGTTCTCCCACAGCTCGGGCGTCAGCCGGGCCGCGTGCCCGAGGACGCGCTTCTCGTCGTCCTCGTCCGAGTAGTGGGCGCCCAGCGTGCAGCAGCCGTCCGACTCGCCCCGGCCCTCGCGGATGCCGTGGCAGCCCTGGCCGAAGACGCAGGACCAGCGGGAGGTCAGCCAGGTGAGGTCGCAGCGGAAGACCTGCTCCTCGTCGGCGGGGTCGGCGAACTCGACCCAGGCGCGCGGGAAGTCGAGCGGGACCTCGTCGCGCGGGATCTCGCGGCGCAGGGTCGGCATCGCGAGGTCGACGGGGGCGGGGGAGGCCTCGGGCTTCGCCTTGGCCTTCTTCTTGGAGGTTTCTGCTGGTGCCACCCGGCAAGGGTAGAGCTTCCCGGGGACGTACGGGCCGGTGGGCGCCGCCGGGGGCGCGCCGACCGGGTGCGGTGGAGACGGGGTGAAGAGGTGCGTGCCGTCGGTGCGGGCGGGGGAGGGCGTCCCTAGGATGGCGGCCGGTCCGCTACGGGGAGGTACGGGGATGGCAGAGGGCAGCACCGGGGCGTCCGACCACGACGGCGCCGGGTTCGTCCTCAAGCCGTGGGAACTGCACGGCGAGGGGCGGGAGTTCGAGAAGCTCGGGCGGGAGCTGGGCAAGGCCGTCGGCACCCTGGAGAAGGACCTCGCCGCGCTCGGCACCCCCTGGGGCGCCGACCGGCCGGGCGGCGCCTTCGCCGCCGTGTACGGTCCGGCGCGCGGTGAACTCCTGGGCGGGCTGAGGGCGTTGGCCGGTCAGCTGGGAGGCGTCGGGGCCGGGCTGCACACCATGGCGGAGCGCACCACGGACACCGACACCACGACCGCGGACGGCTTCGGGGGGACGGCGGGGGTGGCCACGCCGTCCGGGGCCGTGGCAACCCCGGGGGCGGTCCCGGCCGTCCCCAAGGACATGTCGGTCTGATCGGCCGGCTCGAAGGCGACTCGAAGGCGACGCGGAGGGGGAGGGGCGCGTGTCCCGGAAACTGCCCGAGGACCTGGTCCCGCTGCTGGCCAGGACCGGCCGGCCCTGGCCGCAGGCCGACGAGGAGGCCCTGCGCACGGCGGCCGGGCACTGGCGGGAGTTCGCCGCCGAGGCCGAGCGGATCACCCGCCGCGGCGGGGAGTCCGTCCGGCGGGTGGCCGCCGACAACTCCGGCCACGCGGTCGACTCCTTCACCGCGTACTGGCGGACGCTCGACGACGGCGGCAAGGGCTGCCTGGTGGACGCCCACACCGCGGTCGGGCTGGTCGCCGCCGCCTTCGACGCCGCCGCGCAGGCCGTCGACGGCGGCAAGGCCGAGATCATCGCCACCCTGCGGAACCTGGCCGCCGAGCTCGCGCGGGCCGAGGAGCAGGCCGCCCCGGCTCCGGGCCCGGGCCCGGCCTCGACCCCGGCCACTCGGAACGTCGGGCGGACCGGGCGGACCGGGGTGTTCGGCGGACCGGAGGAGTCCGGCGCCGGCCTCGCGCAGGACGTGCGGAACGCCGCCACCGGACAGGTCGCCGCAGGCGTCGGGGACGTCGCGGTGGAGGCCGCCGCACTGAAGATCGCCGGGCTGCTCACCGAACTCGGCCGCGCCATGAAGGACGCCCTGGCCACCGCGCTCAAGGACCCGTCCGCCGTCGCCCTGCTACGCCTCGGCACCGCCTCCGGGCCCGGCGTCACCCCGGCCTCCTACCGCACCGGCGGCGGCTTCGACCCGCTCGCCGCCGGACTGCCCGCCGCCCTCGGCGAGCCCGGGGTGCTCGGCCGCGACGGCACCGGGCTGGTCGTGCTCTCCGGGCGGGACGGCAAGCCCCTGGTCGGCGTGCCCGGACTCGGCGTCGAGCTCGACGAGCACGGGCAGCCCGTCCTCGGCCCGGACGGCAAGCCGGTCATCCTGCGCTCCGACGGCACGGTGGTCGCCGACGCCGGCGGACTGCTCGTGGTGACCGGGCCGGACGGCAGACCGGTGGTCGGGGTGGCCGACCTGGTCGTCGGGCTGGACGAGCACGGGCAGCCGGTGGTCACCGACCGGGCGGGCCGGGAACTGCACGGGCTGCCGCTCGCCGACCTGACCGATCCGAAGGCGTCCGGCGCGGTGCCGGGGGCGGACCCGGCCGCGTCGGCGATCCCGGCCGCGCTCACGGTCGACTCCTCCGCGCCCGCCCCCGCCGTCTCCGCCCCCGCCGTCTCCGCTTCCGGGGCCCCGTCGGCCGTTGTGACGGCGGCCGATCCGGTGGCCGATCCGGCGGTCGTCCCCGCCCCGGCCGGGCCGGAGCCCTCCAACCCCGGTCGGCACCGGGCCGCGGCCGCGGTCACCGCCGACTGGGCGCCGCCCGGGTGGGACGACCGGCCTGCGGTCCGGGTGGCGGCGAGTCGGTCGGACGACGACTACCCGCTCCAGGCACCCGGCCGCGACTCCGGCGGCGGGGGCGGGCCGGTGACCGTACGGACCGACTCGGTGGTCGCGCCGCCCACGCCCGCCCCTGCGGTGCCGTCGGCCGGCGGCGGTCCCGGGTACGGCCGGGCTCCGGAGGCGGCCCAGGCCGTCGTCCGGTCGGTCGGCGTGATCGGGGTGGTCGGCGGGCCCGGGCAGTTCGGGACCCCGGCGTACCCGGGCGGCCACCCGGTGGGCGGCACCGTCGGGCCCGGCCCGCTCGCGGTCGGTGGCGGGGCCCCGGGGTACCCCGGGCAGATCGGGGCGCCGTTCGGCGGCGGCATCGGGACGGGCGCGCCCGGTGGCGGCGCCCCGGTGGTCGGAACGCCGGTGCCCGGCGGTCCCGTGCAGCCCCCCGGAGTGCCCCGCACCCCCGTGGGTGCCGCCCCGCACCCGGTCACCGCGCCGTCCCCGGCCCCGGCGGAGCCGCCGGTCGTCGGGACCGTCCCGATCGCCCCGGTCACCGGCCGACCCGAGCCGCAGCACGGTGACGGCCGCCGCCGGGACACCGCCGCGGCCGGCACCGACCCCACCCTCCTCTGGGGCGCCGTCCCGGTCGCCACCGCCCACGCGACGGCCCTCCAGCTCGCCCTGCGCGCCCGTCGCGGCCCGCTCGCCGACGACCTCGGACCCCGGCCGCGCACCATCGCCGACAGCCGCCCGTACGGCCTGCCCGGCGGGCTCGGCCCGGTCGACCCCCAGCACCAGGCCGAACTCGAACGCCGGGCCCCGCGCGACGAGGACGGCCTGCCCGTCCGCCACCCGGACCCGGCCGCCGGCGACTGGGCCGAGGCCGTCAACGCGGGCGGCCACCGCGAACCCGGCCGGGCCAACAACAGCCTGGAGATCGCCCTCTCCGCCGTCGACACCTACACCGGCCGCCCCACCTGCGCCGCCCCGCGCATCCCCACCGAGGGCGCCGCCGGCGAACGCGGCGGCCGGGACCGCGCCGAACGCGAACTCGGCGCCCCCTTCCACGACCTCGGCGACGGCGGCCAGGCCTTCACCCGCCTCACCGCCGAACTCCGCCGCGCCGGCCACGGCGCCCAGGCGGTCCTCCTCACCCTCGACGGCCACGGCCGCCCCCACGCCTGGAACGCCGTCAACCACCGCGACACCGTCAGCTACCTCGACCACCAACTCGCCCGCCGCGGCCCCACCCCCCTCCACCCCGCCACCCACGGCCTCTGGGCCATCGCCCTCACCCCGGACGGCCGCCCCCTGGACCTGGCGGCGGCCTGGTGACCGTGTCGGAACGACCTTGTCGCGGCGCCTCGATCAGTCCACTCGAAGGATGCGGGAGACGTAGATCCGCGGGGGGTCCTGCTCTTCGTTCACCGCGTACTCCACCAGCCCCAGGTCGCGGCGCAGCGGTGCCGAGTGCATGCCTGGCCGACCTGGCACCGGCATGCTCAGGTGGGGGAAGGCGTTCTCGCGGATGTCGACGAGGAACGCCACGACAGCGGAGAACAGATCGGGTGTCGTGCCCGGGTCGCCGAGGAGTTCTTCCACGGCTGGGGAAAAGGTGATCGGATCGCCCTCGCCCGGGACCTCGACGTGGTCGCTCACTCGGCACCGAGCCGGCGCAGGACCTCGGACGCCGGGCTGCCGGGAGCGGTGCCGGATTGGATGGCGGCGTGGATGCGGTCCCCCTCCGGGTCGCGGTAGAGCTGGGCGCGCAGCCACCAGCGGCGCAGGACGCCGCCGATCGTCTCGTCGTCGGCCTCTCCCATCTCCCGGTAGAACTCCATCCGCTGGGCCGGCGGGAGCGCGGCGGCGACGGCGTCCTGGGTGCGGGCGATGGGCTGGTGGCTGTCGTGGTGGCCGTGCAGGGGTGCTGCGCTCACCGTTCCTCCGGAGGCTCTCATCGGGCGGGGCCGCTACCAGTGTCCTCCTCCGACGGACTGCACCGGTAGCCGGACGGGGTTGGATGGTGAGGAACGGAGTCGGGAGACGGGGGTGGACGGGTGATCTCGCGGGCGCAGGCGGTGGAGGCGGGGCAGCGGTGGCTGAACGGGGACCTGCCGCAGGGGGCCGGGGCGGTGCGGCGGGTGCGTGCGCACGAGTTCGAGCTGGGGTGGGTGGTGTGGGCGGAGCCGCCGGGGGTGGCGGTGGATCCGCGGACGGGGCGGCGGCGGGCGCCGGAGGAGGTGGGGGCCGGGTGTGCCGTGGTGGACCGGGAGAGCGGCCGGTGCACGGTGTGGCCGTCGGTGCCGGTGGATGAAGTGGTCGTGCTGTACCGGGACTTCGTCGGCGCGGGCGGGTACGACCCGACCGGGCCGCCGGTCACCGGCCGGGGTGCCCGGGCCGAGCTGACGTACCGGGACGGTGCCGGCGGGACCGCCGCGCTGGCGCTGCGCTCGGCCCCCGGCCTGCCGCACCCGGCGCTGCGCGGCTGGTGGTGGCTGCGGGAGCAGGGCGTCGCCGCCGAGGACGTGCTGGCGGTGCGGACCGACCTGCGGCCGGCCGCGCTGCCCGGCGGCTACTGGGCGTACGCGCTGGCCGCCGAACTGCCGCACGTCCGGCTGGAGTTCGACCTGCCGTACGGGCCGCGCTTCGACCACCGGGCGGCCGCCGTACGGGAGTTGCCGGTCGAGGCGGACGGGCCGGTCCGCAACCGGGTGCCGTTCCCCCGGGCGGTGCCGCCGCTGCCGGCGGAGCCGGACGCCGTGCTGGCGGAGCGGCTGGCCGGGCGCTTCGGCCCGGCGGGGGTGCAGCGGCTCGACCCGGCGGACGTGGCGCGGGCCGAACTGCCCGGGGACGCGGCCGCGTTGCTGCTGGCGGTCGGGGTGCCGAAGGCGGTGGACGGGTTCTTCGCACTGCGTCACCCGGGCGTCGCGGCGATCGCGGACGGCTCCCGGCCGGGCGCCGCCCTGCCGCCGCTCGCCGCGCACCTGGCGGCGCTCGGCCGCGGTGGCCGGGCGGCCGAGCGGGAACGGTCGGCGCTGGTGGGGCAGTCGGTGCTGGGGACGGACGGGTGGGCGCTGATCACCCTCGATGCGAGCCGGGGCACCGTCCGGGCCGTCGACCCCGACTACGCGACCGCCCGGCACTGCAACGCCGACCTGCGCTCCTTCCTCCGCTGCCTGGAGCTGTTCGCCGGCTGGTGGCCGACCCTGCGCGGGCTGGACCCGGTCGCCGCGGGCGCTGCGGTGGACGCCCTGCAGCGGGGGCTGGCGGAGCTGGACGGCACGCTCTACGGCGATCCGGAGAACTGGTGGGCCGTCATCGTGGAACAGTTGTGGGACGGCCTGCTCTGATCCCGGTGCGGGCGGGGGCGGACGGATCGGAGGATGCCGTGAACCGCATGAACCCGCCTGCCGTACCCGCCGGTTGGAGCGCGACGTGGTGACCCGGGCCGCCCGCCTCGCCGCGCTCGCCGCCCTCGCCCTCGCGGTCGGCTGCGCCGCAGGCACTCCCGGTACCCCCGGCGCCGCCGGCCCTCCCGGCGCCCTCGCGTCGCGGGCCCGCCCGGCCGCCGCGCCGCCGGTGTGCGGCTCCCCGGTGGTGATCGGCCACCGGGGCGCGCCGCTCACCGCGCCGGAGAACACCATGGCCTCCTTCGAGGCCGCCCTCGACCAGGGCGCCGACTGGCTGGAGACCGACGTCCAGACCACCCGGGACGGCGTCCCGGTGCTGATGCACGACCCGACCGTGGACCGCACCACCGACGGCCGGGGCGCGGTCGCCGACCTGACCGCCGCCCAGGTCGCCGCCCTGCGGGTGACCGTCGGCCCCGGCGCCGCCCGGCCGGTCCCGACCCTGGCGGAGCTGCTCGGGCGCCTCGCCGGCGGCAGTACCACCCTGCTGATGGAGATCAAGTGGCAGCGGGCCCGGGACGTGGCCACGATCGCCCGGATCGCGGCCGGCAGCCGGGCGCACGTGGTGCTCTACTCCTTCTCGGCCGACCACCTGCGCCAGGCCCACGCGGTGGCGCCCGCCCTGCCGGTGGTGCTGATCCAGGGCCGGGGGATCGCCGAGGACCCGGGGGGCCTGCGGCTGGACGGGATCGCCCTGGAGTCCGGCCTGGTCACCGCCGCCCGGGTCGCCGCCGAACGCGCGGCCGGGCACGAGGTCTACGGGTGGACGGTGGACGACGCGCAGGCCTGGCGGCGGCTGACCGCCCTGGACGTCGACGGCCTGGTCACCGACACCCCGGGCCCGGCCCGCCGCTGGGTGGACGCCAACTGCCGCACCGGGCGCCGGGCCGGAGCCGCGCGGCCCCGGCCGGTGGGTCACTGAACCGCCGCTGGGTCACTGAACCGCTGGTGGGTCACTGAACCGCCGCTGGGTCACTGAACCACCGAGCCGCCGGGCGATCGAGGCGGCGCAGTCGATCGCACCCACACCGAAAACGGTCGGGACCAGCGCGAATACCGGCAGGACCGATCACCGCCGGGGCCGGATCGCGTAGCGTGGAGAGTTATGCGACTCGGTGTACTCGACGTAGGTTCCAACACGGTCCACTTCCTCGTGGTGGACGCCCATCCGGGTGCCGCCCCCCTGGCCGCCTACTCGCACAAGGCGGAGCTGCGCCTGGCCGAGCTGCTGGACGAGTCCGGCGCGATCGGTGAGGCCGGCGTCGAGCGGCTGATCGGGCACGTCGCCTCCTCGCTGCGGGTCGCCGAGGACAAGGGCGTCGTCGACATCCTGCCGTTCGCCACCTCCGCCGTCCGCGAGGCCGCCAACGGCGAGCAGGTGCTGCGCCGGGTCGCCGCCGAGACCGGGGTCGAGCTGCGGGTGCTCTCCGGGCAGGACGAGGCCCGGCTCACCTTCCTGGCCGTCCGCCGCTGGTTCGGCTGGTCCTCGGGCCGACTGCTCAACCTGGACATCGGCGGCGGGTCCTTGGAGATCGCCTGCGGCCTGGACGAGCAGCCGGACGTCGCCTGCTCGCTGCCGCTGGGCGCCGGGCGGCTGACCGCCCACTGGCTGCCCGGCGACGTCGCCGACCCGGACGGGCTGCGCGACCTCAGGCGGCACATCCGGGCCGAGATCGCCCGCGTGGTCGGCGAGGTCTCCCGGCTCGGCCCGCCGCAGCACGCCGTCGCCACCTCCAAGACCTTCAAGCAGCTCGCCCGGATGACCGGCGCCGCCCCCGCCGACGCCGGCCCGTACGCCGACCGGCGGCTCACCCGCAGCGGGCTGTCCGCCTGGCTGCCGCGGCTGTCCACGATGACCGTCGCCGAGCGGGCGCAGATCCCCGGCGTCTCCGAGGGCCGGGCCAAGCAGCTGCTGGCGGGCGCGCTGGTCGCCGACGCCGCGATGGACCTGTTCGGGCTGGAGGAACTGGACGTCTGTCCGTGGGCGCTGCGCGAGGGCATCATCCTGCGCGAGCTGGACGCCATGGACAGCCCCGCCGACCGCCGCCGCCCGGCGCTCACGTCGTAGGGCGCGCCCCCGCGGGGCGTGCCGGTGGTCACTCCGCCGGGCATCCGACCCCGTTCGCGGCGTGCTCCGCTTACGCTGTCTCCCGTGGTGCAACCAGCGGGCGAGGACGGAACGCAGGAGGGCCGCGCTCCCGGCGACGGGCAGCCGCGGCCGGACGGTCCGCGCCGCCGACCGGGCAAGCCGGGCCTCGGCAAGGCCGTCAAGGGCGCCACCGCGGCGCAGGCCGCCAAGGCCGTCAAGGCGGCCCAGCGCACCGCGAAGAAGGCCGCCGGGACGACCGCGGAGAAGGCCGCCGCAAAGAAGGGCGCAACCAGGGGCGCCGCGAAGAAGAGCGCCGCCGTGAAGAACGGTCCGGCGAAGAACACCTCCACGAAGAGCACCCCCGCGCAGGGCGCCCCCGCCGGGAGGGCGCCGGCCGAGCCCCCCAAGGAGACCCGCACCGCCCGGGCCGCCGGCGCCGCCAAGGCCGCCGTCCAGTCCGTCCGCTCGGTCAAGGCCGCCAAGCGCGACGCCGCCCGCCCGCCGCTGCTGCGCACCACCGACCGGCTGGTGCTGCCCCCGCACCCCACCCTGCACATCCCGGACACCAAGGTGGCGCTGTCCACCGCCTCGGTGTACCCGGCGAGCACCGCCGTCGCCTTCGAGCTGGCCGCCAAGCTCGGCTACGACGGGGTCGAGGTGATGGTCTGGAACGACCCGGTCAGCCAGGACCTGGAGGCCCTGCGACGGCTCTCCGACGCCCACCAGCTGCCGATCCTGGCGGTGCACGCGCCCTGTCTGCTGATCACCCAGCGGGTGTGGACCACCGACCCGTGGACCAAGCTGGTCCGGGCCCGGGCCGCGGCCGAGAAGCTCGGCGCGACCGCCGTCGTCGTCCACCCGCCGTTCCGCTGGCAGCGGCAGTACGCCCGCGAGTTCGTCGAGGGCATCAACCGGATGGCGGGCGAGACCGACGTCCGCTTCGCCGTCGAGAACATGTACCCGTGGCGCTACCGCGACCGCGAGGTGCTGGCGTACGCCCCCGGCTGGGACGTCACCGACGAGGAGTACCGGCACTTCACCATCGACCTGTCGCACGTCGCCACCTCCCGGATCGACGCCTTCGCGATGGTCGAGCGGATGGGCGACCGGCTCGCCCACGTCCACCTCGCCGACGGCAGCGGCTCCGGCAAGGACGAGCACCTGATCCCCGGCCGGGGCAAGCAGCCCTGCGCCGAGCTCCTGGAACACCTGGCCCGCACCGGCTTCGACGGCCACGTGGTGCTGGAGGTCAACACCCGCCGCTCCGCGTCCCCCGCCGAACGCGAGGCCGATCTCGCCGAGGCCCTCGCCTTCACCCGCTTGCACCTCGCGACCCCCTCGCGCGTACGCTGAGCTCCGCGCCCAGCGGGGCGCGAACTGCCGTACCGAGGGGGAGAGATGACGGAGAATCGGAACTTCCGGGAGCTCGCGGTGAGCTTCGGCGCGGTCGCCGCCGAGTACGACCGGGGGCGCCCCGGCTACCCCGACGAACTGTTCGACGAGCTGGAACGGCTCTGGGGCCACGGCCTCAAGGGCGCCCGGGTGCTGGACGTCGGCGCCGGCACCGGCATCGCGACCCGGCTGCTGGCCGCCCGGGGCGCCGAGGTGGTCGCGGTCGAGCCCAGCGACGGCATGGCCGCCCAGTTCCTGGCCTCCTCGCCGACCCTGCCGCTGGTCCGCGGCGACGGCGACGACCTGCCCTTCCACGACGGCTCCGCCGACCTGGTGACCTATGCCCAGGCCTTCCACTGGACCCACCCCGAGCGGTCCGTCCCGGAGGCGATCCGGGTGCTGCGGCCCGGCGGCGCCCTCGCCACCTGGTGGAACGTGTACGACGAGACCGTGCCCTGGGTCCGGGCCCGGGGTGAGCGGATGGCCGTCGCGCTGCCCGACCGCTACCACGGCTACGGCGGGATCAGCGGCCACACCAGCCACTTCGCCCCGGCCGGCCTCGTGGTCGAACAGGCGGTGCTGCACTGGGAGCGGCGGGTCACCGTCGAGCACGTGCTCACCGACCTCACCTCCCGCTCCTACCTGGCCTCGCTCGGTCCGGAGGGGCGCGCGCCCGTGCTGGCCGCCGAACGGGAGGCCATGCTGGCCGAGTTCCCGGACGGCGTGGTGGTCGAGCCGTTCAGCCTCAACCTCACCGTGGCCGTCAAGCCCGGCTGACGCCCGGGGCACCTGCCCGGGCCCGCCCGGAGGCCGCACCCGGGCGGGCCCGCTGCCCGCATCGCGGACGCGCCGTCCGCCGGCCGGACGGCGGGCGTAGGCTCGTAAGCCACAACGGCCCCCGCACCCTCCTCATCGGCGGGGCGCCGGCGGCGAGCCCCGAAGGAGTGGAGCACAGTGCCCGAGCTGAGGTCCCGTACGGTCACCCACGGTCGCAACATGGCAGGCGCCCGGGCGCTTCTCCGGGCCGCCGGCGTAGCCCGCGAGGACTTCGGCAAGCCGATCATCGCGGTCGCCAACTCCTTCACCGAGTTCGTCCCCGGCCACACCCACCTCCAGCCGGTCGGCCGGATCGTCTCCGAGGCGATCAAGCAGGCGGGCGGCATCCCGCGCGAGTTCAACACCATCGCGGTGGACGACGGCATCGCGATGGGCCACGGCGGCATGCTCTACTCGCTGCCCTCGCGCGACCTGATCGCCGACTCGGTCGAGTACATGGTCAACGCGCACTGCGCCGACGCGCTGATCTGCATCTCCAACTGCGACAAGATCACCCCCGGCATGCTGATGGCCGCGCTGCGCCTCAACATCCCGACCGTCTTCGTCTCCGGCGGCCCGATGGAGGCCGGCAAGGCCACCCTGGTCGACGGCACCGTGCGCAAGCTGGACCTGATCGACGCGATCTCCCAGGCGGTCAACGAGAACGTCTCCGACGAGGACATCGCGATCATCGAGGAGAACGCCTGCCCGACCTGCGGCTCGTGCTCCGGCATGTTCACCGCCAACTCGATGAACTGCCTCACCGAGGCGATCGGCCTCTCGCTGCCCGGCAACGGCTCGGTGCTCGCCACCCACACCGCCCGCAAGGACCTGTACGAGCGGGCCGGGCGCACGGTCGTCGAGATCACCAACCGCCACTACGGCCAGGACGACGCCTCGGTGCTGCCGCGCTCGATCGCCGGCCGCGCCGCCTTCGAGAACGCCATGGCCCTGGACATCGCCATGGGCGGCTCGACCAACACGATCCTGCACCTGCTCGCCGCCGCCCAGGAGGCCGAGCTGGACTTCGACATGCGGGCCATCGACGCGGTCTCCCGCCGGGTGCCCTGCCTCTCCAAGGTCGCGCCCAACGGCTCGTACTACATGGAGGACGTGCACCGGGCCGGCGGCATCCCGGCCATCCTCGGCGAGCTGTACCGCGGCGGACTGCTCAACGAGGACGTCCACACCGTGCACTCGGACTCGCTCGACGAGTGGCTCAAGACCTGGGACGTGCGCGGCGGTTCGCCCTCCGCCGAGGCCGTCGAACTGTGGCACGCCGCCCCCGGCTGCAAGCGCTCCGCCGAGGCCTTCTCGCAGTCCGAGCGCTGGGACACCCTGGACACCGACGCCGCCGGGGGCTGCATCCGCAGCGTCGAGCACGCCTACTCCGTCGAGGGCGGCCTCGCCGTGCTGTACGGCAACCTCGCCGAGGACGGCTGCATCGTGAAGACGGCCGGCGTGGACGAGTCGATCTGGACCTTCAGCGGCCCGGCCGTGGTCTGCGAGTCCCAGGAGGCCGCGGTCGAGGCGATCCTCGCCAAGCGGATCAAGGAGGGCGACGTGGTCGTCATCCGCTACGAGGGCCCCAAGGGCGGCCCGGGCATGCAGGAGATGCTCTACCCGACCTCCTTCCTCAAGGGCCGCGGCCTCGGCAAGGCCTGCGCCCTGATCACCGACGGCCGCTTCTCCGGCGGCACCTCGGGCCTGTCCATCGGCCACGCCTCCCCGGAGGCGGCCTCCGGCGGCACCATCGCGCTGGTCGAGGACGGCGACACCATCGCCATCGACATCCCGGCCCGGACGATCTCCCTGGAGGTGTCGGCCGAGGTCCTCGCCGAGCGCCGTCGCGCCCTGGAGGCCGGGCACGGCTACCGGCCGGTCGGCCGCGACCGCCAGGTCAGCCAGGCGCTGAAGGCCTACGCGGCGATGGCCACCTCGGCCGACAAGGGCGCCGTCCGGGACGTCAGCAAGCTCGGCTGACCCCGCCCGCACGCACCGGAGGAGCCGTCCCGCCGTTCGGGACGGCTCCTCCGCCGCATCCGGCGCGTCCGGCCCCCGCGACGGCTCCTCCGCCGCATCCCGCGCCCGGGTGATAATCGACGGCGTGAGCGAGCAGCCCCCCACCCCCGCCCCCCAGCCCGTCGGCGCCCCCGAGCCGGAGCCGATCCGCTTCTTCGGCACCTCCTGGTTCAACCGGGACAACGGCTACTGGCTGCGCCGGGTCGCCGTCTCGGTCGGCTCCCTGGCCGCCACCGCGGCCGCCGTGCTGGTGCTGCGCTTCGGCGTCGAGGGCGTCGCGCTCTCCTCCAGCGGAGGCTTCCTGAACGGGCTGCTGACCGCCGCCATCGCGGTCTGCTCGCTGCTGGCCGTCCGGCGCACCTGGAAGGTGCTCACCGAGGGCAAGGACCAGCTGACCGGCTGGATGACCGAGGACAAGTCGCTCGGCGCGGTCTGGCTGATCGGCGGCGCCGGCAGCCTGGCCGCCTACTTCGCCCGCAGCCTGGTCGAGGCCCCCGGCGAGGGGGTCAAGCGGGCCGCCCACCAGCGGGCCGTCGAGCAGTACGAGAAGCGCCGGACCGGCCGCAGCGGCCGGCCCGGCGGGAAGCGCAAGCGCTGACCGTCAGGTGCGGCTGACCGTGCCGCACCCCTCGGCCTTCGGGATGTCCTTGCTGCGGTCGTACGGGTCCTCCGCCGGACCGGTCGACCGGGGCCCCGGGGTATCCGGCCGGAGCTGGTCGAACTGCGCGAACTGCGGGTGGAAGAAGCCGTCGTAGACGTCGCAGGCGGAGTTGGCCGGGTCGGTCTGCTGGCCGGCGAACGCGAGCTTCTTGGGGTTGACCGAGTAGCGGCCCGGGTCGTAGAAGCGGAAGGTGTCCACCCGGCGCACGATGGTGCGGGTGGTCCAGGTGTCCGCGGGCGCGTCGTCGACCGGCGTGAGCAGCCCCACCGGCTTGGCCGTGCCGCCCTGGGGCGCGGCCGGTTCGGTCGGCTTCGGGGAGCCGGCCGGCGGCGCCGGGGTGACGGCCCGCTTGGCGGCCTCCGGGCCGGGGCGCAGCGGGTACACGTAGCTGAAGTCGGTGTGGACCAGGACGCCCTTGTCCCCGTCCCCCTCGAAGGTCATCCGGCCCTGCACCTTGACCACGTCGCCCACCGGGACGGCGTCGCGCGGGTCGAACCGGCTGAACCAGCTGGTCGGGTCGTTCTTCTGGGACGGGTTGTCCAGGGCGTTGGCCGCGACGTCCCGTTCCTCCCGCTGCAGCATCGCGAGCGCGGCCTCCGGCCGCCCGCCCGCGACCACCTTGGGGTCCAGGTTGCCGGCGGTCAGGTAGTCCTTGACCAGCTGCAGCTGGTCGGCGACCTGGTCGGCGGAGAAGACCCCGGTGGCCTTGGCCTCGGGCAGCACGAAGGCGTCCGCGCCGTTCGGCCAGCCCTCGGCGGGGGAGCCCGCCCACGGGTGGGCCACGGTGGGCTGGTCGGCGGGAACGGTCGGCGGGGCCGTGGTCGGCCTGGCCGTCTCCGGGGCGACGGTCGGCACCGGCACGTGGGCGGCCGAGGAGCCGCCGGTGTGCAGCCAGTCGCGCAGCCCGTCGATGTTGAGCGCGGCCAGCAGCACGGCGAGGGTCAGCACGACGAACAGCGGCGTGCGCCACTCCAGGGCGCGTCGGCGCTTGGCCGGCCGGACGTTGCCCCAGGGGTCGACCACCTGGAGCTTGGGCTTGCGCCCGAACCGGCGCCTGGCCTGCGGCGGGCCGTCGTTGACCGAGCGGCGGCCGCCCGGGTCGACCGGCGGGGTGTGCTTCCACCGGGCGGACAGCATCCTGCTGCGCCCGGACTGCTCCTTGACGGTGGCGCCCTTGACGAACTCGTCGTCCAGGACGAGGTCGGCGAACGGGTCCTTCCCGCCCGCTCCGGACGGGTCGGACCCGTCCGGTTCACGGCCCTCGGAGGGGCGCGGCTCCGGATCTTCGGCTATCGGCATCGCGCCAGTATGCCGACGGGGTGTGACGATTCGTTGATCGGGGGCACACCTTGTGGTGAACCCGTGTGCGCGGCAGGTGAGTTCACCACCCGTTTGTCCGGAAACGTGCCCCGGTCAGTGGCCCTGGCCCTTGCCGCGGGCCTGCTTCACCGAGCCCACCACCCCGGCGATCGCCAGCAGGATGCCGGCCGGGAGCAGCGAGACGAAGAAGGCGCCGAACAGCCCGGCGTCGCCGAGGAACAGCTGCGCCAGCATGTTGAGCACCAGCAGCCCGCCGGCCACCGGGAGGGCGGACTGCCACGGGTGCGCCTCCGCCCAGCGGCGCAGCCGCCGGTCGGCGGTGTCGCGGCGCAGTTGACCGCCGACGCTGCCGACCAGGAAAAAGAAGAACAGGGCCCAGCCGGCCGGTCCGGCCAGCATGCTCAGTGACCAGTTCCCGGAGATCGCTTCGACCCCCAGGGCGGTCGCACCCACCACCGCACCGACTCCCGCGGCCGTCCGCCACGGGCCCACCGTCGCCGAGGCGACGGCGAGTTGCCGGTTCTCTCGTCGGGACATTCCGTCGTGTGCCATAACTCCACGGTGCGCCCGGGCGGGGCCGGAGGCCATAGGGGAAACCCCCGAGTTTTCTCCCTAGGGGCGAGGGGTCGCCGTCCCCGGGCGATCACGGAGCGGACGGTCCTGTCGGCGGCCGCCGCACGGTGCGAGGATGACCGCAGTACCGAGGCAAGGAGCGGACCATGGGCAGCAGCGCAGCGCACGGACAGAAGATCGCCTTCCTGGGCACCGGCAAGATCGGGGAGGCCCTGCTCTCCGGTCTGCTGCGGGCCGGCAAGGACCCGTCGGACGTCCTGGTGACCGCCCGCCGACCGGAGCGCGCGGCCGAACTCGCCGACCGCTACGGGGTGGTGGCCGTCTCCAACACCGAGGCCGCCAAGCTGGCCGACACCCTGATCCTGGCGGTCAAGCCGCAGGACATGGGCACCCTGCTGGAGGAGCTGGCCCCGCACATCGCCCCCGACCGGTTGGTGATCTCGGCGGCGGCCGGCGTCCCGACCGCCTGGTTCGAGGAGCGGTTGGCGGCCGGCACCCCGGTGGTCCGGGTGATGCCCAACACGCCGGTGCTGGTGGACGAGGGGATGAGCGTCATCTCCGGCGGCTCGCACGCCCGCGAGGAGCACCTGGCGCGCGCCGAGGAGATCTTCAGCTCGGTGGGCAAGGCGCTGCGGCTGCCGGAGTCGCAGCAGGACGCGGCGACCGCGCTGTCCGGCTCCGGCCCGGCGTACTTCTACTTCCTGGTCGAGGCGATGACGGACGCGGGCATCCTGCTCGGCCTGCCCCGGCAGGTGGCGCACGACCTGATCGTGCAGTCCGCGATCGGCGCCTCGGTGATGCTGCGCGACTCCGGCGAGCACCCGGTGAAGCTGCGCGAGGCGGTCACCTCCCCGGCCGGCACCACCATCGCGGCCATCCGCGAGCTGGAGAACCACGGGGTGCGGGCCGCGCTCCTGGGCGCCCTGGAGGCGGCCCGGGACCGCTCCCGGGAGCTGGCCTCCGGCGGGAAATGATCGCTGCACGACCCCTCCCGCAAAGGCGGCGCAGCCCCTACGCTCTCGGCCAACATCGTTCTACCGGCCAGTAGCGAGGTCCCGCATGAGCGTCGTGTCCCCGACCGTCCCGCCCGGCCTGAGGGTCGGGCGGGCCGCGCTCGCCGTCAGCTTCCTGCTCCAGGGCACCACCTTCGCGCTGCTGGTCACCTGCATCCCGGAGATCCAGAAGCGGTACGGGCTGAGCGACGGGCTGCTGCCGGTCTTCCTGGCCGCGGTGCCGATCCTGGCCGGGGTCGGCTCGATCCTCTCCGAGCAGCTGGTGAAGCGCACCGGCGCCCGGGCGGTGCTGCGGGTCGTCCAACCGGCCGTCTGCCTCAGCCTGGCGGGCGTCGGGCTGGGCGACGCGCTGTGGCAACTCGCCCTGGCACTGGGCGCGTTCGGGCTGCTGGTGGGGGCACTGGACGCCAGCATGAACATGCTGGGGGTGGGCCTCCAGCACCGCTACGGCCGCTCCATCATGATCGGCTTCCACGCCGCGTTCAGCCTCGGCGGCATCCTCGGCGCGGCGATCGCCGGTCTCGGCTCGCACTACGACCTGGGGCTGCCGGTGCTCTTCGGCACGGCCGCGGCGGTGGTCGCCCCGCTCGCGGTGCTGACCGGCCGGTTCTTCGCCGGCCCGGCCGAACTCGGCGACGCCGTCCGGGAGGCCGCCGAGGCCGCCGCCCGGTCCATCCCCTGGCGCCCGCTGCTGCCGCTGTGCCTGGCGATGGCCTTCGCGTACATCGCGGACGCCTCGGTCTCCAACTACAGCGTCAAGTACCTGACCGACGGCCTGGGCAGCCGCGAGGACCTGGCCAAGCTCTCCTACCTCGGCTACATGGTGGCGATGCTGCTCGGCCGGGCCCTGGGCGACCGCGCGGTGCAGCGCTTCGGCGCCGTCCCGGTGGTGCGCGGCGGTGCGGCGCTGGCCGCGCTCGGCTTCGGGCTGGCCGCGGTGGCCCCCGCGCCCTGGGCGGGCATCGCCTCGTTCACCGTGCTCGGCTTCGGCATCTGCGCGATCATCCCGCAGGTCTTCGCGGCCGGCGGCCGGCTCTTCCCGGCCGACTCGGACGCCGCGGTGGCCCGGCTCAACCTCTTCAACTACGTGGGGTTCCTGGTCGGTTCGCCGCTGGTCGGCGCGGTCGCGGACGCCAGCTCGTACCGCTGGGCGCTGCTCGCCCCGATGCTGCTGGTGCTCGCCGTGCTGCCGCTGGCCGAGCGCTTCGCGCCCGCGCCGGTTCCGGCCACCGCCGCCGCGGGGTGACGACGGGGGCTCGGTGAGCCCGGGCGCCGCCACCCACTACGGTGGAGGTCATGCCCGAAGCCGAGCGTGACACCCCCTGCGGCCTGCACCTCTTCTGGGACGAGGCCGTCACCGCCTACGACTTCGGCCCCGGCCACCCGATGGACCCGACCCGGCTGGCGCTCACCATGCGCCTGGTCGAGGACCTCGGCCTGGCCTCCGGCCCCGGGGTGACGGTCCGCTCCGCGCCGCCCGCCGGGGACTCCACCCTGCACCTGGTGCACACCCGGGAGTACGTCGAGGCGGTCAAGCACGCCGGCGCGCACCCCGAGCAGTCCGACCCCCGGCACGGCCTCGGCACCGACGACAACTGGTCCTTCCCGGCCGTCCACACCGCCTCCGCGCTGATCGCCGGTCAGTCGGTCGCCGCCGCCGAGGCGGTCTGGCGCGACGAGACCCCGCACGCCGTCAACTTCGCCGGCGGGCTGCACCACGCGATGCCCGGCAAGGCCTCCGGATTCTGCATCTACAACGACCCGGCCCTCGCCGTCGCCCGGCTGCTCGAACTCGGCGCCGAGCGGGTCGCCTACGTCGACGTGGACGTCCACCACGGCGACGGCGTCCAGGAGGCCTTCTGGAACGACCCCCGGGTGCTCACCGTGTCACTGCACGAGCACCCGGCCACGCTCTTCCCGCAGACCGGCTGGCCCACCGAGACCGGCGGCCCGGACGCCCCCGGCTCGGCCGCCAACCTGGCGCTGCCGGCCGGCACCGGCGACGCCGGCTGGCTGCGCGCCTTCCACGCCCTGGTGCCGGAACTGCTCGCCGCCTTCCGCCCGCAGGTCCTGGTCACCCAGCACGGCGCGGACACCCACCTGGAGGACCCGCTCGCCCACCTCGCCGTCACCGTGGACGCCCAGCGGCTGATCGCCGAGGAGCTGCACGAGCTGGCCCACCGGCTCACCGGCGGCCGCTGGGTGGCCACCGGCGGGGGCGGCTACGCCGTGGTGGACGTCGTCCCGCGGAGCTGGACCCACCTGGTCGCCACCGCCGCCGGCCGGCCCGTCGACCCCGCCACCGAGACCCCCGAGACCTGGCGCGCGGAGGTCCACCGCCGCACCCGCCGGCCCGCCCCGCTGCGGATGACCGACGGCGCCCGCCCGTCCTGGCGCGACTTCGACTCGGGTTACGATCCGGCCGACCGACTCGATCAGGCCATCCTCGCCAGCCGCCGCGCGGTGTTCCCCCACCACGGTCTACTGGCCTGAATCCGCCGTTTCACCGTTCGCCGGGCGGGCCGTGCGTACGCCCACTGGTGCGATCCGCCGACCGACTACGTACTGCAACGGTCCTATCTCTCACCGTACGAGGACTGCACCTCCCCTCTTCCCACTGGTACCACCCATAACTACTCTGGGGATACACGTGTGCCGGTGGAGTCACCGGAGGGGAAGCCGGTGCCTTGCACACGGGTAAGGGTCGGGTGATGGTCATGAGTTCCGTCGAGCGTCCCCTGCAGGAAGTCGTCTTCCTGACCGTGGCCGAGGTCGCCGCGGTCATGCGGGTGTCCAAGATGACCGTGTACCGGTTGGTGCACAGCGGAGAGCTGCCGGCCATCCGGGTCGGACGGTCCTTCCGGGTGCCCCAGCAGGCGGTGCACGAGTACCTCAAGGAGTCCTACGTGCGGCTGGAGAGCGCGTAGCCGACGGGCGGGCGGGGGTGGTTCCACAGCCGTGGATCCGCCCCCGTTCGCCCCGGATTTCCCGTGAGTTCTCCGGCTGAGGGGAGCGCGATTACGGCCTTCCGGCCATGGACGGTAGGCTAGGCCCTCACGTCAGTCGTATGGACTCCGTCTCTCACGGACGAGAGTCTCAGTGAGCGAGGGTTGTTCCGTGGGCTCTGTCATCAAGAAGCGTCGCAAGCGTATGGCCAAGAAGAAGCACCGCAAGCTTCTCAAGCGCACTCGCGTTCAGCGTCGCAACAAGAAGTAAGCGCCCCCGGCCGCGCCCAGCGCGCCCAGCGCTTCCACCGCCCGTCCCGGCCCCTGTGGCCCGGGGCGGGCGGTGTCGTTTTACGGCCCGGTCGGGCGGCGCGGTACGGTGCACGCAGGCCGCTCGGTCGAGGGAATGGGGTGCAGCACCGTGGGTGTGGTCGTGCTCGTCACCGGCGTGGCCCGTCATCTGGGTGCCCGCTTCGCCGCCGAGCTGCGCCGGCGCCCCGGGGTGGACCGGGTCGTCGGTGTGGACGTGCAGCCGCCCCGGCTGCCGGTCGAGGAGCCGGACGGCCCCGTCGCGCCGTACACCTTCCACCAGCTCGACCTGCGTCGGCCCGCGGTCTCCCGGGTGATCGCCGAGCACCGGGTGGACACCGTGGTGCACCTGAGCGTCAGCGCCACCGGACTGGGCTCCACCAACCGCTCCGCGGTGAAGGAGTCCAACGTCATCGGCACCATGCAACTGCTCGGCGCCTGCCAGAAGGCGCCCGGGGTGCGCCGGCTGGTGGTGAAGTCCACCACCGGCGTCTACGGCTCCGCGCCCCGCGACCCGGCGGTGTTCAGCGAGCGGATCCAGCCGAAGGACCCGCCCGGCGGCGGCTTCGCCAAGGACGCGGCCGAGGTCGAGGGGTACGTCCGCGGCTTCGCCCGGCGCCGCCCGGACGTCGCGGTGACGGTGCTGCGCTTCGCCAACATCGTCGGCCCCGGCGCCGACACCCCGCTCAGCGAGTACTTCGCGCTGCCGGTGCTGCCGACCGTGCTCGGCTACGACCCCCGGCTGCAGTTCGTGCACGAGGACGACGCGGTCGCGGTGCTCTGCCGGGCCGCGGACGAGCCCGTGCCGGGCACCGTGAACACCGGCACCCTCAACGTGGCGGGCGAGGGCGTGCTGCTGCTCTCCCAGTGCGCCCGCCGGCTCGGCCGCCCCACCCTGCCGCTGCTGCTGCCCGCGGTCAGCTGGATGGCCGCGCTGGCCCGGCGGACCCGGCTGGTGGACGTCTCGCCGGAGCAGCTGCGGCTGCTCACCCACGGCCGGGTGGTGGACACCACGCGGCTGCGGGAGACCTTCGGCTACCGCCCGGCGTTCACCACCCCGGAGGCCTTCGCCGACTTCGCCGACGCGCTGGGCCCCGGCCTGCTGCCGCCCGAGCGGCTGGCCGCCGTCACCGACCGGCTGACCGCCCTGCTCGGCCCGGAACCGGCCGCCGGCACGGCGACCGCCGTACCGCACCGTCCCCACCGCCCGAGGAGCTGAACCCGCGATGAGTGCCGCCGCCGAGAACGTGCCGGGCGAGGCCAAGGTCATCCCGATCGAGTCCGCCCCCAGTTACACCTCGCCCGAGGCGCCCGCCCTGGCCGACCGGCTGGCCGGCGCGGTCGGCGGGGCGCTGTCCGGGCAGCTCGGCCCGGCGGCCACCCGGCTGTTCGGCAAGGGCTGGGAGGGCCGGGCCGCCGAGCGGCTGGCCTTCCTGCGCCGCCGGATCACCGGCGACTACGAGGTCGACGAGTTCGGCTTCGACCGGGAGCTCACCGAGGAGGTACTGCTCTCGCTGCTGCGCCCGCTGGCCGAGAAGTACTTCCGGGTCGACGTCCAGGGGGTCGAGCACATCCCGGCCGAGGGCGGTGCGCTGATCGTCGCCAACCACTCCGGCACCCTGCCGTTGGACGCCCTGATGACCCAGGTGGCCGTCCACGACCACCACCCGGGCCGCCGGCACCTGCGGATGCTCGCCGCCGACCTGGTCTTCGTGCTGCCGGGCGTCAACGAGCTGGCCCGCAAGGCCGGTCACACCCTGGCCTGCAACGAGGACGCCCAGGCGCTGCTGGAGCGCGGCGAGGTGGTCGGGGTCTGGCCGGAGGGCTTCAAGGGCATCGGCAAGCCGTTCGCCGAGCGTTACAAGCTCCAGCGCTTCGGCCGCGGCGGCTTCGTCTCCTCGGCGCTGCGGGCGGGGGTGCCGATCGTGCCGTGCTCGATCGTCGGGGCGGAGGAGACCTACCCGATGATCGGCAACGCCAAGACGCTGGCCCGGCTGCTCGGCCTGCCGTACGTGCCGATCACGCCGACCTTCCCGTGGCTGGGGCCGGTCGGGATGCTGCCGCTGCCGACCAAGTGGACGATCCGCTTCGGCGAGCCGATCGCCACCGACGGCTACCCGCCGGAGGCGGCGGACGACCCGATGCTGGTCTTCGACCTGGCCGACGAGGTGCGCGAGACCATCCAGCACACCCTGTACCAACTGCTGGTGCAGCGGCGGTCGGTGTTCTTCTGATCCAGGTTCTTCCGATCCGGCTGGTCTGCTGAGGTCGCGACGGGGGCCCCGGCGGAGCGTTCCGCCGGGGCCCCCGTCACGACCTTCCTCAGCTGCCGCCGAGGATCCGCAGTCCGGGCAGCAGGCCCGGGATCAGCGGGGGCACGTCCACGCCCTGCTGGGCGGCGCTCGGCGTGCTGGGCGGGCCGGACGGCTGCTGCGGCACCTGCGGCGGGACGGCGTCGGCGCTCGGCGAGGGACGGCCGGCGCCGGTGAGCCCACTGGTGAGGTTGCCGACCAGGCCGTTGACCGCGTCCGGGGCGCTGCTGGGCAGGGTGCTCGGCAGGCCGCCCCCCTTGGACCCGTTGCCGGCCGTGCTGCCGGCACCGGGGTCGGCCGGGGCGCGGTCGGGGCCGCCGGGACGGCTGGTGTCGCCGGTGCCGCCCTGGGACTGCGCGGAGCCGGGGGCGGCGCCGTTCGTCCCGGGGTCGGCCGGGGAGCCGCCGGTGGTGGCGGAGGAGCCGTCGCCCGCTCCGGTGCCGGCCGGGCCGCCGCTCTTGGCGGGGGGCTGGGCCAGGCGCAGGGGCGCGACGTCCTCGCTTATGTCGTCGAAGAGCTGGTTCACCAGGCTGGCCTGGTCGGTGAGTTGGACCGGCAGCCGGCCCTGCAGCTCGCTCCAGCGGCCGTCCTCGTCGTGGGCGAAGCCGGCCAGGGCGCGCATCGGGTCCAACGAGCCGTTGCTGCGGTAGACCGAGCGCAGCAGGTCGCGGCCCTTGAGGGCGTCGGCGTGCATGTCGTCCAGCGCGCGGCGGACCCGGGCGACCGTGTCCGGGCTCAGCCCGGTGGCCGAACCCGGTTGCCCGACCAGGGCGTTGGCCTCGCCGAGCCGGGTGGCCGCGTTGCCGAGCAGCAGTTCGCCGCGCTCCGAGTCGCTGTCCGCGAGGTCCAGCCGGAGCCCTTCGAGGCCACGCTTCATGCCGTACAGCGTGTCCCCGGGAAGGGCGTTGGAGCTGGCGGCGGCGGCCCCGGCCAGGCTGCCGACCGCGAGTCCGGCGACCAGTCCGCCGATCGCGAAGCGGCGGCTCCACCGGCCGCGCGGAGCCGTCCGGATCGCCCGGTGGCGCCGCTGGCGGGGCACCGCGGCGCCCGGTCCACCGGCGAAGGCCTGCTCGAACGCGGCCATCAGCTGGGCTCGTTGGACCGTCCGGACCTCCTGGTCCAGGGCTGGTCCGGGCAGTGCCCCCAGCGCGTCGGCCAGACCGACCAGTTCGGCCATCGCCATCGAACCGACCTCGCCGGTAGCGGCGTTGGCCGATTCGGCGCCGGCCGCGTGGCGTTGCTCCGCCTGGTGGGCCTCCAGCGCCTCGGCGAAGGCCTTCGCCCGCCGGTGCTCCAGCACGTTTGCCGTCACGGGCCACACCTCCCTTCGTCGTTGTCGACACCCCGGCCTGCCGGACGGTTGCCCCGGCGGGCCAAAGCCACTCCATCGGGTGACCGGTCGCAATTCGGCTTGACCGTAGGCCTGGTGGGGGCTTGCACGCTGGCCAACGAGTGGTGCGGGCGGTCGGTTACGCACGGTTGATCATCGGACCGACCGTTCACCCGGACGTGTCGGCTGGGCGGGCGTGGTGACGGGCCGTCGGACCGCCGGGCTATCGCCCCCTCGGTCACCGCCGCCTCACCGGGCGTCGGGCGGGAGGAGCCGGGCCAGGGTGCGGACGGCGCGGTACTGGAGGGTCTTGATCGCACCCTCGTTCTTGCCCATGATCCGCGCGGTCTCGGCCACCGAGAGCCCCTGCAGGAAGCGCAGCGTGACGCACTCCTGCTGCTGGGGGTTGAGCCGGCGCACCGCGTCCAGCAGGGCGGCGTTGGAGAGCGACTCCAGCACCGACTCCTCCGGGCTGCGCTCGCACTCGTTGGAGTCGAGCATCTCGCCGGTGGTGACCTCCAGCCGGAACCGGCTGGACTTGAAGTGGTCGGCGACCAGGTTGCGGGCGATGGTGACCAGCCAGGCGCCGAAGTCCCGGCCCTGCCAGGTGAAGGTGCCGATCCGGCGCAGCGCGCGCAGGAAGGTCTCGCTGGTGAGGTCCTCGGCGGTGGCCCGGCTGCCGACCCGGTAGTAGATGTAGCGGTAGACGGTGTCCGCGTAGTGGTCGTAGAGCCGGCCGAAGGCGTCGCTCTCGCCGGCCTGGGCCCGTTCGACCAGTTCCATGATCGGGTTGTGCTCGGTCTCGTAGCCGGGGCTCGGCGCGGTGCGGGTGCGGCCGCGGCCGACTCCGGTGCTGCCGGTGCGGCCGCGCGAACCGGTGCCGGTCGAGCCGGCGGCGGTGGTGCGCAGCGCCAGGCCGGGGCCGTGCTGGTGGCCCAACGGCACACCGGCGGGCACGAGTTGGGGTGAGGTGGCGAGCTGGCTGCGGAGCAGGGTGCGCAGCAGGTCCAGGCCGGTGGAGATCTGCCGCTCGGCCGGCCGACCGCGCAGGCCGGTGCGGGGACGCAGGGGCGCGGACGACGGGCGGGAGGGTGCAGGCGCGTCGTTCCGGACGGGTGGGTACACGGGACTCCCAGAGGCAGAACTGTGGACGGATCACCTCCGCCTGCGCGGAGAGCACTCCCCATGACATCCGTTCGAGCGGGATGCATGGGTGACGTGCATCCAGGAGAGAATAACGCTTTGTGCAATGACAGCTACACCGTGTGGTCGAAGTGGTCGTTTGGGATCCATTTGTTGCGCATATTCGGCTGACACTGACCGGAGATGTCATCGTTCATCCGGCTCAACGTGACCGTTCGGGCGCCCAGGGTGACCAATTCGGCGGTACTGCGGGCGGTTTCCCAGCCTTGGGGCTCCGCAACCCCTGACTTTCCCGGCCTGGCGAACGATCAGAACCGGTCACCGGGTGACAGGTTCTGTCGGTGAGCCCGGACGGCCGTGTCGGGACGGGGAGTTCGCTCGTACGAGGGGCCAGGTCAGGCCCCTGATTGACGCCTCCTCACCCGCGCGGGGGAGAAGGCAGAAACGGTTCCCCGGATGGGGCGCGGCGGGCGCGCGGGAGGGCGCGGGGCGCCCCGGACCCCCGGGTCGGCCGGGATCAGCCCCGCCGACGACGGCGCTGCAGCGCCACCCCGGCGGCCGTCGCACCGGCCAGCACCCCGAGCGCGGCCGCCGCCGGCAGCCCCACCCGGGCCGCCTTGCGCCCCGTCCGGAAGTCGCGCACCCGCCAGCCCTGCGCCCGGGCGTGCCGCCGCAGCGCGCCGTCCGGGTTCACCACGTACGGGTGGCCGACCAGCGAGAGCATCGGGATGTCGTTCGCCGAGTCGCTGTAGGCGGCGCAGCGGTCGAGGTCCAGCCGCTCGTGCCGGGCCAGCGCGCGCACCGCGGCGGCCTTGGCCGGGCCGTGCAGCAGGTCGCCGACCAGCCGGCCGGTGTAGTGGCCGTCCCGGGCCTCGGCGACGGTGCCCAGCGCGCCGGTCATGCCGAGCCGCCGGGCGATGATCCGGGCCACCTCCAGCGGGGCGGCGGTCACCAGCCAGACCCGCTGGCCGGCGTCCAGGTGCATCTGGACCAGGGCGCGGGTGCCGGGCCAGATCTTGTCGGCGACGACCTGCTCGAAGACCTCCTCGCAGATCGCCTCCAGGTCGGCGGTGGGCTTGCCCGCGACGATGCCGAGGGCGGTGTTCCGGGCGTCCGAGATGTGGTCCGGGTCCTCGGTGCCCTGCACCCGGAAGAGGGCCTGCTGCCAGGCGAAGCGGGCGATGTCGCGACGGGTGAGGAAGCCGTGGCGGTAGAGGCCGACGCCGAGGTAGAAGATCGCGGCGCCGCGCAGGATGGTGTTGTCGCAGTCGAAGAAGGCGGCGGCGCGCGGGTCGTCCGGGTCGGGGGTGTGGTTCCCGGCCGGGGCTTTGGGGGCCTTCCCGGGCCTGCCCGCCGACGGCTCGGTCTCGGGTGCCTCGGTCTCGGGTGTTCCGGCCTCCGGTCGCACGGCTTCCGGTGCTCCCGCCGGAGCGGTCCCGGCCTCCGGGGCGGGTGCTGCGGGGGCGTCCAGGGCGGGGGCGCGCAGTGCGGCCTCGGCCGCCGCGGCGGCGGCCTCGCCTGCCAGGGCGCTCCGCTCGGTGGTGGAGCGTCTGGACTGGGTGAGCCTTCGGAGCACGGCCATGTCATCGAGCATAGCCAGCCGGGCGGGGAGCGGCCGTGACGGAGCCGTGCCCGTGGGGTGAACAGCCGATCCGTCGGCCCCGCCACAATGGCGGGGTGAGCCCACTGCTGCGACGTAAGAGCCCCGAGCCGGCCGACCGTACCGTCACCCTGGTCGGCAAGCCCGGCTGCCACCTGTGCGACGAGGCCCGGGAGGTGCTGCTCCGGGTGACGGCCGAGCTGGGCGTGACCTTCGAGGAGAAGGACATCACCCGGGACGAGGAGCTGTACCGCCGCTACTGGGAGCAGATCCCGGTCACCCTGATCGACGGTCGGCAGCACGACTTCTGGCGGGTCGACGAGAAGCGCCTGCGCAAGGCCCTGGGCGCCTAGGCCCCTGTCCGGCGACCTCCGTTCGTGCACCACCGCCCCCGCCGACCGGCGGGGGCGGTTCGCCGAATCGTTGCCAAAGACACTCCGTTCCGGCTTGGGGCGGCGCGCCGTGGTCGGCTTACGATCGAACGCGTTTGCGCCCGTGGGGGGCTGAGCACACGAGGAGTGCCGCCATGCTTCCCCGCCCGACCCCCGGTCCGCCCGAAGCCCTGCCCGGCTCCCGGGGGTTCGCCGTGGTGGACGTGGAGGCGACCGGCCGCAGCCCGTGGCGGCACCGGGTGGTCGAGGTCGCGGTGGTGCTGCTGAACGAGCGGCTCCGCCCCGAGGGCGAGTTCGCCACCCTGCTGGACCCGCTGGGCCCGGTCGGCCCGACCCATGTGCACCGGATACGCCAGGCCGACGTCGAGGGCGCCCCGCGGTTCCGGGAGATCGCCCCCCGGCTGCTGGAGCTGTTGGCCGGCCGGGTGCTGGTCGGCCATCACGTCAGCTGCGACCACGCCTTCCTGGACCGCGAGTTCGCCCGGATCGGGGTGCCGCTGCCGCCCGTCCCGCTGCTGTGCACGATGGGGCTGGCCCGGGCCCACCTGCCGGAGGCCCGCAGCCACGGCCTGGCGGCCTGCGTGGAGGCGGCCGGGCTCGGCTGGTACCCAGCGCACACCGCGCTGGGCGACGCCCGGGTGACGGCGGAACTGCTGCGGCACTGCGTGGGGGTCCCGTCCTGCCCGCCGGACGACTGGACCGGCCCGCTGCGCGAGGCCGCCCGGGTGCCCTGGCCGCGGCTGGGCCGGGCCCGTTCCCGTCCGTCCGGTACGGCCGTCCGGCTGCTCCGCCGGGAGGCGTCGTACGGGCCCTGGCTGCCCGGTTCCGCGGCCCCGGAGCTGGTCCTGACCCGGGCCGGTGCTATGGGTTCGACGGCGTGATGCGCATCACTGTGCGGGGACAAAACGGACACCATCTTTGTGCACACGTTCACAAACGCTTAGCCTGGCTGCCAAAGCCCAGCTTCACCCACAGGAGCACCGTGGCAATCGGCCGATCACCACAGAGCAGTTCGCAGACGCCCGACCAGGGCGCCGCGCGTCGCCCCGCGCGCGCCCGGGGCATCCCGGAGGCGACCGTCGCCCGGCTCCCCCTCTATCTGCGGGCCCTCACCGCGCTCTCCGAGCGCTCGGTGCCGACCGTCTCCTCCGAGGAACTGGCCGCCGCGGCCGGCGTGAACTCGGCCAAGCTGCGCAAGGACTTCTCCTACCTCGGCTCCTACGGCACCCGCGGCGTCGGCTACGACGTCGAGTACCTCGTCTACCAGATCTCCCGCGAGCTCGGCCTGACCCAGGACTGGCCGGTCGTCATCGTCGGGATCGGGAACCTCGGCCACGCCCTCGCCAACTACGGCGGCTTCGCCTCGCGCGGCTTCCGGGTCGCCGCCCTGTTGGACGCCGACCCGAACGTGGTCGGTTCCACCGCCGCCGGGCTCCCGGTGCGGCACATGGACGAGCTGGAGTCGATCGTCGAGAGCCAGCACGTCTCGATCGGCGTGATCACCACCCCGCCCGGCGCCGCCCAGCAGGTCTGCGACCGGCTGGTCGAGGCGGGCGTCACCAGCATCCTGAACTTCGCCCCGACCGTGCTGACCGTCCCGGACGGCGTGGACGTGCGCAAGGTGGACCTCTCCATCGAGCTGCAGATCCTGGCCTTCCACGAGCAGCGCAAGGCCGGCGAGGAGCCCGACCGCGCCGAGTCGGTGCTGGAGCGCGCCCCCGGCCCGGTCCGCGCGGCCGCGGCCAAGCTGCGCCGGGCGGCCGGCGGCAGCGGCAAGGGCCGCACCGGCGCCGAGCCGGCGGCCAAGGACAAGGACCAGGCCGAGCAGTCGGTCAAGGGCAAGACCGCCAAGGGCGGCGAGGGCGAGCTGTCCGCGGTGATGCCCGCATGAACACCGAACGCCGTGGGGGGCGGGCATGAGTCTTCTCGTCGTCGGACTGAGCCACCGGACGGCACCGGTCGGCGTGCTGGAGCGCGCCGCGCTGACCGGTGAGGTCCCGACCCGGCTGCTGCACGACGCGGCGGCGTCCTCGACCGTCGCCGAGGCCGCGCTGCTCAACACCTGCAACCGGATCGAGCTGTACGCGGACGTGGACAAGTTCCACGCCGGCGTCGCCGAGCTGTCGCTGCTGCTGGCCCACCACAGCGGGGTGGACCTGGAGGAGCTGACCTCCCACCTGTACGTCCACTACGAGGACCGCGCCGTCCACCACCTCTTCTCGGTGGCCTGCGGCCTGGACTCGATGGTGGTCGGCGAGGGCCAGATCCTCGGCCAGCTGCGCGACGCGCTGGCCAAGGCCCAGGACGAGCACACCGCCGGCCGCGACCTGAACGAGCTGTTCCAGCAGGCCCTGCGGGTCGGCAAGCGGGCGCACAGCGAGACCGGCATCGACAAGGCCGGCCAGTCGCTGGTCACCTTCGGCCTGGAGCAGGTCGCCGCGGGCGCGGGCGAGATCGCCGGCAAGCGCGCCCTGGTGGTCGGGGCCGGCTCGATGAGCTCGCTGGCCGCCGCCACCCTGGTCCGCTCCGGGGTCACCGACCTGCTGATCGCCAACCGGACGCCGGCCCGCGCCGAGCGCCTGGTGGAGATCCTCGGCCCGGACGTGGCCCGCACCCTGGACCTCGCCAAGGTGCCGCAGGCGCTGGCCGACGTCGACCTGGTGATCTCCTGCACCGGCGCGGCCGGTGTGGTGGTCCGGGCCGAGGACGTGGCCGCCGCGGTCGCCGTACGCACCTCGCCCCAGCCGCTCGCCCTGCTCGACCTGGCCATGCCGCGCGACGTCGACCACGCCGTGCACGAGCTGGCCGGCGCCCTGCTGGTCGACCTGGAGAGCCTCTCCCACGCGCACGCCGCCAGCCCCGGCGCCGGCGACGTCGACCAGGTCACCCGGATCGTCTCCGACGAGGTGACCGCCTTCGGCGCCGCCCAGCGGGCCGCCCGGATCGCGCCGACCGTGGTCGCGCTGCGGTCGATGGCCTCCGACGTGGTCGCCGCCGAGCTGGGCCGGCTGGACTCCCGGCTGCCCGACCTGGACGAGCGCTCCCGCGCCGAGATCACCCAGACCGTCCGCCGCGTCGTCGACAAGCTGCTGCACGCCCCGACCGTCCGGGTGAAGCAGCTGGCCGCCGAGCCCGGCGGGGCCTCCTACGCGGACGCCCTGCGCGAGCTGTTCGACCTCGACCCGGCGGCCGTGCACGCCGTGTCGGGCACGCCCGTCGGCGGTCCGCCCCAGCCTTCGGGCGGGGGCACCAGATGAACCGTCAGCCATCCCACGAGTACCACCGGGACGATCACCTCATGAATGGTCAACCGCTCACCGAGCAGGCTCCGGCCGCCGCCCTGCGGCTCGGCACCCGGCGCAGCGCGCTCGCCATGGCCCAGTCGGGCATGGTCGCCCGCGAGGTGACCAGGCTCACCGGCCGCCCCGTCGAGCTGGTCGAGATCACCACCTACGGAGACACCTCCCGGGAGGCGCTCGCCCAGATCGGCGGCACCGGCGTGTTCGTCTCCGCGCTGCGGGACGCCCTGCTGGAGGGCCGGATCGACTTCGCCGTGCACTCGCTCAAGGACCTGCCCACCGCCGCCCCCGAGGGCCTGGCGCTGGCCGCCGTCCCGGTCCGCGAGGACGTCCGGGACGCCCTGGTCGCGGCCGAGGGCCTGACCCTGGACGAGCTGGTGGAGAAGCTGGCCGGAGCCGGCCGCCCGGCCCGGATCGGCACCGGTTCGCCGCGCCGGATGGCGCAGCTGAACGCCTGGGCCCGGGCCCGCGGGGCCCGGCTGGAGACGGTGGCGATCCGCGGCAACGTGGACACCCGGATCGGCTTCGTGACCTCCGGTGAGCTGGACGCCGTGGTGCTGGCCACGGCCGGCCTCAACCGGCTCGGCCGCAGCGCCGAGATCTCCCAGCACCTCGACCCCGAGCTGATGATCCCGGCCCCCGGCCAGGGCGCACTCGCCATCGAGTGCACCACCGGGAACACCGGGCTGACCGCCGCGCTCGCGCTGTTGGACCACGCCCCCACCCGGGTCGCCGTGGCCGCCGAGCGCGCCCTGCTGGCCGCCCTGGAGGCCGGCTGCTCGGCCCCGGTGGCCGCACTGGCCACCTGGAGCCGGGAGAACGAACTGCAGCTGGACGGAGTGGTCGGCGACCCCGACGGTGCCGCCCTGCTGAAGATGTCCGCCAACGGTCCGATCGTCCTCGACGAGACCGCCGAGCGGCAGGCGCGGGCCCTCGGCCACGACCTGGCCGCCCGGCTGCTCGACGCGGGCGCGGCCACCCTGATGGGGGAGCGAGCCCGATGAGCCCCACCGCCGCCACTGACGCCCTGTTCCCGGCCGGTCAGCCCACCGGACGGTGCACCTTCCTGGGAGCCGGTCCCGGGGACCCGGGCCTGCTGACCCTGCGCGCGGTCGAGGTGCTGTCCTCGGCCGACGTCCTGGTCGCGGACCCGCTGACCGCGGCCGCCGTGCGCACCCACTGCCCGGCCGGCGTGCAGGTGCACGCCCCGGCCGCCGAGGGCGCCGGCTTCGACCTGGCCAAGCTGGTCGCCGAGGCCGTCCGGGCCGGCAAGCACGTGGTCCGCACCGTCGACGGCGACCCGGGCCTGGACGGCTGCGCGGCCGAGGAGATGCTCAGCTGCGCGGGCGACGGGATCCCCTTCGAGGTGATCCCGGGCGTCGCCCAGTCGGTCGGCGTCCCGGCGTACGCGGGCGTCCCGCTGCGCGGCGCGGCTGGTGCCGACGTCCGCTTCGTGGACGGCGCCCAGCTGCTGTCCGGCGTCCCGGTGGACCTGGGCGCGCCGGAGACCACCCTGGTGGTCCGCACCACCCTGGGCCAGCTGCCGGCCACCGCGAGCGCGCTGGTCTCCAACGGCCGCAAGCCGGACTCGGCGCTCAGCGCCACCCTGTCCGGCACCACCACCCGGCAGCGCACCTTCACCTCCACGCTGGCCACCATCGCGGCCGACCTGAAGGCCGCCCGGGTGCTGCCCTCGCCGGTCTCCGCCCCGGTGGACCCGGCGACCTCGGTGATAGCCGTGGTGGGCGAGCAGGTCGCCCACCGCGCCTCGCACTCGTGGTTCGAGACCAAGCCGCTGTTCGGCTGGAACGTCCTCGTGCCGCGCACCAAGGAGCAGGCCCACGGCCTGTCCGAGCAGCTGCGCTCGTACGGCGCGGTGCCGCAGGAGGTGCCGACCATCGCGGTCGAGCCGCCGCGCACCCCGCAGCAGATGGAGCGGGCCATCAAGGGCCTGGTCACCGGCCGTTACGAGTGGATCGCCTTCACCTCGGTGAACGCCGTCCGCGCCGTCCGGGAGAAGTTCGAGGAGTACGGCCTGGACGCCCGGGCGTTCGCCGGGATCAAGGTCGCGGCGGTCGGCGAGACCACCGCCCAGGCCCTGGTGGACTTCGGCGTGAAGCCGGACCTGGTGCCCTCCGGCGAGCAGTCCGCGGCCGGGCTGCTGGAGGACTGGCCGCCGTACGACCCGGTCTTCGACCCGATCGACCGGGTGCTGCTGCCGCGCGCCGACATCGCCACCGAGACCCTGGTGGCCGGCCTGGTCGAGCTCGGCTGGGAGGTCGACGACGTGACGGCGTACCGGACGGTGCGCGCCTCGCCGCCGCCGGCCGAGACCCGTGAGGCGATCAAGGGCGGCGGTTTCGACGCGGTGCTGTTCACCTCGTCCTCGACCGTCCGGAACCTGGTCGGCATCGCCGGCAAGCCGCACAACGTCACGGTCATCGCCTGCATCGGCCCGGCCACCGCCAAGACCGCCGAGGAGCACGGCCTGCGGGTCGACGTGATGGCCCCGGCGCCGTCGGCGGCCGCGCTGGCCCAGGCGCTGGCGGACTTCGGGGCCAGGCGCCGGGACACCGCGACGGCCGCGGGCGAGCCGGTCTACCGGCCGAGCGAGCGTCGTCCGGGCTCCCGCCGCAAGGCCCGTTGAGGGTCCCCGCCCCCGGGTGTAAGGCCAACTATGGTGCTGGGGGCGGCGGTTCGCCGTCCCCAGTGCTGCACAACCGTTCGGAGAGAGAAGCCGTGTCCGCTGAATTCCCGTACGTTCGCCCGCGCCGGCTGCGGCAGAGCCCGGCGATGCGCCGTCTGGTGGCCGAGACCCGGCTGCACCCGGCCGAGCTGATCCTGCCGATGTTCGTCCGCGAGGGCGTCAGCGAGCCCGTCCCGGTCGGCTCGATGCCGGGTGTGGTCCAGCACTCCCGGGACACCCTGCGCAAGGCCGTCGTCGAGGCGGCCGAGGCCGGTCTGGGCGGTGTGATGCTGTTCGGCGTCCCGCTCGTGCAGGACGCGATCGGCAGCGAGGGCACCAACCCGGACGGCATCCTCCAGCAGGCGATCCGGGACGTGGTCGCCGAGGTCGGCGACTCCCTGGTGGTGATGTCCGACCTCTGCCTGGACGAGTACACCGACCACGGCCACTGCGGCGTGCTGGCCGCCGACGGCAGCGTGGACAACGACGCCACCCTGGAGCGCTACGCCGAGATGGCCCGGGTCCAGGCCGACGCGGGCGTCCACCTGGTCGGCCCGTCCGGCATGATGGACGGCCAGATCGCCGTCATCCGCCGGGCCCTGGACGAGGCCGGACACCAGGACACCGGCATCCTCGCCTACACCGCCAAGTACGCCTCGGCGTTCTTCGGCCCGTTCCGCGAGGCGGTCGGCTCCTCGCTCAAGGGCGACCGCAAGGCCTACCAGCAGGACCCGGCCAACGCCCGCGAGGCGCTGCGCGAGCTGGAGCTGGACCTCGCCGAGGGCGCCGACATGGTGATGGTCAAGCCGGCCATGGCCTACCTGGACATCCTCCGCCAGGTCGCCGACGCCTCCCCGGTGCCGGTCTCCGCGTACCAGGTGTCCGGCGAGTACGCGATGGTCGAGGCGGCCGCCGCGAACGGCTGGATCGACCGGGAGCGGATGATCATGGAGACGCTCACCTCGCTCCGCCGGGCCGGCGCCGAGCAGATCCTCACCTACTGGGCGGTCGAGGCCGCCGCGATGCTCAAGCAGCAGTAGGCGTCGGACAGACGGAAGGCCGGGCCGTCCCCCGCGGGGCGACCCGGCCTTCCGGCGCACTAGTGCCAGCCGTTGACGTGCGCGAAGCCGTCGCCGCCGCCGGCCAGGTCGGTCGCGGTGGCGGCGCCGCCCGCGAAGCCGCCGGCGATGACGTTGGAGGTGTGGCCGACGCCGAACCCGCCCCCGGCCAGGAACGGCTGGTCGCCGGTGGCGACCAGGCCGCCGCCGCCCTCCAGGCCGACGTGCGCGAACGCCGGGGTGGCGGCACCCGCGAGCGCGAGCGCGGCGGCGGCGGTCAGGGCGGCCTTGGCCAGCTTGCTCTTCATGGATCTGCCCTCTCTGTGGGAGCGCCCCCACGGGCGCTCTGCCTCTGACTGGTGATCACTCGGTCGGTCCGGTCCGACGCCCCACGCGCCGGGCCGGACGGACGGTCGTCCGGAGGGCCCGCACCCGTTCGGCGGTCCGGCCGGACACCTCGGTCAAGCCCGGAGGGCCCGGGGAGGAACTTTCCTCCCCGGGCCCTCCGTCCGTGCCATGCCCCTTGATCAGCCGATCAGGTGCGAGACACCCGCGTCGCCCGAGGACTGGGTGTTCTGGCCGACGTTGCAGATCTGCTTCGGGGTGCTGTTCAGGACGGGCACCTCGACCGGAACCGCGACGCCGACGACGGCGACGGCGATGTTGTGGACCTCCGGCAGGCAGATGTTCGCGTTGTCCAGGGTGTGGAAGTTCGGGCTGCCGTTGCCGTGGGTGCCGGTCTGGTTGGTACCGCCGTTGCCCTGGACGGAGGTGGCGGCGCCGTCCGAGTCGACGATGGCGGAAGCCGAGCCGGCGGACATCGCGATGGCGGCGGCGGCCAGGCCGGCGGCGGCGAGGGACTTCTTGATCATTTCCGGTTTTCCTCTCAAGGGTGAATCGGGGAGCGATTCGAGGGTGGTTCAGGAGGTGGTGCGAGGTGGGCTGGGGGAGCGTCAGCCGACCAGGTGGGACACGCCCGCGTCGCCGTGGCTCTGGGTGCCCTGGCCCTGGGTGCAGTACTGCTTGCCACCGCTGTTGGCGATCGGGACCTCGACCGGGACGGCCACACCGAGAACGCCGACGGCGATGTTGTGGATCTCGGGGAGGCAGACGTTCGCGTTGTCCAGGAAGTGGAAGTTCGGGCTGTTGTTCCCGACCGTCCCGGTGAAGTTGGTGCCGCCGTTGCCCTCGATGGAGGCGGCCGCGCCGTCCGCGTCACCGATGGCGGAAGCGGGTGCGGCGGCGCCGGCCAGCGCGGCGACGGCCAGGCCGGCGGCGGCGAAGGACTTCTGGATCATGGGGAGATCCCTCTCTGAAATGCTTTCGGTTTCCGTGCGTAGCAACGCGTCGAACGCTCAGACCCGGTCTGCAGTCACTGACGTCCAGATCAAAGAATGACGGCACGGAAGGTTACGGGGATTTTTGAAAAGAGTCCGGGAGGCGCGTCGAAGGGTGGTTTGCGGTCGGATTATTAGGCCGAATCGGTTAACGCCCGCAATCCGAACTCACGGTCACTCGTTGCGCAGATTGCTTTCCGGCTGCGGGCCCCGCAGCCCTTCCCGAAGGAACTCCGGTACCGGGTCTCCAGGCGTCCCCGGTACGGACAGGCAGAACGGTGACAAGCATGAAGTTCTCCAAGCGGGCCGGCGCGATGCTGCTGGCGGTCGGTGCGGGCGTGCTCGCCTCCCAGGGAGCGGCCTCCGCCGCCCCGGTAAGCCCCGACCAGGTCGGAGCCCTGGAGGACAAGCTGTCCACCCAGCAGGTGCCGGCCGATGTGCCGCTCACCCCGCTGGGCAGCCACGTCACGGCCGGCATCCCGACCTCGCTGGTGATGCCGCCGGTCGCCGGCCGGACCACCGACAACGGGCTGCTCCCGGACCACGTGCTGCCCCAGCTGGCCACCGGCAAGGTCGGCCCGAGCGCCAAGGCCCAGCTGCCGCTCCCGCTGGTCGACCAGGGCGCCGACCTCGGCGAGGTGCTGCTGGAGGCTCCGGCCGCGCCGCTGCAGGCCAAGACCCCCGGGCTGGACGTGGGCAAGCCGCTGTCGCTGGTGCACGACGGCACCGGCCAGCTCGCCGACGGCCGGCTCCGGGTGGACGAGGTGGACCCGCACCTGGTGCCCGGTGCCGTGCAGACCGTCCCCGGGGCCACCGCGAGCCTCGGCGGCGACGAGAGCCGGCTCTCCGTCACCGACGAGGTGAACGACCTGGCCAACACCACGACCGCGACCACCACCGGGGTGCTGCAGCAGACCGACGCCCCCGACACGGCCACCTCGACCGTCACCGGCCTGGTGCAGCAGAGCGGCCTGGCCGACCTGACCCAGCTCTGAGCCGGTTCCGCAACCCGACCGGACGCGACGGAGCCCGGCACCCCTTCCGCCGGACGGGGGGTGCCGGGCTCCGTCGCGTCCGTACGCCCGGCGCTCAGCCCGGCAGGACGCCGGACAGCCCGCCGACCAGCGGGAGGTCCTTGACCCCGCCGCCAGAGCTCAGCGGACCGGTCAGCGTGCCGGTGCCCAGCGGGGCCAGACCCTGGTCCGGCTGGACGGTGGCGCCGTTGTTCAGCACGTCGGCCGAGGAGTTGGCCCACGGGTCCAGGCGCAGGCTCTTGATCGGCGCGACGCCGTAGCCGAGGCCCGCCGTCGTCCCGCCCAGCGCCTGCCCGACGTCGGTCTTCGCCAGGGTGGCCGGGCCCGCAGCGGGCTGCTGCCCCGCGGGGGCGGCGGCCTGCGCGGTACCGGCACCGGCGCCGAGCAGCAGCGCGGCGCCCACGGCGGCGGCCAGGCCGGCCCCGCCCTTCATCGAAACCGTCGAAACCATGCGGATCACCCTTCGAGGGATCGGGGAAACCGAACTGCCCCCCGGCCGGCTGGTCGGGGGGCAGTACGGCCGAAACGCGTGCCGATCGGGGATCAGCAGTCGTCCGCGGGCATCGGGTGGGCCTCGACGTTGGCGCAGGCGTTGCCGAAGGCCGGGTTCAGCGCGCCGATCACGTCGATGGAGTTGCCGCACAGGTTGATCGGGATGTGGATCGGCACCTGGAGCTGGTTGCCGGAGATGACGCCGGGGGAGCCGGCGGCCACGCCTTCGGCGCCGGAGCTGGCGGCGGCGGAGCCCGCCGCGCCCAGCACCAGGCCGGCAGCGGCGGCGGAGAGGACGGCGGCCTTCTTAACGTTCTGCATGGGGGTTGATCTCCTCGATCACACACGGGTGGAGCGCGCCGCGCCCCGGCACTGCGGGACGCGGCACGGGCTCGGGTGAATCAGCTGTCGCCGGTGCGGCGACCGCGGGTTCAGCCGACGTTGGCGCAGGAGTTGCCGAACGCCGGGTTCAGGATGCTGATGAGACCGATGCTGTTGCCGCAGACGTTGACCGGGATGTGCACCGGGATCTGGATCTGGTTGCCGGACAGCACGCCGGGGGAGCCGGCGGCCACGCCCTGGGCGCCCGAGCTGGCGAACGCGCCGCCGGCGGCACCGAGCACCAGACCGGTGGCGGCCAGCGACAGGGCAGCGGCCTTCTTGAGGTTGCGCATGATGTATTCCTCCGATTTCTGCCCGACGGAAGGGAAATGTCGGGGAGTCGGGCGAGCACGAATACTCACCCGAAGGCTGTAGGGATTGCCGTGAATGTCACTCCGGCGGCGTACACCGGCGTGTTCCGCCCATGGCTCGGGCGTCGACGCAGCCGCCGCGTTTCTTCCAGCACCCCGCGAACGGTTCCCGCACGGCCGGGAACGATTCGGACGGAGGTGCGACCAGGAATTCCCGGTCAGGCGTTCAGGCGGTGTCGCCGAACGCCGGGTTCTGGGGGGCCCGCCACGTCGACCGACTTGCCGGTGGCCTCGGTGCCGTCGAGGCCGTGGGCGAGCTGCGCATGGGCGGTACTCGATTCAGGAGCAGGGCCGGATTGGATCGTCTTCGTGAGGGAGAACGAGGCAGCGCGCGGGGGGAAACGGTCCGGTCCGCCTCCCGCCGGAGATCACCCGAATGC
This sequence comes from Kitasatospora sp. NPDC096077, assembly GCF_040303245.1. Lineage (NCBI taxonomy): Bacteria > Bacillati > Actinomycetota > Actinomycetes > Kitasatosporales > Streptomycetaceae > Kitasatospora > Kitasatospora sp. NPDC096077. The sequence goes on along the minus strand of NZ_JBEOSV010000003.1, from coordinate 321,338 downwards.
CCGGTGGGTGGTCGCGTTGCGCCAGACGGGTGACAGTGCGCCCACCGTCGCAACCGGTCCGGACGGGTGTCGTTCTAGATGTCGCACTCCCCGTGCATCTCTGTTTGAACAGTCAGGAGGCTCGCATGAGCATCAAGAAGACCGCCGCCGTCGGCGCGGCCGTGGTGGGCATCGTGGCCGCCGGCGCCGGCACCGCGATGGCCAGCTCCGGCGCCGAGGGTGTCGCCGCCGGTTCCCCCGGTGTCATCTCGGGCAACCAGGTCCAGATCCCGGTGCACGTTCCGGTCAACCTGTGCGGCAACACCATCGACATCGTGGGTCTGCTGAACCCGGCGTTCGGCAACCACTGCGCCAACCTGGGCTGAATCCACCCCCGGTTCGGCCGGTGAGAGCCGCCGTTCCGCGCTTCCCTCCTGGGGCGCGGAGCGGCGGCTCTTTTCCGTGCCCGGCAGTCGACTCCGGGTCAGGTCCCGGAGCGGTCATAAGCCTTGTTGTACTACTTGTCAGTACTTAGAATATGAGACCTGCTCACCTTTTCGGCACCACCTCTCTTGCTCCGCGCCGTCCGGCATCCCCAGCCGGGCGGTTCCCCCACCCCGCAAGGAGTCGCGTGTGATCAGGTTCCGCACGTCCGCGGCGCGGCGAGGGCGAACGGGCTCGTCCCGGTCCGCCGCGCTGCTCGCCACCGGCGTCCTCGTCGCCACCCTCGGCCTGGCCGGCGCCCCCGCCGCGTTCGCCGACACCTCGCCGGCCCCGGCCCCGGCGCCCACCCGCCCGGCCGCGATCGTCGCCCTCGGCGACAGCGCCATCTCCGGGGAGGGCGCCGGCACCGACACCAACGACGGCTACTTCCCGGGGACCGACACCCCCACCAACTACTGCCACCGCCACCCCAAGTCGGAGATCTTCACCACCGACATCCCCGGGGTCACCCCGATCGACCTCGCCTGCTCCGGCGCCCAGACCGGCGACCTGGTCAGCGACCCCGAGCTGGCCAAGATCACCGGCCCGGGCTTCGGCGACTTCGGCGAGCCCAAACAGGACGTCAAACTCGCCGACGCGGCGGGCAAGTACGACGTCAAGATGGTCGTCGTCACGATCGGCGCCAACGACGACTTCGACTTCAGCGGCATCATGATGCACTGCCTCGCCCAGTACTTCCCGATCCCCAAGGACCAGGGCTGCCGGGACACCATCGGCAGCGACGAGATCCGCCGCCGGGCCAAGGCGGTCCAGCCCAAGGTCGTCGCCGCGCTCCAGGACGTCCGGCAGACCATGCGCAAGGCCGGCTACGCCGACTCCGCGTACCAGCTCGTCTACCAGTCGTACTTCAACCCGATCACCCCGGACATCCGGCGCAACGACTACCTCGGCAAGATCACCGACGGCTGTCCGGCCTTCCCCGAGGACCTCGCCTGGGGCCACGACTGGGTGGTGCCCACCTTCAGCGACGCGCTCCGCGGCGCGGCCGAACAGGTCCCCGGCGTACGGTACTTGGACCAGCGGCGGGTCGCCTTCGGGCACGAGGTGTGCGCGGAGTGGACGAGTTCGCCGTACGAGTACAGCAACGGCGACGTCATCAACCTCTCCGAGTGGGCCCGCAACGGCTGCGACTCGCAGATCGGGATCCCCGGGCTGTGCATGAACATGGTCCGCCAGTCGTACCACCTGCGGGTGGCCGGCTACCGCGGTGAGGGCGTCTGCCTCGGCCAGTTCTTCGCCAAGCCCGACCAGGCGGAGGCCTACTGCACGCTCAACCAGCAGAACACCACCTCGATCCAGCCGCTCACCCCCGGACAGCCCTTCGGCGACGGCCCCGAGGACGGCTCCTGGTACCAGCTCACCAACGCGGCCACCGGCAACGCCCTCGACCTCTCCGGCGGCGGCACCTACGGCGACTCCACCAACGGACGGGCCGCGATCAGCTACCCGGCGACCGGCGGGCTGAACCAGTCCTTCGTCCTGGAGGCCAAGGCCGGCGGCAGCTACGAGCTGGACTTCAGCGGCAACCGCAACATGTGCCTGGACGCCAACGCGGCCGGCACCGCCGCCGGCACCCGGATCCAGCAGTGGGGCTGCAACGGCGGCGCCAACCAGCACTGGGTGTTCGTCCCGGCCGGCAACGGCAACTACAAGATCGCCGACTCGGCCGACCCCACCAAGGTGCTGGCGGCCGGCACCGCCCTCGACGCCAAGAGCAACCCCTACGTCGAACTCGCCGCCGACACCGGCGCCCCCGCCCAGCTCTGGCAGCTCACCAAGCTCGGCATCGTGTACCTCCACGGCTGAGCCCGCCGGCCGTCGCCGCCCGGCCCGGGCGGCGACGGCCGCACCCCCGGCGCCACGGGATTCCCGGGCGGCCGGGGGAGGGCCCGGGCTCGGGGGCGTGCCGTAGGCTCACGGGAACATCGTCGCGCCGGAGCCGCGCGCACCAGGAGCGGGGCGGGGAGTACCCAGACCAGATGAGCACGGCATCGAGCACCGAGTCGTCGAGCACCGAACCGGCCGCCAGAGAGTCGTCGAGCACCGGACCGGCCGCCGGAGGGTCGTCGGGCACCGGGCCGGTGACGGCCCCGGAGCCGGAGTCGGAGGGGCGTTCCGAGCAGCGGACGGGCCCGGCGCCCGGCCGCTTCATGGCGCTGGTGGACCGCTTCGCGCCCGCGCTCGGCGCCTACGCCGTGGTCAAGGCGACCGGCCTGGCCGTCTTCCTGCTGCTGCTTGACCACACCGGTGACTACCTGAAGAAGCAGGTCGGCCGCGGCGGCGGCGCCCACGCCTGGGACGTGCTGGGCACCTGGGACGGCGTCTGGTACCAGCGGATCGCCGAGAACGGCTACGACCCGCAGCTGATCCCGCTGCACGGCTTCCCGCTGGCCACCTACTACGAGAACTCCGCCGCCTTCTTCCCGCTCTACCCCTGGCTGATGCGGCTGGTCGGCGCGGTCACCGGGCTCGGCCCGTACGGCTCCGGGATCGCGGTCTCGGTGATCGCCTCGCTGGTCGCCGCGGCCGGGATCTTCGCGATCGCGGAGCGACTGGGCGGCTTCCGGGCCGGGGTGATCGCCGCGGTGATCTGGGGCCTGTTCCCGGGCTCGGGGGTGGAGTGGGCGGTCTACTCGGACTCGCTGTTCGTCGCGCTGTCCGCCTGGGCCTGCTACTGCGTGATGACCCGCCGCTGGCTCGCGGCCGGTCTGCTGGCCCTGGTCGCGGGCCTGAACCGGCCGACCGCGGCCGCGCTGATCGCCGCGGTCTCGATCGCCGCGCTGGTCGCGCTGGTCCGCCGCAGGGACGGGGTGGCCCGCCCGCTGACCGCGATGCTGATCACCCCGTGGGGCCTGTTCGGCTACGTGGCCTGGGTGGGCTGGCGGATGGGCGACTGGGGCGGCTACTTCAAGCTGCAGCGCGGCGCCTGGAACCGCTACTTCGACTTCGGCGCCTCCACCGCGCGGACGTTCATGGACGTGATCACCGGCCACTGGGACTTCTGGCAGTCCAACCCCGTTCCGGACCTGATCGCCATCGCCCTGCTGATCGCCCTGCCCGGCCTGCTGGTGCTGCTGGGGAAGGCCCGTCCGCCGCTGGTGCTGTGGATCTTCACCGGGCTGACCGTCTTCACCGCGCTGAGCAGCAACCAGATCTTCGGCAACATCTCGCGCTACCTGCTGCCGGCCTTCCCGCTGTTCATCGGTCTGGCGGTGGCGCTGCGCCGGGTGCGGACCTCCACGCTGGTCGGACTGTTCGCGATGCCGGTGATCGCGGCCGGCTGGTACGCCGGCTATGCGCTGTTCGAGTTGGGAATCCCGTAACCCCGGCGTTGGTCAGCAACGGGATCATCCGGCAGCAGACGGGCCGTTGCTAACCTCGGACGCATGACGACGACCCCGCCCGTGCCCGTGCGCCAGATCCGCGACATCTCCGGCCTGCTGGACCACGCGAGCCACGTGCTGGCGACCCGGATGGCGGCCGCCTTCACCGAGCTCGGGATCACCCCCCGTGCGTACTGCGTGCTGTTCCACGCCCAGGAGGCGGAGCGCACCCAGATCCAGCTGGCCGAGCTGGCGGACCTGGACAAGACCACCATGGTGGTCACCGTCGACGAGCTGGAGAAGGCGGGCCTGGCCGAGCGCCGCCCGTCCGCCACCGACCGCCGGGCCCGGATCATCTCGGTCACCGACCAGGGCACCCGCGCCGTGGAGCAGGGCACCCGGATCGCCGACCGGGTCCACCGGGAGCTGCTGGACGCGCTGCCGCAGCCCGAGCAGGACGCCTTCGTCGCGGCCCTGACCCGCCTGGTGGACGGGCACCTGGCGGAGCCGGTGGAGAGCGAACGGACCGTGCGCCGGGCCCGGCGCTCCCGGGGCTGAGCTTCCATCCCGAGATAGATAGTCCCGAAGAAAACAATCTGATAGCTTCCTTCCCGGTACTCGACGAACCGGGAGAACCGCCATGACCACGCACGCCCCGGCCGCGCCCGACACGGCGCCCCCGGCCCCCGGCCCCACCCGCTCCCGCGCGCTCGCCCTCACGGTGCTCTGCGCGGGGATGCTGATGATCATCCTGGACGGCTCGATCGTCACCGTGGCGCTGCCCGCCATCCAGGACGACCTGCACTTCTCGCCCGCCGACCTGACCTGGACGGTCAACGCCTACCTGATCGCCTTCGGTGGCCTGCTCCTGCTGGCCGGCCGGCTCGGCGACCTGATCGGCCGCAAGCGGGTCTTCATCGCCGGCCTCGCCGTCTTCACCGCCGCCTCGCTGCTCTGCGCCCTCGCCACGTCGCAGGGGATGCTGATCGCCGCCCGCTTCCTCCAGGGCGTCGGCGGCGCGATGGCCTCGGCCGTCAGCCTCGGCATGATCGTCACGCTGTTCCCCGAGCCCGCCGAACGCGGCCGCGCGATCGGCGCGTTCAGCTTCGTCGGGGCGGCCGGCGCCTCGATCGGCCAGGTCCTCGGCGGGGCGCTCACCCAGGCCCTCGACTGGCACTGGATCTTCCTGATCAACCTGCCGATCGGCCTCGCCGCCGGCCTGCTGGCCCTCCGGGTGCTGGCACCCGACCGGGGCCCGGGCCTGCGGGCCGGCGTCGACGCCCCGGGCGCCGCGCTGATCACCGCCGCCCTGATGCTCGGCATCTACGCCATCGTCGGCACCGGCGGGCACGGCTGGACCTCGCCCCGGACCCTCCTCCTCGGCGCGCTCGCGCTCGCCCTGCTGGCCGCCTTCACACTGCGTCAGGCCCGGGCCGCCCGACCGCTGCTCCCGCTGCGGGTCTTCCGCTCCCGCGGCCTCTCCGCCGCCGCCGCGGTGCAGACCCTGATGGTCGGCGGGATGTTCGGCTTCCAGGTCATGATCGCGCTCTACCTGCAGGACGTCCGCGGCTACGGCGCCGCCGCCACCGGCCTCGCACTGCTCCCGGCCGCCACCACCGTCGGCGCCGTCTCGCTGCTGCTCTCCGCCCGGCTGATCGCCCGCTTCGGCGAGCGCCGGATGCTGCTCACCGGCCTGGTCCTGCTGCTCTCCGGGCTGGCCCTGCTGACCAGGCTCCCCGTCGAGGCCGACTACGCCCTCGACGTGCTGCCCACCATGCTGCTGATCAGCGGCTTCGGCCTGGCGATTTCGGCGCTCACCGCCCTCGCCATGGCCGGGGTCGACCCGCGCGACGCGGGCACCGCCTCCGGCCTGTTCGGCACCTCCCAGCAGGTCGGCGGCGCGCTCGGGGTCGCTGTGCTCAGCACCCTCGCCACCGGCCGCGCCCACACCCTGGCCGCCGCCGGGCACCCCGCGGCCGAGTCGCTCACGGCCGGCTTCCGACTCGCCTTCGCGGTGGCCACCGGACTGCTCGCACTGGCCCTGCTGCTCGCCGCGATTCTGGTCCGACCCGTCAGCAGGGCTTGACGAACCGTCAACTCGGCGCACCCTTGGGCATGTTCAGCGGCCAGGGGTGCGCGGTCGCTACGGCCAGACCAGGCAGTACAGCTGGTGCCCGGCGTCGTGCAGCCGGTTGGCGAAGTCCTGCCACTCGTGCAGCATGCTGTAGATCACGAAGGCGTCCCGCGGCCCGCGCCGGTCCGGCACGGTGGACCAGATGAAGGCCGCCGCGCCGAGCTCGGTCTCGTCGGCCTTGCGGAGCGGTTCGACCACGTTGTGCGGGAGTTGGACGACGGCGTAGTCGGGGTGCAGCACCACCAGCTCCAGCGGCGGCACCTGGTGCAGCGGCACGCCCTGGATGCCGGTGAGGACCATGGCGCTCATGGTCTCCGGTTTGATCTTGGTGGAGAGGTGGCCGGTGGGGGAGCCGCTGGTCTCCATCAGGTCGCCGAGCCGCCCCAGCGCGCCGAGTTCACCGGCGTCCAGACCGAGACCGCCCGGGCCGAGGGCGGTGGGGACTCTGGCGGCGGTCGCGCGGTCCGGTGCGCCGAAGTACTTGTACGTCACCCCCACGCGTCCCTCACCCCGCCTCTCGCCGCCGCGGCGACCACGCCCCGTACCCGCTCCCGTACCCCCGCGTGCGGTTTCGGCGGGCCTGCGGGAGCCACCCGCCGCCTCGTCGAAGCCGTCCTGCGCCTCGGACACTCGGACCATCCTCACCGGAATTCGCCGGAATCGACAGACCCCCGCACGCCCGGCGTCCCGCCGGACGTGCTCCTTACCCGTCATGCGCCGCCGTACCCATCCGCGGTACGCGGCAGTCCTCTCCACACCCCTGCACACACCCCGGGCGCTCGCGCACCCCGTGCCCACAGTCTGACTGGTCCGTGCTCCGGAACAGCCAGCGGCCCCGCCCGTACACGACCGCCACGGACAACCGTCACGGACAACCGTACAGACAACGGTGCCCGGATCATCGTTCCAGATGATCGGGCCGGACATGCAGAGCTCAAGGACACGATTTGAGACCATGTCTCCTGTGAGCTACCCCTACGAAGCCCCCCAGTCCCAGTCGCTCTTCGATCGCGCCTCCGTGGTCACGCCCGGCGGCGTCAACTCCCCGGTGCGCGCCTTCCGCGCGGTCGGCGGAACGCCGCGCTTCATGGTGTCCGGCAACGGCCCCTACCTCACCGACGCCGACGGCCGTGAGTACGTCGACCTGGTGTGCTCGTGGGGTCCGATGATCCTCGGCCACGCGAACCCGGCCGTGATCGAGGCCGTCCAGCAGGCGGTCGCCCGCGGCACCTCCTTCGGCACCCCCGGCCAGGGCGAGGTCGAGCTGGCCGAGGAGATCGTCGCCCGGGTCGCCCCGGTCGAGCAGGTCCGCCTGGTCTCCTCCGGCACCGAGGCCACCATGTCCGCGATCCGGCTCGCCCGCGGCTTCACCGGCCGGGCCAAGGTGGTCAAGTTCGCCGGTTGCTACCACGGTCACGTGGACGCCCTGCTGGCCGCCGCCGGTTCCGGCGTGGCCACCTTCGGCCTTCCGGACACCCCGGGCGTCACCGGCGCCCAGGCCGGCGACACCATCGTGCTGCCGTACAACGACCTCGCCGCCGTCGAGCAGGCCTTCGCCGCCCACCCGGGCGAGATCGCCTGCGTGATCACCGAGGCCTCGCCCGGCAACATGGGCGTCGTCCCGCCGCTGCCCGGCTTCAACGCTGGCCTGGCCCGGCTCTGCCGGGACAACGGCGCGCTGTTCGTCTCCGACGAGGTGATGACCGGCTTCCGCGTCTCCAAGGCCGGCTGGTACGGCCTGGAGGCGGCGCACGAGGGCTGGGCGCCCGACCTGCTGACCTTCGGCAAGGTCATGGGCGGCGGCTTCCCGGCCGCGGCCTTCGGCGGCCGCGCCGACGTGATGGCCCACCTGGCCCCGGCCGGACCGGTCTACCAGGCGGGCACCCTGTCCGGGAACCCGGTCGCCACCGCGGCGGGCCTGGCCCAGCTGCGCGGCTGCACCGACGAGGTGTACGCGACGGTGGACAAGGTGGCCGCCGAGGTCTCCGGCCTGGTCTCCGAGGCGCTCGCCAAGGAGGGCGTGGCACACCGGCTGCAGACCGCCGGGAACATGTTCTCGGTGTTCTTCACCGAGGCCCCCGTCACCAACTACGACGAGGCCCGGACCCAGGAGGCGTACCGTTTCACCGCCTTCTTCCACGCGATGCTCGCCGAGGGCGTCTACCTGCCGCCGTCCGCCTTCGAGTCCTGGTTCGTCTCGGCGACCCACGACGCCCGGGCGATCGAGCGGATCGCCGCCGCCCTGCCGGCCGCCGCGCGCGCCGCTGCCGCCGCCACGGCCTGAGCCCCGAGTCCCAGGAGTAGTTGAGAAGTGAGCGCCAAAGAGATCACCGTCGTCCACGTGATGCGGCACGGCGAGGTGCACAACCCGGAGGGCATCCTGTACGGGCGCCTGCCGGGCTACCACCTGTCCGAGCTGGGCCGGCAGATGGCCGACCGGGTCGCCGAGGACCTGGCCGGACGGGACATCACCCACGTGGTCGCCTCCCCGCTGGAGCGGGCCCAGGAGACCGCCGCGCCGATCGGCAAGGCGCACGGCCTGGACGTCGCGGAGGACGCGCGGCTGATCGAGGCGGAGAACATCTTCGAGGGCAAGACCTTCGGGGTCGGCGACGGTTCGCTGCGCAACCCGGGCTACTGGAAGTACCTCACCAACCCGTTCAAGCCGTCCTGGGGCGAGCCGTACCTCGACCAGGTGGTGCGGATGATGGGCGCGCTCGGCGCGGCCCGGGACGCCGCCCGCGGGCACGAGGCGGTCTGCGTCAGCCACCAGCTGCCGATCTGGATCCTCCGCTCCTTCGTCGAGCGTCGCCGGCTCTGGCACGACCCGCGCAAGCGGCAGTGCTCGCTGGCCTCGCTGACCAGCTTCACCTTCGAGGGCGACCGGATCGTCTCGGTCGGCTACCGCGAGCCGGCCCGCGACCTGCTGCCCGCGCACCTGGTCGGCAAGGGCCGCAAGGGCGACAAGCCGGTGGGCAAGAGCTTCGGCGCCTGACCCCCGTAAGCGGTGCGTAAGTATGACTTCGGGTCACCTGGCAAATGCCGGGTGACCCGAAGTCGTCGCAGGTCAGACGGGGTGCGACGCGCAAGGTAGGACCCCGGCGAACCGGGCCGGAACTCCATGCGAAACTTTTCACATGTCTGCCATGACGCGCCCCCGTCCCCGTGTCGCCGCAGCCGCCGCCACAGTCGCCGCCGCTGCGCTCGTCCTCACCGGCTGTTCCTCCTCGGGCTCGTCGGGCAGCGGCGAGGGCCAGGTCGGGTTCGTCACCGTCAAGGGGACCAACCTGTCGAAGGCGGACACGGGCAAGCGCGGGGACGCGCCGGACATCTCCGGGGAGACCCTGGAGGGCAACCAGGTCAAGCTCTCCGACTACCGCGGCAAGGTCGTGGTGCTGAACGTGTGGGGCTCCTGGTGCGGGCCGTGCCGGGCCGAGGCGAAGAACCTCCAGGCCGTCGCGGACGAGTACAGGGACAAGGGCGTCCAGTTCCTCGGCATCAACACCCGGGACACCGACAAGACCAACGCCGTCCGCTTCGAGCAGGAGCAGGGCGTCTCCTTCCCGAGCATCTTCGACCCGGCCGGCACCCAGCTGCTCAAGTTCCCCAAGGGCAGCCTCAACCCGCAGTCCATCCCGACCACCCTGATCGTCGACCGGGACGGCAAGCTGGCCGCCCGCGCCGTCGGCGGGACGACCCAGGAGGCGCTGGAGTCGATCGTCCAGCCGGTGGTCGCGGAGCAGCAGCAGTGAGCGGGGCGCCACGACTCGCCGAACTCGCGCAGGCCGGACTCCCGCTGACCGGACTGCCGCTGGCGGACAACTTCAGCACCGTGCAGAGCGGGGCGCTGCTCGCCGCGGCGCCGATCGCGCTGGTGGCCGGCCTGGTGTCGTTCTTCTCGCCCTGCGTGCTGCCGCTGGTGCCCGGCTACCTCTCGTACGTGACCGGCTTCTCCGCCGCCGACCTCGCGGACGCCCGCGGTGCCCGGCGCGGCCGGATGCTGCTCGGGGCGACGCTGTTCATCCTCGGCTTCACCGCGGTCTTCGTCTCCGGCGGGGCGCTGTTCGGCCAGTTCGGCACCACCCTGCTGCAGCACAAGCGGGCCATCTCGATCGTGCTCGGCGCGCTCACCGTGGTGATGGGGCTGGCCTTCATGGGCCTCGTCCCCGGGCTGAGCATGCGCGAGGTGCGTTCGCACCGCCGCCCGGCCGTCGGCCTGCTCGGCGCGCCGCTGCTCGGCGTGGTGTTCGGCGTCGGCTGGACGCCCTGCATCGGCCCGACGCTGGCCGCCGTCCAGAGCCTGTCGCTGAACCAGGCCGACGCGGCGCGCGGGGCCCTGCTGATGACCTTCTACTGCCTGGGCCTCGGCGTACCGTTCATCGTGGCCGCGCTGGCCTTCCGCCGCGCGCTGGGTGCCTTCGGGTGGGTCAAGCGGCACTACCCGCTCGTCATGCGGATCGGTGGCGGCATGCTCGTCGCGGTCGGTCTGCTGCTCGTCACCGGGATCTGGGATTCCTGGATGAGCGAACTGCAGTCCTGGACCGCCGACTCCCAGATCGGAATCTGACCGTGAGCAAGACCACGACCGATACCGAGCTGCCCCCGGCGCCGGACGAGGACGCCGCCGCCGAGCGGCTCAGCACCGCGCCGGTCGAGTCCGAGGGACCGACCGGCATAGGGGTGCTCGGCTGGGCGCGCTGGATGTGGCGCCAGCTGACCTCGATGCGGGTCGCCCTGATCCTGCTGTTCCTGCTCTCGCTGGCCGCCATCCCGGGGTCGCTGATCCCGCAGAACGGCCAGAACCAGTTCAAGGTGCAGACCTGGAAGGCGCAGCACACCACGGTCGCGCCGATCTACGAGAAGCTCCAGCTGTTCGACGTCTACAGCTCGGTCTGGTTCTCGGCGATCTACATCCTGCTGTTCGTCTCGCTGGCCGGCTGCATCATCCCGCGGACCTGGCAGTTCGTCGGCGTGCTGCGCTCCCAGCCGCCGGCCGCCCCGCGCAACCTGACCCGGATGCCGGTGTACGCGGCCTGGCGCACCGATGCGGACGCGGAGCAGGTGAACGCGGCCGCCCACCGGCTGCTGCGCAAGCGCGGCTTCCGGGCCAACCTGGCCGGCGGCGCGGTGGCCGCCGAGAAGGGGTACCTGCGCGAGGTCGGCAACCTGCTGTTCCACCTGTCGCTGTTCGCGCTGCTCGGCGGCTTCGCCTGGGCCAGCCTGGCCTCCGGCACCGGCGGCAAGCTGATGGTCGAGGGCCAGGGCTACTCCAACACCATCACCCAGCTCGACGACTTCACCGGCACCCGGTTCTACGGCAGCCAGGACCTCGACCCGTTCTACCTGAAGCTCAACGACTTCACCTCGAAGTTCCAGAACACCGGTGACCAGATGGGCGCCGCGCGGCAGTTCACCGCGAACGTGCAGTACTACGAGGGCAGCGACGAGTCGAAGCTGAAGAAGGGCACGATCGAGGTCAACCACCCGCTGGAGATCGGCGGCAGCAAGGTCTTCCTGATCGGCCACGGCTACGCCCCGGTGATCACCGTGAAGAACGGCAAGGGCGACGTGGTCTACCACGACGTCGTGCCGTTCCTGCCGCAGGACGCCAACCTGACCTCGACCGGCGTGGTGAAGGTCTCCGACTACGGCGCCGGCCCGGACGGCAACCGGACCCAGCTGGGCTTCTCCGGCTTCTTCCTGCCGACCGCCCCGCTGAGCTTCGCCGGCACCGGCCCGATCTCGCTGTTCCCCGGCGACGCCGCCCCCGAACTGGTGCTGAACGCCTTCTCCGGCGACCTCGGCACCGACTCCGGCCTGCCGCAGAACATCTACCAGCTGAACACCGCCAAGCTCACCCAGATGCAGCAGGACGGCCAGCCGGCCAAGGCCCTGCTCAAGCCGGGCCAGGCCTGGAACCTGCCGGACGGCTACGGCAGCGTCACCTTCGAGGGCTACAAGCAGTGGGCGAGCTTCAACGTCTCGCACCGCCCCGGCAACGAGATCGCGCTGACCGGCGCGGTGCTGGCGATCCTCGGTCTGATCGGTTCGCTGTTCATCCAGCGCCGCCGGATCTGGGTGCGGGCGGTGGCCCTGCCGGGCGGCGGTACCCAGGTGGAGCTGGCCGGCCTGGCCCGCAGCGAGTCGGCGAAGATCGCCGAGGAGCTGGCCGAACTCGCGGTCGACCTCCAGGACGACGCCCCGGCGTCGGAGGACCAGGGGGCCGACGAGGCACCCGAGGACCCGGCGGCACCGGAAGACCCCGCACCGGAAGCCTCCGCAGCGGACGCCCCGGGAGCGGAAGACCCCGCAGCAGAAGACCCCACAGCCCCTGCTGACCAGAACGCCAAGGAGTAGACGGTGCACCTCGCCTCGGGGGTCGACCCACAGCTGGCCGACCTCTCCAACAAGCTGATCTATTCGGCGATGGCGGTCTACACGATCGCCATGTTCGCCCACATGTTCGAGTGGACGTTCGGCAGCAAGGGCGCGGTCGCCGTCCGGTCCACGGAGCAGGCGGGCAACCTCGCCGAGACCGTCGCCGCCGCCGAGCCCAAGGCGGCCAAGAAGGTCACCGTCACCGTCGCCGGGGCGAAGGGCGGCACCACCACGCTCACCCGCACCGTCCTGGCGGACGCGGGCGCGACGGTGGTCACCGGCGGTCGCGGCGACGAGGACGTGGACGGCCCGGGCGCGGCCGGCACCAACGAGAAGGCCGACCTGGCCGGCCGCATCGCGGTCTCGCTGACCGTCCTCGCGGTGCTGCTGCACGGCGGCGGCATCGTCGCCCGCGGCCTCTCGGTGTCCCGCTGGCCGTGGGGCAACATGTACGAGTTCTCCTGCGCCTTCGCCTTCGCGATGACGGCCACCTACCTGGTGCTGCTGGCCTCGCGGAAGAACGTGCGCTGGCTCGGCCTGCCGGTCGCCGTCGCCGTGCTGCTGACGCTCGGCATCGCGACCCAGGTGCTGTACACCGACTCCGAGCAGCTCGTCCCGGCGCTGCACTCGTACTGGCTGGCGATCCACGTCTCCACCGCGATCTTCTGCGGCGGCGCCTTCTACGCGGCGTTCATCTCCACCCTGCTGTACCTGGCCAAGGACTCCTTCGACAAGCGGATGGCGGCAGGCCTGACCACCGGCCCGCTGGGCACCTCGGCGTCGATCTGGCGCCGGCTGCCCGCCGCCTCCACCTTCGACAAGCTGTCGTACCGGATCAACGCCCTGGTCTTCCCGCTGTGGACGTTCACCATCATCGCGGGCGCGATCTGGGCCGAGGCCGCCTGGGGCAAGTACTGGGAGTGGGACCCGAAGGAGACCTGGTCGTTCATCACCTGGGTCGCCTACGCCTGCTACCTGCACGCCCGGGCCACGGCCGGCTGGAAGGGCCGCAAGGCCGCCTACCTGGCGCTGGCGGCCTTCGCCTGCTGGTGCTTCAACTACTACGGCGTGAACATCTTCGTCACCGGCAAGCACTCGTACGCGGGGATCTGACCGGGGGCACCCACCCGTCGGCCCGGCTGTCCACGGAGGTGGCCGGGCCGAGGTGCAACGGGGGTAGTTCGTGCCGGCCGTCCCGTGCCGGTACGGGGAGGAACGAGGAGGAAATCGCGCAATGGAGTGCGACGAGGTCATGCTGACCGTCCGAATCGCCGCCGCCGAGCAGCTGCTGCTCCGTCGGCTCGCCCAGGGACACCGGAGCGACGTGTCCGAAGTGGTGGCCGACGCTCTGCTGGACATCATCCCCACGCTCAGCGCGCCGGGGGACGCCTACCGGCTGCTGAGCGCCATCGCCACGCCGGCGCCGTGCGCGCTGACGGTCTGGCTGCCGACCGCGCTGGCCGACCTGCTGGTGCCCGGCGCGGCCCGGATCGCCCAGATCACCGACGTCCGGATCGAGTCGGCCAGCGCGGCGCTGGGCGCGGCGCTGCGGCTCTGGCTGGCCCAGGACCCGGTCCGGCTGGCGGCCAACCTCAGCGTGATGCACGCCGGGCGGCGGCCGGCCGCCCTGGTGGCCGCCTGAGGGCGGCCCTCAACTCGCCAGCGGCAGCAGGCCGGGCGCGGCGGGGCGGCCCTCGAAGGCGTCCCGCCGGACCGGCACCCGCGGACCGTCCACCGGCGCGGTGAGCAGCCGGCACTCGGCCGCCGTCCGCCCGTCCTGGAGCAGCCTGACCAGGACGGGGGTGCGGCGGCCGTCCGGTGTCCGCTCGCGGACGGCCCGCACGTAGCAGGGCCGGTCCAGCTCGATGTAGCGGTCGAAGGAGGTCACCAGCTCGACCGGCACCACCGGCTCGGGGTGGTGCAGCCGCTGGGCGGCCTGCCGGGCGGCCTCCAGGACCAGCATCCCGGGCACGTGGTCCAGCTCGTGGTCGAACAGCACCGGGTGGTCGGCGTCGGCGCGCAGCAGCCAGGTGTCCGGCCGCAGGGTCGGGCTGAGCACCACGTCCGCGGGTTCCGCCCGGCCGACCAGCTCGGGCGCGGCGGGCTCCGGCGGCCGTGGCGGAGCGACGGTGCGGTGGCCGCGCAGCCGCTCGTACGAGGCGGGGGTGATCACCCGCAGCTGGCCGGAACCGTGGCCGATCCGCAGGCCGTCCCGGGTGATCTCGGCCTGCACCCGCAGTGAGGCCAGCCGGCCGTGCCGCATCCGGACGTCCTGGCAGCCGACCGTCAGCATCAGCGAGGCCGGGCCGGCGGTCACGGCCAGGCCGGGCAGGCCCGACTCGCCGAGCGCGTAGCCGAGGTCCTCCATGACGAAGTGGTGGTCGCGCGGCACCCCGAAGCCGGCGTGGCCGATCAGCAGTCCGGCCTGCCGGACGGTCTCGGCCATCAGCACCGGGTCGTGGTAGCGGTCCCCGGGCAGCCGGTAGAAGCCGTGCAGCCGGGGCCACTGGGCGCCGAGCAGGAAGTCGTACGGGCCGGTGGCCTGCCAGCCGGTGAGGAAGACCTCGGAGACCGAGGCGCGGTGCACCAGGTGTCGGGAGACGGTCCGGTCGTGGAAGTCGTAGCCGGATCCGGAGCCGGGGCGGCTGCCGGGGGACGGGTCGGAGCCGGGGTGGGCGTACGGGCCGAAGGCGTCCGGCTCTACGATCATTGGCATGACTGGCCCCAGCTCCAGGGTGTCGGTCCGGCGGCCGCTACGGTCGCCCCACAGCAAAACATACATACCACCCGGTTTGTCTTCTGCGGCCGGGGTGGCCCCGTCGCGGGACCCGGACCGACCACGCTACCCGGCCTCTGGGCTGCGGGAATGCCTGGAACAGGGGAGGCAGACCTTGGGCGGGGGGCGGTCCCCGCTGGACGGCGGGGTCGACACAGGCGCTAGATTAGATACCAACCATGCGGTTTCGGCCAGCGTCGTCCGCGTGCGAGGTGCCGCCTCCGACCGAGGGCGCGCCGACAGCGGCCGGGTGGGGCGGGGAAGCGCGTCCGGCGGAGTCCGGGGGGATCAGTGGTCAAGCAGGAACGCGCGGGGCGGACCAGGCAGGCCGTGCTGCTCGCCGCCGCGGACACCTTCGCGGGGGTCGGGTTCGAGGCCGCCAGCCTGGTCGACATCAGTCGCCGGGCCGGGGTGAGCAAGGGCGCCCTCTACTTCCACTTCGTCTCCAAGCAGGCCCTCGCCGACGGCGTGCGGGCCGCCGCCGGACGGGAGATCGGCTCGGCCGCGCTGCGCGCCCTGCGCGCCGAGGGCCCGGCCGTCCAGGGGCTGATCGACTTCTCGTACGAGCTGGCCCGGCTGCTGCGCGAGGACGTGGTGGTGCGGGCCGGGGTCCGGCTCGGCCGGCAGGGCCCGCGGCCGGACGCCGGTCGGACCGATACGGCCGGCCCGGACACCGCCTGGCGCAGCCTCACCGCCGTGGTCCACCGGCTGCTGGACCGCGCCGAACGGGCCGGCGAACTGTGCCCGGGGGCGGACCGGCGGGCCTGCGCCGAGCTGATCACCACGGTGGTGGCCGGTCAGGTGCTGCTGGCGGCGGAGGAGCCCGGCCGGCCGGCGCAGGAGACGGTCCGGCGGCTCTGGACGGCCACGCTGCCGGCCCTGGTGGGCCCGGACTGCCGGGCCGGCTACCGGGTGTAGCCGGGTCCGCCGGGGCTCAGCCGCGCTCGGCGACGCTCAGTCGGGCCAGTGCGTGCGGCTGGACCAGCCCCGGCAGGATCAGCGTCCACAGGTCGGCCATCCGCTGGATCAGGTCCCGCCGGTCGGCCAGCACCTGGGAGCTCAGCTGGATCCCGGTGACCGCGCCGGTGATCACCCCGGAGGCCGCGACCAGGTCGACCCCGGGGTGGAGGTCCCCGGCCTCCCGGGCGCGCTCCAGCAGCGCCCGGACCAGGTCCATCCAGCCCTGGTAGGCGGCGATCTGGGGCTGGGTGAAGCTGCCGTGCTCGATCGTCAGCCGGATGCTGCCGCGCACCAGCGGGTCCTCCTGGAGCGCCCGGGCGAAGGCGTACCCGAGGTCGATCAGGGTCTGCACCGGGCTGTCCGAGGAGGGCTCCCAGGAGGCGATCCAGGCGCCCTGACCCTCGATCACGGCGAGCGCCAGCTCCTCCTTGGAGCGGAAGTGGAAGTACAGCGCGCCCTTGGTGACACCCGCCCGGTCCAGGATCTCGGACATCGTGGCGGCGGCGTAGCCCCGCTCGTCGAACACCTCGGCCGCCGCGAGGAGTACCGCCTGGCGGGTCGCCAGCGCGCGGGCCTGCCTGGCCATCGCAGCCTCCCTGGAAAGTTCTGTACCTCGGCAGCGGCCGATCCTATGGGGGCCGACGGGGCGACGGGCGCGAACCGTCCGGTAGGTATCCTACCGAGCCGCTCCGCGCCGGGCCGGACGGGTGCGAACGGGTGAGGGCGGGTGCGAACGGCGCCCGCACCCCGGGCCGGCCCCCGGTGTGCCGACGGAACGCCCGGTCGGGAGCCGGTGGACGGCCCGACGGCCGGCCACCCGGAGCGGGTGACCGGCCGTCGGGGCCTGTCCTGCGACGGCCGGAGCCCGGAAGCGTCAGGCGGCCTGCTGCCAGCTGACCGGCGAGTAGTACGCCGGGCGGCGCTCCAGGCGCTGCCAGCTGGCGATCGGCTCGACCTGCGCGGTGGCGGTGGCCTGCTGCGCGACGGCGGCACGCGCCGCCAGCACGGCGGTGAGGGCGGCGAGTTCCTCGTCGGAGAGGGTGCCGCGGACGATGCGGACGAGAGGTTCGGCGGAAGCGGTCATGTCTTCGTTTCTCCCCCGGTTGCGTGTGGTGTGAGGTGGTGCCCGGTGCGGCCTGCCGTGGCGAACCGCCGTGCTACATCGGCGGGTTGCCGTGCTTGCGGCTGGGCAGGTCGGCGTGCTTGGTGCGGAGCATGGCCAGTGCGGCGGCGATCACCTGGCGGGTTTCGGCCGGGTCGATGACGTCGTCCACGAGGCCGCGCTCGGCCGCGTAGTACGGGTGCATCAGTTCGTTCTTGTATTCCTTGATCTTCTGGGCGCGCATGGCGTCCGGGTCCTCGGCGCCGTTGATCTCGCGGCGGAAGATGACGTTGGCGGCGCCCTCGGCGCCCATCACGGCGATCTCGTTGGTCGGCCAGGCGTAGGACAGGTCCGCGCCGATGGAGCGGGAGTCCATCACGATGTACGCGCCGCCGTAGGCCTTGCGCAGGATCAGCGAGATCCGGGGCACGGTGGCGTTGCAGTACGCGTACAGCAGCTTGGCGCCGTGCCGGATGATGCCGCCGTGCTCCTGGTCGACGCCGGGCAGGAAGCCGGGGACGTCCAGCAGGGTGAGCAGCGGGATGTTGAAGGCGTCGCACATCTGGACGAAGCGCGCGGCCTTCTCGCTGGCGTTGATGTCCAGCACGCCGGCCAGCGACTGCGGCTGGTTGGCGATGATGCCGGTGACGTGGCCGTCGACCCGGGCCAGCACGCACAGCACGTTGGTCGCCCAGCGCTCGTGGACCTCCAGGTACTCGCCGTGGTCGACGATCTCCTCGATCACCTTGCGCATGTCGTACGGGCGGTTGCCGTCGGCGGGCACCAGGTCCAGCAGGCTGTCGTTGCGGCGCTCGACCGGGTCCTCGCTGACCACGGACGGCGGCATCTCGCGGTTGTTCTGCGGCAGCAGCGAGAGGAGGTAGCGGACCTCCTCGATGCAGGACTGCTCGTCGTCGTAGACGAAGTGCGAGACGCCCGAGACGCCGGCGTGCACGTCGGCGCCGCCCAGCCCGTTCTGGCTGATCTTCTCGCCGGTCACCGCCTGGACCACGTCCGGGCCGGTGATGAACATCTGCGAGGTCTCGCGGACCATGAAGACGAAGTCGGTCAGCGCGGGGGAGTACGCGGCGCCGCCGGCGCACGGGCCGAGCATCACCGAGATCTGCGGGATGACGCCGGAGGCCTTGGTGTTGCGCTGGAAGATGCCACCGTAACCGGCCAGGGCGGTGACGCCCTCCTGGATGCGGGCGCCGGCGCCGTCGTTCAGCGAGACCAGCGGGGCACCGGCCGCGATGGCCATGTCCATGATCTTGTGGATCTTCTGCGCGTGGGCCTCGCCCAGGGCGCCGCCGAAGATCCGGAAGTCGTGCGCGTAGGTGAACACGGTGCGCCCGTGCACGGTGCCCCAGCCGACGATCACGCCGTCGGTGTGCGGCTTCTTGGCCTCCAGGCCGAAGCCCTGGGCGCGGTGCCGGCGCAGCGGCTCGACCTCGCGGAAGGAGCCCTCGTCCAGCAGCAGGTCGATGCGCTCGCGGGCGGTCAGCTTGCCCTTCGCGTGCTGGGCCTCCGTGGCCTTGTCGCTCGGGCCGCGGAGCACCTTCTCGCGGAGCTCGTGGAGCTCGGCGACCCGCCCCTTGGCGTCAGCCGGGACCTCGGGGACCTCGCCGCCGACCGGCGCCTCATGCACAACCGTCATCTCGAACCACTCCAAGGGTGAGGGAACTGTCCGACAGCCAACGTCTGCTGTGCCCCCAGCTGCGAAACAACTTCTTCACTTATGACTGTACGAGGGGCCGTGCGCTGGTTTCGGCGTCGATTCCGTACAAGGTCCAGTTCGTTTAGCTGTCAGGCCTGTACAGAAGCGGTCGGTGCGAAGGCTGTGCGCTCGGTGTCCGTTCGAATACTGGGGGTTGTCGGACAGATGATGATCCGATGATCTGAGCGTGAAGGAAAGCGCAGGTCAGGGACGTCTCACAGCACTGTAGGGCGCCCGTCTGGGGTACGGCTCAAGCTCCGCTCAATCCCGACGCCGGGAAGGAGCCGATTCGTGCTAGAGGGTCCGCAGTCGTAGGGAAGCGCCAAAAACGCCACAGCCCACCCGCGAGCGTCCGGGTGGGCTGTCCGGGGGAGCGGCCGAACCGCTCCGATCAGCTCTTTCGCCCGTCCTCGGGCTCGTCGCCGCCGCGCAGCTCCTGCTCGCGCCGGCGCAGATCGGCCTCCCACTGCCGGAGCATCGCCTCGTGGTCCTTGTCGTCCTCCTGCAACGACCCGCCCCCGGGATGCGACCCGTCACCCGACGGCGCCGCCTTCCCGAGCGAGGCGAGGAACTCCGGATCGTCGTCCGGTGCCACCTGGCGCCCGCCGCGCGGCCCGCCCGGCCCCGGCCGGCCGTCGGCGGCGGCCGGCTGCCCCGGCCCGCCCGGTGCCGCGGCCCGCAGGAAGCCGCGCCGCCGGCCGGCCACCAGCCAGGCGATCGGACCGAGCGGCGGGAAGAGCAGCACGATGATCAGCCAGATCACCTTCGGCAGGTACCGGACCTCTTCCTCGGGTGTGACCAGGCAGTCGATGAACGCCCACACCCACAGCGCGAGCGGAAGGACGATGGTCAGAAGAATCCTCAGCACGGCTGTGATCTCCCCCCGGCGACGGCGGTAGCGGCGGGCGCCTTCCGGGGCCCTTGACGCAAGCCAGGCTATCCGGTGGCGGATACTGACAGACATGGCATACGACGATCTCCGCTCGTTTCTCCGGGCCCTCGACCGCGAAGGCGACCTCAAGCGCATCAAGGCGGAGGTGGACCCGCACCTGGAGATCGGCGAGATCGTCGATCGCGTGCAGAAGGCCAAGGGCCCGGCGCTGCTGTTCGAGAACGTCAAGGGTTCGTCGATGCCGCTCGCGATGAACGTCTTCGGCACCGAGCGGCGGCTCGCCAAGTCCCTCGGCCTCAAGGGCCCGGAGGACATCGCGGAGAAGATCGCCGGCCTGCTCAAGCCCGAACTGCCGCAGGGCTTCACCGGGTTCCGGGACGCCTTCGGCAAGCTCGCCTCGATGGCGCACGTCCCGCCCCGGCACGTGAAGCCCGGCGACGCCCCGGTGCAGGAGGTCGTGCTCACCGGTGACGACGTCAACCTGGACGAGCTGCCCGCGCTGTTCACCTGGCCGCTGGACGGCGGCTCCTTCTTCAACCTGGGCCTGACCCACACCAAGGACCCGGACACCGGCGTCCGCAACCTGGGCCTCTACCGGCTCCAGCGGCACGACCGCCGCACCATCGGGATGCACTGGCAGATCCACAAGGACAGCCGCAACCACTACGCCGTCGCCGCCAAGCGCGGCGAGCGCCTCCCGGTCGCGATCGCCTTCGGCTGCCCGCCCGCCGTCACCTACGCGGCCACCGCGCCGCTGCCCGGCGACATCGACGAGTACCTGTTCGCCGGCTTCGTCGCGGGCGAGCGGGTCCGGATGGTCGACTGCAAGACCGTCCCGCTGCAGGTCCCGGCCGACGCCGAGGTGGTCCTGGAGGGCTGGCTGGAGCCCGGCGAGATGCTCCCCGAGGGCCCGTTCGGCGACCACACCGGCTTCTACACCCCGCAGGAGCCGTTCCCGGCGCTGAAGATCGACTGCGTGACGATGCGCCGCCGGCCGATCCTGCAGTCCATCGTGGTCGGCCGGCCGCCGACCGAGGACGGCCCGCTCGGCAAGTTCACCGAGCGCTTCTTCCTGCCGCTGCTGAAGATCATCATCCCGGACATCGTCGACTACGACCTGCCCGAGGCCGGCGGCTTCCACAACTGCGTGATCGTCTCGATCGACAAGAAGTACCCCAAGCACGCCCAGAAGACGATGCACGCGATCTGGGGCGCCCACATGATGTCGCTCACCAAGCTGATCATCGTGGTGGACTCCGACTGCGACGTGCACGACTACCAGGAAGTCGCCTGGCGGGCCTTCGGGAACGTCGACTACAGCCGCGACCTCACCGTGGTCGAGGGCCCGGTCGACCACCTCGACCACGCCTCCTACCAGCAGTTCTGGGGCGGCAAGGCGGGCATCGACGCGACCCGCAAGCTCCCCGAGGAGGGCTACACCCGGGACGGCGGCTGGCCCGAGATGGTCTCCTCGGACCCGGCCACCGCCGCGCTGGTGACCCGTCGTTGGAAGGAATACGGACTGTGAGCACGGCTGCCGTCGAGACCCCGGGCCGCACCAGGGCGTTCCTGCGGCTGGTGATGATCGAGCACTCGGTCTTCGCCCTGCCCTTCGCCTACATCGCCGCGCTCACCGCGATGTTCCTGGCCGACCGGCGGGTGCACTGGGGCCAGTTGTTCGTCGTCACCGTCTGCATGGTCGGCCTGCGCACCTTCGCGATGGCCGCCAACCGGATCATCGACCGTGAGCTCGACGCCCGGAACCCGCGCACGGCCGGTCGCGAACTCGTCACCGGCGCCGTCTCGTTGAGGACCGCGTACATCGGCTCGGCGGTCGCGCTGGTGGTCTTCCTCGGCGCGGCGGCGCTGCTCAACCCGCTGTGCCTGGCGCTCGCCCCGGTGGCCGTGGTGCCGATGGTGGTCTACCCGTACGGCAAGCGGTTCACCAACTTCCCGCAGGCGATCCTGGGCCTGGCCCAGGCGATGGGCCCGGTCGGCGCCTGGCTCGCGGTGACCGGCAGTTGGTCCTGGGAGGCCGTGGTGCTCGGCCTCGCGGTCGGCATCTGGATCGGCGGCTTCGACCTGATCTACGCCTGCCAGGACGTCGAGTCCGACCGGGAGAACGGGGTCGGCTCCCCGCCGGCCCGGTTCGGGGTTCCCGCCGCCATCTGGGGCGCCCGGGTCTGCCACGTCCTGACCACCCTGCTGCTGGGCTGGTTCGCGGTGCTCACCGACGCCGGCCCGGCCTTCTGGATCGGCCTGGCGGTCGTCGCGGGTGCCTTCGGCTACGAGCACACCATCGTCAAGCCGAACGACCTCTCACGGCTCAACCGGGCGTTCTTCCAGACCAACAGCTTCGTCGGCATCTCGCTGTTCTTCTTCGCCCTGGTCGACCTGGTCGTCCGCGGCCTCGGAATCTGACCGCCCCTCCCGACCGCCCGCGCCCGACCGACCGGCCGGGGAGCCGCCCGCACCCGACCGTCCGACGGCTCACCGGAACAGCGCGGCGTGGTCCGCGGCCCAGGCGCGGAAGGGGCGGGCGGGCCGGCCGGTGACGTCCTGGACCGTCGTGGTGACCGGTTCCGGGGCGGCGATCCGGGCGTGGATGAAGTCCAGGGCGCCGTCCGCCAGGGCCGGGGGCCAGCCGGTGCTGAGCATCCGGTGGCGGGCGGCCTCCCGGGGGACCTCCTCCCAGCGGACCTCCCGCCCGGCCGCCTCGCCGATGATCCGCACCTGCTCGGCCTGGGTCGGGGACTCCGGGCCGGTGAGGACGTAGCGGGCGCCGTCGTGCCCGTCCTCGGTCAGCGCCCGGACGGCCACCGCGGCGATGTCCCGCTCGTCCACCAGATTCAGCCCGGCCGTGCCGCCGTAGCCGCGCACGGCGCCCCCGGCCCGGATCTCCTCCGCCCAGCGCAGCGCGTCGCCCGCGAGGCCGTGCGGCCGCAGCACGGTGTGCGGCAGCCCGCTGCGACCGAGGAGCGCCTCGACCTCCTCGCTCGGCGCCGCGCGCCCGCCCGCCGGGGAGAGCAGCACCACCCGCCGGACCTCCCCGGCCAGCGCCGCCACCGCCGCTGCGGCGCCCTCGGCGGTCGAGGACGGCCAGCGCAGGAACACCGCGTCGACGCCGTGCGCGGCCGCGCGCAGCGAGCGCGGGTCGCGCAGGTCGCCGTGCACGTACCCCTGCTGCCGGGCCCGGTCCGCGCGCCGGGTCAGCGTCCGCACCCGCACTCCGGCGGCGGCGAGTTGCAGTCCCAGGTGCCGCCCCACCGCCCCGGAGGCGCCGACCAGCAGCACCGTCGACGCGTCGTCAGTCGTGTTCTCCGTCATACCTCGACGGTAGGCGCGGAGCCCTCGACGCCCCATGCGCACGGGTCTCCGGTCCATGCGCCATCGTCTACCGCGACGGGCGCCCGTCCACCCGGCCCACGGTCGTGACCCGGTGAACGGGCGCGGGGCGCCGGTCAGTTGTGCAGGAAGGACTCCAGCGAGGAGGCCAGCGCGACCGGCGCCTCGTACATCGGGTAGTGCCCGCTGCCGCTGAGCTCCTCCAACTCGGCGTTGGGGTAGTGCTCCAGCCAGGTGCCCCGCATGAGGTCGGCGGTCAGCGCGAGGTCGTACTCGCCCACGATCACCTTGACCGGTACGGGGTTCCCGCTGATCCGCCGCTCCAGGTCGGCCGTCGCCCAGTCCCGGACGTACCCGTCGACGGCCTCGGGGGTCGACAGCCGCAGCGACTGGTCGACCATCCGGTCCAGCCAGACCCGGCCGGCCCGCTGCCCGGTGACCAGGTCGAGGATCGCGAACCGCTTCTCCCGGTCCTCGGCGGCGCCGTAGAACAGCTGCTCACCGGCCTCGTCCAGCGGGTACGACCCGGCCGGCACCGGAGCCAGGCCGACCAGCTTGCGCACCCGCGACGGTGCCTCGGCCAGCAGCTGCTGGGCCGCCTTGGCGCCCATCGAGTGGCCGACCACGGAGAAGCGGTCCCAGCCGAGCTGGTCGGCGAGGGCGAGGGCGTCGGAGGCTATCTCGGCCAGCGTGTAGGCGCCGGTCACGTCCTTGCGGTCGCCGTAGCCGCGGTAGTCGAGGAAGGCGTAGCCGAAGGCCTTGCCGTCGAGGTAGTCGAGGAAGGGGCTCCAGCCCGCGCTGGTGCCGAACCAGTCGTGCAGGACGAGGACGTGGTGGTCGCCGGTGCCGGTGCGGCGGTGAGGGATCGTCATGCCGTTGGTCGTTCCCCGGAATCGGCCCGCCCGAACGGCCGGTCAGCGGTGGCGGACCGGCCGGTCGGGAGTCGGCCGTCCGGGAGGCGGCCGGTCAGGCGGCGGGGCGGCGGGCGAAGTCCGGGGCGTGCTCGGAGCGGGGGCCGAGGGCGAGCAGCCGGGTCAGGCCCACCTGGACCGCGGGCACCCGGCGGGAGAGCGTGGCGAAGGCCGTCGGCGGGCCCGGACGGCGGCCGGTGAGCGTCGGGATGAACATGACGTGGTGCAGGACCCGCTGGAGGCGCTGCATGACCACGGTCGGCCACTCGCGGCGGCGCTGGACCCGGGCCAGGGCCGCGACGGTCGGGCGGCCGCGGCGCAGCGGCTCGGCGAGCAGGGTGGCGGCGGCGACGGCGTCCTGGATGGCGAGGTTGATCCCGACCCCGCCGGCCGGGGACATCGCGTGGGCGGCGTCGCCGATCAGCAGCAGACCGTCGACGTACCAGCGGTCGAGCCGGTTGAGCTTGACGTCGAGCATGTGGACGTCGTCCATGGCGGCCAGCTGGTCGACCCGGTCCGCGTACTGCGGCAGGATCGAGGCGATCCGGGCGCGGAACCGCTCGACGCCCTCGGCGCGCAGCCGGGCGTCGGAGCCCTTGGGCTTGAAGTAGCCGATCTGGAAGTACTCGTCGCGGGCGATGCTGAGCGCCATCTCACCGGTGCCGAAGCCGGGGACGATGCTGGGCTGCCCCGCCTGCTCGTGGGGGTGCCGGGGGAGCCGGAACCACCAGACGTCGAAGGGCACCGGGTACTCCCGGGGCACCAGACCGGCCTCCCGGCGCAGGGTGGAGTGCCGGCCGTCGGCGGCGACGGTGAGCTCGGCGCGGAGCTCGCCCTCCTCGCCGTCCCGGGTCCGGTAGCGGACGCCGACCACCCGGCCGCCCTCGCGGAGCAGCCCGGTCGCCTCGGTGTTCATCCGCACGGTGAAGGTGGGCTCCTGCTGCGCCTCCTGGACCAGGAAGTCCAGCAGGTCCCACTGGGGCATCATCGCGATGTAGTTGTACGGCGCGGGCAGCCGGTCGTAGGCGCTCAGTGCGAACTCGCCGCCCCCGGGCAGCGGGATCATCAGGTTGCCGAGCCGGCTCTGCGGCAGCCGGGCGAACTTCCGGCCGAGGCCGAGTTCGTCCATCAGGCGCACGGTGGACGCGTGGACGGTGTCCCCGCGGAAGTCGCGCAGGAAGTCGCCGTGCTTCTCCAGCACGGTCACCTCGACACCCGCGCGGGCCAGCATCAGGCCCAGCATCATTCCGGCTGGTCCGCCTCCGGAGACGACGACGCTCATGGCTCTCTCCCCTTCGATCCCTTGCCGCTACTGCGTGGAACTCGCCTATAGAGCATCTCTGGGACCGTCTCAGGTGTCAAGTAGTACTCTGTGTCACATGGACGATCTGGTGACGGCCGCGCTCACCGCGGCGAAGGAACGGGGACGGGACGTCGCGGACGTCCCGCTGACGGCGATCGCGTCGGCGGCCGGCATCTCGCGCAGCACCCTGCTGCGCCGGCTCGGCGGCTCCCGGGCCCCGCTGGACGAGGCCGTCCGGCGGACCGGCGTCGACCCGGGCGGACGGCCGCCGGTGCGGGAGCGGGCGATCGAGGCGGCGGGCCGGCTGGTGGCCGAACGCGGCCTGTCCGGGGTGACCCTGGACGCCGTGGCCGACCGGGCCGAGTGCTCGCTGCCCAGCCTGCACACCGTCTTCGAGGGGCGGGACGGCCTGCTCTCCGCCGTCTTCCTCCAGTACGGCCCGCTGCCGGACCTGGAGGCGCTGGCCGCCGACCCGCCGGAGCGGCTGGAGGACACCGTCCGGGCGCTGCACCGCACCTTCGCCGCGGCCCTCCAGTGCGACCCGAAGGTCGTCCCGGCGATGTTCGCCGACCTGTTCGGCAGATCCGACGGCCCCGCCGCCCGGATGATGGCCGTCTACCTGCCGCGGATGTTCGACGGCCTCACCCGGCTGCTGCAGCCGCACATCGAGGCGGGCCGGCTGCGGCCGCTGCCGATCCCGGTGCTGTCCCAGCTGATGCTCGGCCCGCTGCTCAACCACCTGCTGTTCCGGCCGTCCCTGGAACCCGTCCTCGGGTCCGAGCTGCCCTCGCTGGAGGAGACCCTCGAACTCTTCACCGAGGCCTACCTGCGGGCCGTCGCCCTGCCGGAGGCAGAATCCGGGGAGGACGACACCCCCTGAGGAGACCCGTGATCGGCAGACTGCAGTGCCTGGTGCTCGACTGCCCGGAGCCGGCGGCGCTCGCCGGGTTCTACGCCGCGGTGCTCGGCGGCGAGGTCGACCGCCCGGACCGCCGCTGGTCGCTCGGCGCGGACTGGTCCACCCTGCACCTCGACGACGGCACGGTGCTCTGCTTCCAGGGCGTCGCCGACCACCGCCCGCCCCGCTGGGCCGACCCGGACCACCCCCAGCAGGCGCACCTGGACGTCGACGTGCCGGACCTCGACGCCGCCGAGCCCGAGGTCCTCGCCCTCGGCGCCGTACGGCTGCACGACGCCGGCGGCTGGCGGGTCTACGCGGACCCGGCCGGACACCCCTTCTGCCTCGTCAGGGGCTGAGAAACGCCGAGCCCCGGCCCCCGGACGGTGCCGGGGAGCCGGGGCTCGGGTACTGCGTGGAGCGGTGGTCAGGCGCTGCGACGGCGGCGCGCGAAGAAGAGCGCGCCGATGCCGCCGGCGAGCAGGCTCGCGGCGGCCGCGGCGGAGGCCAGCATGCCGTCCGAGCCGGTGTGGGCGAGCACGCCGCCCGCCGACTGGACGTCGGCGATGTCGGTGGAGGTGCCGGTGCTGCCGGAAGCGGCGGTGCCGTCGGTGGTGGTGAGGCCGGCCTTGACGGCGGTGGTGCCGCCGTTGGTGGTGGCCTTGTCGACGGCGCCGGCGCCGGTGCCGGCGACCGCGGTGGCGCTGACGTCGACCGGGAAGCCCTGGGGGCCGACGGAGGCGGGGAAGTCGGTGCCCTCGCCGAGGACGGCCCAGGTGTTCACGTAGGTCCGGCCGATCGGGGCGTCGGCGGTGAAGGCGAGGCGGACGTGCCGGGTGACGGAAGCGCCGGCGGCCAGGTTCTTGTCCCCGCTGAGGTGGTAGACGGCCTGGTCGCCGCCCGGCTGGCCGGTCGGGAGACCGGTGATGTCCTCCCAGCCGCCGTCGGCCTTCTGCACCTGGAGGGTGCTGCGCCGGTCGGTCTGGACGACCTCGGAGACGTTGTCGTAGTCCGAGGCGCTGGGGTTGGCGAAGGTGACGTCGAACTCGCCCGGGGCGCCGCCGAGGACGGCGGTGGTGGGCGCGCCCTTGGTCTGCACGTCGAGGGCCTTGAGCGCGACGTCCTTGGTGCTGTTGGCGAGGACGAACTGACCGGTCTGGTCCAGGACGGTCGAGGAGAGCTTGACGGTTCCGCTCTGGCCGGCCCAGTCGTTGTTCAGCGGCGCGGCGAGGCGCAGCTGGACGGTCTTGGTGCCGTTGGCCGGGACGGTCACGCCGGCGAGCGAGCCGACGAAGTGGAACCCGTCGGGCTGCTGGGTGAAGGTGAGCCCGACCGGCTTCCAGGTGCCGTCGGTGGCACGGGACTCCAGGGTGATGCGGCCGGCGCTGCGGGCGGCCGGGTTGCTCGCGTCGAGCTTGAGGTTGAACGGCGCCTCGGAGCCGCTCGCGTTGGTGACGGTCTCGGTGAACTCGACCGGCTTGCCGCCGTTGCCGATCGACGACGGCTCCTGCACCGACAGGCCCAGCGGGGACCCGGTGAGGTTGATCTGGATGAACTGGGGGCCGATGTAGGTGGGCGAGTACCCGGGGCCGTTGTCGAGCTCCGCGTACGCGTGGGCGTAGGTGGTGCCGATCTTGGCGTCGCCGTTGAAGGCGAGGCGGAGGTGCCGGGTGAAGGTCTCGCCGGGCGCCAGGTTCTGGTCGGCCGCGAGCAGGTAGCGGAGGTCGTCGTCGGCGTGCGGCATGGAGGTCCCGGTGAGGGTCTCCCAGCTGCCGTCGGCCTTCTGCATCTGGAGCGTGCTGTACTTGCTGGCCGTCACGACCTTGGAGACGGTGGTGAAGCGGGACTCGGTGGGGTTCTTGACGGTGTAGTCGAACTCGACCGGCGCGCCGCCGATGACCGCGGTGGTCGGTGCGTTCCCGACCTCCATGGTCAGGTAGTCGGCCGAGACGTCCTTGGTGCTCTCGGCGAGGACGGTGCCGCCGGTCGCGTCGAGGACGGCGGAGCCGAGCTTGACGATGGACACCCGGTTGGTCCAGTAGGCGTGGAGCCCGGTGGTGAGGCGCAGCTGGACGGCCTTGCTGGCGCCGGCGGCGACGGTCAGGCCGGGCACCGTGTCGGTGACGGCCTTCCAGGTGCCGTCCGCGTCGCGGTACTCGACCTTGATGGCCTGGTACGCGAGCGAGCTGGCGTCGGTGGTGGCCTTGACCCGCAGGTTGAACGAGGCCTCGGTGGCGCCGGAGTTGGTGACGGTCTCGGTGAACTCGACCGGCTCTCCGCCGCGGCCGACCGTCTTGGGCGCGTTGACCTGCAGCGACAGGTCGGAGGTGGCCTTGGCGGTCGGCTCGGCGGAGGCGGTGGCGGCGGCCGGGGCGTCGGCGGCGTAGGCGGCCGGGGAGGCCAGCACGGCGCCGGTGGCCAGCAGAGCGCCCAGGGTGGCGGCGGTCAGAACGGTGGAGCGGGAACGACGTGCGCGCACGACGGACATAGTGCATACCCCCCAGGGTGTTCACCGGCGATCGTCTGAAGCCGGTCGATCAGGTGTGGTCTGTGATCCGGACCCGAGGTCCGAGGTGGTGCCCCGGTGTCGCCTGCGGTCCGTCCCGGCGGGTCTCCCCGCCGCTCACTCCCATAGACGTCCAAGGGTCACGGGGGTTGCAGGTGGTTTCGAAGTTTTTTCGGAGAATCTTGGAAACGCCTCTGACCTGCGGATTCGGCCGGAGGTCCGGCGACTCAGTCCAGCACCAGCCGGTCGCCCAGTCGCAGCCGCCCCGGCGCGGCCACCTCGGCGAGCGCGTCCAGCCGGCCGTCGTGGGCGTGCACGATCGCCTTGAGGATCTCGGGCGCGTGCGGCAGCCCGGGCTGGGGGGCGCCGCTCATCGCACAGCGCTCGCTGGAGGTGACGAAGGCGAACCGGGCGCTGTCCGGGGCCTCGCCGTGGGCCTGCCGGCCGAACCAGCCGTCCTCGACGAACGGCGGGGTGCCGGGCGGGGTGCGCAGCACGATGTTGGGGCGGAAGCGGCGTTCGTCCACCACGGCGAACGGGACGGCCTCGCGGACCCAGTCCAGGGTGGCGGTGGTGAGCACGCTGACCGGCAGCCGGTCGAAGTGCGGGACGGCGTCCTCGCGGGCGAGTTCGACGTCCGCGCGCTGGAGGTAGGCGCGCAGGAAGGCGGTCGGGTGGTCGACGGGGCGCCCGAGCGGGTCGAACAGCTCGGGGCCGTCGATCCGGCGGCCGAGGCGGGCGGAGAGCCGGAGCAGGCCGTCCATCCGGCGGAAGCGCCGGGTGCTCTTGCCGGAGCCGAGCTTGCCGGAGGCGTCGCGGACGGCGTAGAGCCGGTCGCCGGCCAGGCCGCGGACGTCCACGTCGACGGCGTCGAGTCGTTCGCCGCCGGTGGATTTCACGGGGTAGCGCCAGAGTCGCTCGACCACTCCGATGATCTCAGCCATGGCCGGACAGCCTAGTGGCGCCACCAGGGGATGGTCTAGACCAAGTGCCGTGGCAGGAACGGTTCGTCGCGCGTCGGTCAGCCCAGCCGGGCCACCGCCCGGACCGGGGCCCCGTCCGCCGCCACCAGCCGCAGCGGGAACAGCGAGACCTCCACCGGCCGACCGGCCTCCTGCGCCGCCAGCAGTGCCCGCAGGTCGGTCAGGTTCTCGGCGATCACCCCGCCGCCGCTCGCCCCCAGCAGCACCCGGTGGGCGGCCAGCGTCGGCTCGTCCACCGGGTCGGGCCCGTCGTGCTCGTCGGTGAGGTCGGCGAGCAGGGCGGCCACCGCCGGGTCCTCCGGCCCCGGGTCGGGGGTGGGGTCCACGCTCAGCGCGTCCACGCCGACCGTCCGCACCCCGGCGGCCACGATCGCCTCGGCGGCGGCCGGCGTCAGGCTGGGGTGGGCGAGGTAGGCGTCGGTGCCCCAGTGCCGGGCCCAGCCGGTGGCCAGCAGCAGGACGGAGCCCTCCCCGCAACGCTCC
This sequence comes from Kitasatospora sp. NPDC096077, assembly GCF_040303245.1. Classification (NCBI taxonomy): domain Bacteria; kingdom Bacillati; phylum Actinomycetota; class Actinomycetes; order Kitasatosporales; family Streptomycetaceae; genus Kitasatospora; species Kitasatospora sp. NPDC096077. Next base: position 291,144 of record NZ_JBEOSV010000003.1, on the reverse strand, counting down.
AGCGCGGGCGCCAGCAGCTCGGGGGTGACGGCCGCCCGGGGCTCCAGCCCGCGCACGTCGGCGACCACGGCCGGGCCGGTGAACCGCTCCAGCGGCAGCCCGTCCAGGGTCGGCCAGGTGACGTCCACGTGGTACGGCGCGTCCACGTGCGTCCCGGACTGCGAGCCGAGGTGCAGGGCCAGCACGTTCACCCCGGCGGTGGCGGTGGTGAGGGCGGGCGCCAGCAGGACGGCCGGATCGCCGGGGTAGACCGGCATCGCGGTGGTCACCTGATGGGTGAGGTCGACGAGGGTCGCTGCCATGCGCCCATCCTCCCAGGGGGCGGGCCCGAGCGGACCCGGTCGGCGCGACCCGGGACGGAACCGCAGGTGACGGGCGGCTCGGTGGCCGGGTGCGGGCGGACGCCCGGCCGTGAAGCCCGACAGAATTGCCCCATGGGAACTGCGAAGCGTCAGCCGTGGGTGGTCGGGGTCTCGGGAGCGTCGGGGACGCCGTACGCGGCGTCGGTGATCCGGGCGCTGCTCGCCGCCGGTGAGGCGGTGGACCTGATCGTCAGCCGGGCCGCCCGGCTCACCATCCTGGACGAGACCGGCATCTCCTTCCGGGACGCCCACTGGCGCACCGACCTGGCGCGCTGGCTGGGCACCGAGGAGGGGCTGGACGACGTCCGCTACTGGTCCGCCGGGGACTTCGCGGCCGGCCCGTCCAGCGGCTCGTACCCCGCCAAGGGCATGCTGGTGGTCCCGGCGACCACCGGCGCGGTGGCCGGGATCGCGCTCGGCCTGAGCAAGGACCTGCTGCAGCGGGTGGCCAGCGTCACCCTCAAGGAGCGCCGCCCGCTCGTCGTCTGCGTGCGCGAGACACCACTCAACGGGGTGACGTTGAAGCACTTGGTGGAGCTCGACGCACAGGGCGCGGTCGTCCTGCCCGCCTCACCCGGTTTCTACGCCGGCGGTTCCACCGTGCGCGAACTCGTCGATTTCGTGGCCGGCCGGGTGCTGGACGCCGTCGACGTGCCGCATTCCCTGTACCTGCGCTGGGAGGGCGAGTTGGGAGCGGCGGCCCGCAAACCCGGTGACGGCGAGGCCGCTCCGGCCGAGGGGGAGTAAGGAGACCGAAGGCGGGAGAGTATCTTCTCTGCGATATCCGGGTCGTTCAGCGCACGGCGCCTTGGAATCCGGATAATGATCTGTGGGTCTGGTGAGGTTCGGAAGGACGCGGACGGTATATGGACACGGTGGACAGACAGCTCATCCAGGCGCTCCGGGAGAACGGCCGCGCGTCCTACGCAGAGCTGGGCCGGTTGGTCGGACTCTCCGGCCCGAGCGTCACGGACCGCATCAACCGCCTGGAGCAGGCCGGTGTGATCACCGGCTACCGCGCGACGGTCAACCCGGCCTCGCTCGGCTTCGGCGTCACGGCCCTGATCGGCCTTCAACTCACCGACGCCGCCGACCACGAGGACGTCGCGTTCCGGCTGAAGGACCTCAACGAGGTCGAGGACTGCTGGTTCATCGCGGGTGACGACTCCTACATGCTCAAGGTCCGGGTGGCCGACGTGGCCGGCCTGGAGTCGGTGGTGAAGCGGATCTCGGGCACGAAAGGCGTGGCCCGCACCCGCACCACCGTCGTACTCTCCACGAAGTGGGAGAACCGGGTGAGCGAGCTACCCCCCGTAGGAGAGTGACGAGATGGCACTGGTCGGTCTGGAGGAGCTGCACGCGGCCCGGGAGCGGATCGCGGGGGTGGCCGTACGCACCCCGCTGGTCCCCGCCCCCTGGGCGGCCGAGGGCGAGCGCCGGCTCTGGCTGAAGCCCGAGAACCTCCAGCCGACCGGGGCCTTCAAGACCCGCGGCGCCTACAACCGGCTGGCCGCGCTCGACGCGGAGGAGCGCGCCCGCGGCGTGGTCGCCCAGTCCAGCGGCAACCACGCCCAGGCCGTCGCCTACGCGGCCCAGCTGCTCGACATCAAGGCCGTGATCGTGATGCCGGACACCTCGCCCGAGGTGAAGGTGGCGGCCACCCGCTCGTTCGGCGCCGAGGTGATCCTCGTCCCGCCGGCGGAGCGGGACACCCTGCCCGGCGACCTGGCCGAGCGCTTCGGCTTCGTCTGGGTGCCGCCGTACGACGACCCGTTCATCCTCGCGGGCCAGGGCACGGTCGGCCTGGAGATCGCCGAGGACGCCCCCGCCGGGCTGGACACCGTGCTGGTGCCGGTCAGCGGCGGCGGCCTGATCGGCGGGACGGCGGCCGCGCTCAAGCTCAGCCGCCCGGAGATCCGGGTGATCGGGGTGGAGCCGGAGCTGGCCGCCGACGCCCAGGAGAGCCTGCGCTCCGGGCGCCGGGTGGAGTGGCCGGTCGCGGACACCTACCGGACCGTCGCGGACGGGCTGCGCACCCCCTCGGTCGGCGTGCTGCCGTACGAGCACATCACCGCCTACGTGGACGACATCGTCACCGTCACCGAGGACGAGATCCGCGCCACCGTCGCCCTGCTGGCCCGCCGCGGCCGGCTGGTCGCCGAGCCTTCCGGCGCGGTCGCCCCGGCCGCGTACTTCCACCGGGCCGCCGAGACCGGGGGCCGCCAGGTGGCGGCCGTGGTCAGCGGCGGCAACATCGACCCGGGTCTGCTCGCCGAGCTCTTGACGGCATAGGCGTAACCTCGTCTCCGGCAAGGAATCGAATGTCGGAGGAGGCGGGCCACCGCATGGACGCAGGGCTCAAGCGCGAGCTGGAGGCGAAGGTCTACGCGGGTGAGCGGCTGACCCGCGAGGACGGGATCGCGCTCTACGAGAGCGACGACCTGGCCTGGCTGGGCGGGCTGGCGCACCACGTGCGGACGCGGAAGAACGGCGACGTCGTCCACTTCAACGTCAACCGCCACCTCAACATGACGAACGTGTGCAGCGCGTCCTGCGCGTACTGCTCGTTCCAGCGCAAGCCGGGCGAGAAGGACGCCTACACGATGCGCATCGAGGAGGCCGTCCGCCTCGCCAAGGCGATGGAGAGCGACTCCCTCACCGAGCTGCACATCGTCAACGGCCTGCACCCGACCCTGCCCTGGCGCTACTACCCGCGCTCGCTGCGGGAGCTCAAGGCGGCGCTGCCGAACGTCTCGCTGAAGGCCTTCACCGCCACCGAGATCCACTGGTTCGAGAAGATCAGCGGCCTGCCCGCCGACGAGATCCTGGACGAGCTGATCGACGCCGGTCTGGAGTCGCTGACCGGCGGCGGCGCGGAGATCTTCGACTGGGAGGTCCGCCAGCACATCGTCGACCACGACACCCACTGGGAGGACTGGTCGCGGATCCACCGCCTGGCGCACGGCAAGGGCCTCAAGACACCGGCCACCATGCTGTACGGCCACATCGAGGAGCCCCGCCACCGGGTCGACCACGTGCTGCGGCTGCGCGAGCTGCAGGACGAGACCGGCGGCTTCCAGGTCTTCATCCCGCTGCGCTACCAGCACGACTTCCACGACTCCAAGGACGGCGTCGTGCGCAACAAGCTGATGGCCCGCACCGAGATGGCCACCGGCGCCGAGGCGCTGAAGACCTTCGCGGTCTCCCGGCTGCTCTTCGACAACGTCCCGCACGTCAAGGTCTTCTGGGTGATGCACGGCGTGACCACCGCCCAGCTGGCGCTCAGCCACGGCGCGGACGACATGGACGGCTCGGTGGTCGAGTACAAGATCACCCACGACGCGGACAACTTCGGCACCCCGAACAAGCTCGGCCGTGACGACCTGCTCGGCCTGATCCGGGACGCCGGCTTCCGCCCGGTGGAGCGCAACACCCGCTACGAGATCATCCGCGAGTACGACGGCCCGGACCTGAACCGCCGCGAGACCCCGCAGGCGATGCGCCTCTGACCTGCGCACACCCCGGTGTGCCCGCCGCCGCCCGGACCGCACCCGCGGCCCGGGCGGCGGCGTCTTCACGGCTCCCGCACGTGCCCCGGGTTTACCAACGGGTAGCGCGTTTGGCAGGATCGACGGCATGTCCGGTTCTCATCGCGCCACCGAGTACCCGCCGTACGAGCCGATGCAGGAGCCGGTGTACGGGGTGCCGCAGCAGTCGCACGAGGCGCCGTACAGCGCGTACCAGCAGTACCCGCAGGCTCCGCAGGACGGCTACGGCGAGTACCCGCGGCCGGTCGACGGGTACGTCGAGGCGTACGACCAGCCGTTCCAGCCGTACGCCGTCCAGCCGGAGTACGCAGAGCCGGAGTACGCCGAGCCGCTGTACACGGACGCGGTCCACCCGGAGCCGGTGTACCTGGAGCCGGTGTACCCGGACCAGGTGGACGCCGAGCCCGCCCACGAGCAGCTCGCCCCGGTCGTGCCCCTCGCCTCCGTGACCCCGGCGGCCCCCGGGCCGGGCGGCCGGGCGGCCGCCCGCGGCCGCCGGCGCAAGGCGAAGCAGAAGCGCCACGGCAAGGCCGTGATGGCCGGCACCGCCCTGCTGGTCGCGGCCGCCGCCGGCTGGTACACCGTCGGCCAGGACGGCGCCAAGGCCGTCGCCACCGCCGCCGACGGCCACGCGCCGGAGGGCGTCAGCACGCCCGACCACCCCGCGTCACCCGCCCCCGCCGCCGTCCAGGCCGCCACCGACCGGCAGTCCGCGCCCGCGGCCGCCGGCCGCGGCGAGGCCCGCCCGGACGGTTCGCTGGCCGCGATACCCGGCCTCGGTGCCGCCTTCACCGCGAAGATCCCGGCCGCGACCACCCAGGTCGTGGTCGCCACCGGTCAGGGCAAGGACACCGACAGGAACAGCGTCACCCTGTGGACCCGCACCCCCGAGGGCCGCTGGCTGGCCGGCGAGACCTGGCAGGGCCACAACGGCAAGAACGGCTGGACCACCGACCACAACGAGGGCGACCTGCGCAGCCCGATCGGCGTCTTCGACCTCACCGACGCCGGCGGCCGCAACGCCGACCCCGGCAGCAAGCTCCCGTACGACAAGGACCCGAGCTTCGTGGTCTCCGGGACGGGCTTCTTCGGCGACCAGCTGGCCGGCTCCTTCGACTACGTCGTCGCGATCAACTACAACCGGGTGGCCGGCAGCTCCCCGCTCGACCCGCGCCGCCCGATGGGCGGCAAGAAGGGCGGCGGCATCTGGCTGCACGTCGACCACGACGGCCCGACCCACGGCTGCGTGTCGATACCCGAGGACAAGATGGCCCAGCTGATCCGCACCCTGGACCCGGCGGCCCACCCGGTGATCGCGATGGGCGACGCCGCCTCGCTGGCCGCGTGACCTCGACGGACCGCCGGAACCCAGACGCCCCAAGGGGCTTGTGGAGCCCCTACAGATCGTCGGCGCGGATCCTGTAGCCGGTCGTGCCCTGCTGACCAGCGGGTAACCCGGTTCCATGGCACCATGAGCGGTTCGCGCATTGTGGCACTCGGTCATTACCAGCCCCCCAAGGTCCTCGGCAACGACGATCTGGCGGCACTCGTCGACACCGATGACGAGTGGATCCGCACCCGGGTGGGCATCCGCACCCGGCACATCGCCGAGGGTGAGTCCCTGGTCGACCTCGCTGCCGAGGCCGCGCAGAAGGCGCTGGCCAACAGCGGCCGGACGGCGGCGGAGATCGACCTGGTGGTGGTCGCCACCTGCACCGCGATCGAACGCAGCCCCAACACCGCCGCCGCGGTCGCGGCCCGGCTGGGCATCCGGGCGCCCGCCGCGTACGACATCAACACGGTCTGCTCCGGCTTCTCGTACGCGCTGGCCACCGCCGACCACGCGATCCGGGCCGGGGCGGCGAGCCGCGCCCTGGTGATCGGCGCCGAGCGGATGTCCGACACGCTCGACTGGACCGACCGCTCCACCTGTGTGATCTTCGGCGACGGCGCGGGCGCCGCGGTGGTCGAGGCCCAGCCCGAGGGCGCCGAACCGGGCATCGGACCGGTGGTCTGGGGCTCCGAGCCGGAACGGGGCGACGCCGTGGTGATCACCGGCTGGGACCCGGTGATCAGCCAGCAGGGCCAGTCGGTGTTCCGCTGGGCCACCACCCAGCTCGCCCCGCTGGCCCGGCAGGCCTGCGAGCGCGCCGGGATCGACCCGGCCGAGCTGAAGGGCTTCGTGCCGCACCAGGCCAACCTGCGGATCATCGACGCGATCGCCGCCAAGCTCGGCCTCGCCGACGCGGTGGTGGCCCGGGACGTGGTCGACTCGGGCAACACCTCGGCCGCCTCGATCCCGCTCGCCTTCTCCAAGCTGGTCGAGCGCGGCGCCCTCTCCCCGGGCGACCCGGTCCTGCTCTTCGGCTTCGGCGGCGGCCTGGCCTACGCCGGCCAGGTCGTGCGCTGTCCCTGATTCGCCCGCTCGCCTCCGGGGCGCTCTTGTCCCGGTGCCGACGGTCGGTGCTCCCTCGCTCCTTCGTCGCTCCCTCGCTTCTCCCTTTCGGCACCGGCGCGCCCCTTCGGCTCGGGGCGGGGGACTCGCCCGCTCGCCTCTGAGCCGGGCCTCGGGGCGGTGACTCGCCCGCTCGCCTTTGGTTGGGCCTCGGGGCGGGGGGTTCGTCCGCGGGGCCCCGGGAGCAGAACATGCCGGTGGGCGGGCACCCTGTGTGAGGGGTGCCCGCCCACCGGCATGTCTGGCGCGCGTGCGGTACGTCGGCGGACCTCCCCCGAGGACACGGCCGCCGTCCGTCGTTCCCCGGACAGGAGGCCGGGGCTGCGCGCGGAGCGGATGGTGGATCGAACGGACGGTGCTACTTGGGCGCCTTCTTGCCGGTGACGCCCAGGTACACCAGGGGAGCGAGGTTGGGCTTGAGGTCCTTGACCTTGACGCCCCAGGAGGTGAAGGCCTTCTGGTGCTCGGCTGCGGAGGCGAGCAGCGAGACCAGGGCCCCGGCCACGGCGTTCGGGTCGAGCGACTTGTCGGCCTGACCCTTCGCCTGGAGTTCCTTGACGGCCTCCGCGAGCGGCTTGGCCACCGAGTTGAGGACGGTCATGCGGATCTTGAAGAACCGCTTGTCCCCTTCTGCGGCACCCAGCGTGACCACTCGGAGAATGGCGTCGTTCTTGCGCCAGAAGGCGAGGAATCCGTCGACCAGTTCTTCCGAAGTGGTCGGTCCGGACTTCCCTGCCCAGGACTTTCCGGCCACCAGCTCTTTGAGGGTGTCGGAGTCCTTGGCCATTTCCTCGGCGATTTCGAGGACTGCGCCCTCGACATCCGGGAAGTACTGGTAGAAGGTCGCGGGGGAGGTACCCGCCATACGGGCGACGTCGATGACCTTGACGTCCCGATAGGGCGACGTGCTGAGCATCTCGCGGAGGCAGTCGAGCAGCTTCTGCCGCGTCTCCTGTCCGCGTCGCCCGGCGACGCGACCGTCGACGGTGCGAACTTGTCCTGTCATGCCGTCAGCTTACCGTGGCACGATCTTGGCGCGATTCGGTGATGCGACTATTACTCCGCACGGGGGGTTGCTATAGCGGCCCGAACCAGTTCGGACGGATATTCACCGGGCTCCGAAGGCGCTCTTGAAGCCCCCCCGTGTGCTTTTGACCCCATAGCGTGACGGCGAGTCCGCTGAGGGGTGGTCGAGTGACGGAGAGTGATCGACTGTGCGGGGTGACACCCCGACGGTCCGGGCACCGGGGCGCAAGCCGCGGCCGGAGCGGTCGTCAGAATCCGGCCGTTGTGTCATCGCTGACCAGCGGACTGTCGGCCCGGGGCGGCGGCCGTCTCCCGGTGGGGGAGGTTGGAGTTGCGCCGGGCGGCATTGGAGAATCGGGTCCGACACCACGCGGCGGGTGCGGACAACGGGGAGGTGGCTGCGGAGTGGACCAGCTGACGGCGCACGATCCGAGGCGGATCGGGCCCTTCGAGGTGCTGGGGCGGCTCGGCGCGGGCGGGATGGGGCTGGTCTACCTGGCGCGCTCCTCCTCCGGGCGCCGGGTGGCCATCAAGACCGTCCGGGGGGAGCTGGCCGAGGACGAGCTGTTCCGGGTCCGCTTCGCCCGTGAGATCGCGGCGGCCAAGACCGTCGGCGGCTTCTACACCGCGGCCGTGGTGGACGCCGACGCGGACGCCCGGGTGCCCTGGCTGGCCACCGCGTACATCCCGGCGCCCTCGCTGGAGGACCTGGTCGAGGAGTGCGGCCCGCTGCCGGTGGACGCCACCCGCTGGCTGGTCGCCGGCATCGCCGAGGCGCTGCAGTCCATCCACGCGGCCGGGCTGGTCCACCGCGACCTCAAGCCCTCCAACGTCCTGGTGGTCGAGGACGGCCCCAAGGTGATCGACTTCGGCATCGCGGCCGGTGTCTCCAACACCCGGCTGACCATGACCAACGTCGCGGTCGGCACCCCCGCCTACATGTCCCCCGAGCAGGCCCGGGACAGCCGTACCGTCCGCGGCGCCAGCGATGTCTTCTCGCTCGGCTCGCTGATGGTCTTCTGCGCCACCGGGCACCCGCCGTTCCGCGGCACCAACCCGGTCGAGACGGTGTTCCAGCTGCTGCGCGAGGAGCCGGACCTGACCGGCATGGCGCCCGAGCTGATGGACCTGGTCCGGGCCTGCATGCAGCAGGCGCCCGAGCGCCGGCCCACCCCGGCCCAGATCCAGGCCGAGCTGGCCCCGCACCTGTTCTCCCGGGACGACGCCTCCGGCGAGGCCGGGGACTGGCTGCCGGCCCACGCGCTGGCGCTGATCGAGAGCAAGCGCGGCCGCCGGCCCGCTGTGCCGCCCCGCCCGCCGCACTCCGGGCCGGTCGAGCCGCACCGGCCGCCGCACCCCCAGGGCCCGCCGCCGGTGCCGCCGCAGCACCCGGGCCCGGACGACCCGCGCACCTACCCGGGCGCCGGGCACGCGCCGCCCACCGGCCCGGTGCACGCCGGGTCGCGTCCCGGTGCCACGGACGGGGAGATCCCGACCGCGAAGATCCCGTCCAAGAACAAGCACCGCGCGCCCACCGGCGGGATGGCCGTCGAGGTGCAGCTGTCCGGCGCCTCGGTGCGGATAGGCCCGGGGCCGCGGGCCGAGCACGAGCAGCCCGGTCCGAGCACCGCCCCGGCCACGACGGACTGGGTCCGCCGGGTGCAGCCGACCCCGCCGCCGATCCCGACCCCGCCGCCCTCCCCGGCGGCGCGCTGGCGACCCTGGCGGTTCCGGATGTCCAACGACGTCTGGGGCACCCCGGTGGTCGCCGACGGGACGCTCTTCGTCTCCAGCTTCGAGGTGCACGCGCTGGACATCGCCTCCGGCGAGCGCCGCTACAAGACCCGCGACGTCGCCTGGGCGCTCGCGGTGGACGCCGGCCGGGTGCACGCCGCGGACGGCCCGCACCTGTACACCGTGGACGTCGCGGACGGCACCGAGCGCTGGCGCACCTCGCTGGACGGCTGGGTCTACTCGCTGTCCGCCGCGGACGGCGTGCTCTGCTGCGGCGTGCGGGGCGGCGGCGTCCAGCTGCGCGCGGCCGCCACCGGCGCCGAGCTGTGGCGGGCCGACGACGCCCAGCAGGACTACGAGAACCCGCAGTCCGGCCCGGTGCTGCTGGCCGGCGCGCTCTACTACTACGGCGCCGGCCGGCTGCGCTGCGTGGACGGGCGCGGGGCCGGCCTGCGCTGGTCCGTCCCGGTCGGCGACGACGTCCCCTCGCACCCGGTGGAGCGCGGCGGCGTGCTGTACGTGACGGCCGGTACCCGGGTGTACGCGCTGGACGCGGCCAGCGGGGCCGAGCGCTGGCGCTTCGAGGCCCCGGTGGTGCTGTTCACCCCGCCGGCGCTGGACGGCGACGCCGTCTACGTGGCGGACTACCTGGGCACCGTCTACGCGCTGGACGCGGCCACCGGCCTGGACCGCTGGCGCGGGGTCACCGGCAGCCGTCAGGGCGCCGAGCCGGTGGTGGTCGGCGAGGGCATGGTGCTGGTCGGCAGCGGCGAGGTGCTGTACGCCTTCGAGGCGGCGACCGGCCGGGAGCGCTGGCGCTACACCGCGCGCGGCGAGATCGTCGGCTCCCCGGCGCTGGCCGACGGCCTGGTGCACCTGGGCAGCCGGGACCACTCGCTGCACACCCTGGACCTGGCGACCGGTCAGCTGCGCTGGGAGCTCGGCACCAAGGGCGAGCTCACCGGCTCCCCGGTGGCGGTCGGCGGGCGGGTCTTCGTCGGCTCCAAGGACCGCTGCGTCTACGCGCTGGACGCCTACTACGGCACGGCGGTGCCCGCCCGCTGAGTGCGGGCGGACACCGCCGTCGGGCCGTGCCGGGTCAGGCCTTGCGGGCCTCGGGGTGGCGGCTGCACCAGCCCTCCCACGCGGAGGAGACCATGTCGGTCACGTCGTGGCGCGCGGTCCAGCCCAGCTCGCGGTGGATCAGGTCGGCGGCGGCCACCACCCGGGCCGGGTCGCCGGGGCGGCGCGGGGTCACGTCGGCGGTGGTGTCGTAGCCGGTGACCTTGCCGATGACCTCGATCATCTCCTTGACGCTGACGCCCTCGCCGCGGCCGATGTTGAGCACCAGCGCGGTCTCGCCGGCCGGGTCGGCGGCCAGCCGCTTGGCGGCCGCCACGTGGGCCGAGGCGATGTCGGAGACGTGGATGAAGTCGCGGACGCAGCTGCCGTCCGGGGTCGCGTAGTCGTCGCCGAAGACCCGCGGGGCGTCGCCGGCCGTCAGCCGCTCGAAGACCATCGGGATCAGGTTGAAGACCCCGGCGTCGGAGAGCTCGGGGGAGGCGGCGCCGGCCACGTTGAAGTAGCGCAGGGCGACGGTGGAGATCCCGTGGGCCTGGCCGGCCGCGGCGACCAGCCACTCGCCGGCCAGCTTGGTCTCGCCGTACGGGCTCATCGGGGCGCACGGGGTGGACTCGGTGACCAGGTCGACGTCCGGCATGCCGTAGACGGCGGCGGAGGAGGAGAACAGGAAGCGCTTGACGCCGCCCTCGGCCGCGGCCTCCAGCACCGTCTGCAGGCCGATCATGTTCTCGCGGTAGTACAGGAACGGCTGCTCGACCGACTCGCCGACCTGCTTCTTGGCGGCGAAGTGCAGGATGCCCTCGATCCCGTGCTCGCGGATCGCGGCGTCCAGGACGGCCCGGTCCAGGGTGGAGCCCTCGATCAGCGGCACACCGGCCGGAACCCGGGAGGCGTCGCCGGTGCTCAGGTCGTCCAGGACGGCGACGCGCTCGCCGGCGTCGAGCAGCTGGCGGACGACGTGCCCACCGATGTATCCGGCACCGCCGGTGATCAACCAAGTCATGCGGCAATCCTAGGCGTTCGGTTTCGGCGGACGGCCCCGGGCGAGTCGAGTCGGCAAAACGGACAAATCGGTGAAATGCTGACAAAGATTTCCGTGCTCTCATGCCCGCGCCCCAGGCGTGGTGACGAATCGGAGGCAGCCAGGTGAGCCGAACGAAGGAACACAACCGCCCGCTGCCGGCCGGCCCCCGGCCGACCGGCCCCAAGGCGCACGGACGGCTGCTCGCCCCGGTCGCGGTCGCGGTCGTGACCGCGCTGGCGCTGGCCGGCTGCAGCAGCTCGTCCTCCTCCTCTTCCTCCGCGGCCTCCTCGCCCTCGGCCTCCGGCGCCAAGCAGGCCTCCTCCGCCCCCACCGGCCAGCCGGGCGGCGCCAACCAGCTGCAGGACGCCTACCAGAAGGTGATCGCCGACGTGCTGCCCTCGGTGGTCCAGATCACCACCGGCGACAGCCTCGGCTCCGGGATCGTCTACGACGACAAGGGCGACATCGTCACCAACGCCCACGTGGTCGGCACCGCGAGCACCTTCACCGTCACGCTGGCCAACTCCAGCAAGTCGCTGGACGCCACCCTGGTCGCCAGCTACCCCGACTCCGACCTAGCGGTGATCAAGCTCAGCAGCCCGCCCGGCGGCCTCAAGCCGGCCGTCTTCGGCGACTCCGGCAAGGTCCAGCTCGGCCAGATCACCCTCGCCATGGGCAGCCCGCTCGGCCTCTCCAGCAGCGTCACCCAGGGCATCGTCTCGGCCACCGGGCGGACCGTCTCGGAGCCCCGCGGCGGCGGCTCGCCGGGCGCCACCATCGGCAACATGGTGCAGACCTCGGCCGCGATCAACCCGGGCAACAGCGGCGGCGCGCTGGTCAACCTGGACAGCCAGGTGATCGGCATCAACACCCTGGCCGCCACCGAGCCGCAGACCAACGGCGCGGCCGCCCCCGGCATCGGCTTCGCCATCCCGGCGGCCACCATCACCAACATCACCGACCAGCTGATCAAGCAGGGCAAGGTCACCAACTCCGGCCGGGCCGCGCTCGGCATCACCGCCCGGACCAGCTTCAACCAGCAGTTCCAGCCGGCCGGCGCGGTCATCGTGGCGGTCAGCCAGGGCGGTGCGGCCGCCGCGGCGGGGCTCCAGCCCGGCGACGTGATCACCAAGATCGGCGACACCCAGGTCGACTCGCTGAACGCGCTCACCACCGCGCTCGCCTCGCTCACCCCGGGCAGCAAGGTGACCGTCACCTACACCAGGGACGGCAACAGCAGGACGGCGGACGTCACCCTCGGCACCCTGGAGAGCAGCTCCTAGATCCGCTCAGCCCCGGTGCGCCGGCCGGCCCGCCCACCGTGCAAGGGTTCCGCGGGCCGGCCGACGCACCGGACCGGCGCCGGGCCCCCGTCCACTGCCTCGACGGGAGCCCGGCGCCCTTTCACGTCCCGCGGCGGTTCAGCGCCGGGCGGTGCGGGTGCGCCAGGGCAGCTCGACGGTGACGGTGGTCGGGCCGCCCTCCGGGCTCTCCACCAGGAACACCCCGTCCACCGCCCGGATCCGCTCGGCCAGCCCCGCCAGCCCGCTGCCCGGGTAGGGGGCGGCCCCGCCCCGGCCGTCGTCCTGGACCAGCACCATCAGCTGGCTGTCCGAGCGCCAGACGTCGACCGAGGCGCTGCGGGCCCCGGCGTGCTTGGAGACGTTGGTCAGCAACTCGCTGACGGTGAAGTAGGCGATGCCCTCGACCGCCGAGTCCGGGCGCTCGGGCTCGCCGTCCGGCCCGGCCAGGTCGACGTTCACCTTCACCCCGCCCGGGACGGTGCAGCGGGCCGCGACCGCGGACAGCGCCGCGTCCAGACCGCGGTCGGTGAGCACTGCCGGGTGGATGCCGCGGGCCAGGTCGCGCAGCTCCTGGAGGGCGAGCTTCACCTCGCCGTGCGCGCTGTCGACCATCCTGGCGGCGGCCGCCATGTCCTCCTGGCTCTCCACCTCGCGCAGCCGCTCCTTGGCCATCCCGAGGTCCATCGCCAGCGCGACCAGCCGGGCCTGGGCGCCGTCGTGCAGGTCCCGCTCGATCCGGCGCAGGTCGGCGGCGGCGGTGTCGACCACGGTGCCGCGGTCGTCCTCCAGCTCGCGCACCCGCTCGGCCAGGGCGCCGGGGAAGAGCAGCGACTCGATCAGGATCCGGTCGACCGCGGCCATCCCGCGCACCATGAAGGGCAGCACCGGCCACAGCGTGACCACCGAGACCAGGGCCAGGGTGAAGCTCAGGATGCCCCAGGGCAGCAACAGCACGTTGTAGAGCGCCGAGCGCCAGTTCAGCAGGTCGGTGAGGTGGGCGATGGTGTAGCCGACCAGGCCGGGACGGCGCGGGCGCACCGGCTCCGGCTCGTCGATCGCGGAGCCGTACGCCGAGCGGGCCCGGCTGCGGCCCAGGGCGCCCAGGGCGCGGCAGCCGGCCAGCCCGAGGGCCAGCACCGGCAGGCCGATCACCGTGACCGCCAGGCCCAGGCCGGCCGAGAGTGCGGTGATCGACAGCACGAAGCCGGCGACGCCCAGCGGGAAGTTGAGCATCAGCTGTCCGACCTGGCGCCACATCCGCGCGCCGTACAGCGGCGGACGCTCCATCCGGGCGTCCTGCTCCTTGATGGCGTCCACGGCGCGGCGGTGCGCTCGCTTCATCGGATCATCGTCCCCTCATTCGAGCCAGCGGGTCCCAGCTTCCCGAACCGGGCCGGGGATGTGCCATGGGGGTGATACATCTTCCCGTACGGGGGTTATCCCCACCCCCGGACGTTCATCCGGGTGTCCACCGGACGTCTTGCTGAGCGGGCAGGTTTCGGGAGGAGCCGAGGCCTCCCCTTAGACTCACGCATTGGCCACGGTTGGGACCGTGGTGCCGATGGTGCAGATGGTGCGGAGAAAAGTCGTAGAACTGTCTTGAGGGCGGGTTCACGGCCGAGGTGGAGGCGAAGGGCATGGAGGGGCAGCAGGCGGCTGCCGTCGCGGCCGACCCCGCGGTCGGCAGCGGCTACTTCGACGCGTATGCCGCGATGGGCCTGCTGGCCGTCGTCGGGGTGCTCTTCGTGACCGTGGCGTTCACCGCCAACCGCCTGCTGCGGCCGGTGGTGCACTCGCCCGAGAAGCTCCTCGCCTACGAGTGCGGGGTGGACCCGGTGGGCGAGGACTGGGCGCACACCCAGATCCGCTACTACGTGTACGCCTTCCTGTACGTGATCTTCGCGGTCGACGCGATCTACCTGTTCCCGTGGGCGACCGTCTTCGCGGCCGCCGGGTACGGCGCCGGAACGCTGGTGGAGATGTTCCTCTTCATCGGCTTCCTCGCGGTCGGACTGCTCTACGCCTGGAGGAAGGGCGTTCTGGAATGGACGTGACCCACACCCACCCGCACGGTGCCCAGGGCGGTCCCGTCCCGCTCGGCCTGCCCGACCCGGCCCGCCCCGGCGCGGTCGAGCGCCGGAGCATCGGCCCGCTGGCCCGGCTCGCGCCCGACCCGGTCAAGGTCGTGCTCAACTGGGGCCGGCGCTACAGCCTCTGGTGCTTCAACTTCGGCCTGGCCTGCTGCGCGATCGAGTTCATCGCCGCGTCCATGGCCAAACACGACTTCATCCGGATGGGCGTCATCCCGTTCGCGCCCGGACCCCGTCAGGCGGACCTGATGATCGTCTCCGGGACGGTCACCGACAAGATGGCGCCCGCCGTCAAGCGCCTCTACGAGCAGATGCCCGAGCCGAAGTACGTCATCTCCTTCGGTGCCTGCTCCAACTCCGGCGGCCCGTACTGGGACTCGTACTCCGTCACCAAGGGCGTGGACCAGATCATCCCGGTCGACGTCTACGTGCCCGGCTGCCCGCCCCGTCCGGAGGCGCTGCTCCAGGGCATCCTCAAGCTGCAGGAGAAGATCGCCGCCGAGTCCCTGCCCGGCCGCTACACCACACCCGCCGCGGCGCTGCGCCGCCCGCTGGTGGCGGGACCGTCCGGCGATGGAGGAGAGTCGTGATCACGGCCGAGCAGTACGCGGCGTCGGTCGGGGAGTGGGCGACCGGCGCCGAGGCGTACGGGCTGATCACCGTCGACGTGCCCGCCGAGCGCTGGACCGAGGCGCTCACCGCCGCCCGGGACGTGCTGGGACTGGGCTACTTCGACTGGCTGAGCGCCGTCGACGAGCTCGCCGAGGGCTTCTCCGTGGTCGCCCACCTGGCCGCCGTCGAGGCGCCGGGCGTGCGGCACCTCGCGCTGCGCACCCGGGTGCCGCGGGAGAAGGCCGCGCTGCCCAGCGCCGTCGCGGTGTACGCCGGGGCCGCCTGGCACGAGCGCGAGACCCACGAGATGTTCGGCATCGACTTCCCCGGGCACCCGTACCTGGCCACCCTGCTGCTGCCGGACGGCTTCGAGGGGCACCCGCTGCGCAAGGAGTTCGTGCTCGCCGCACGGGTCGCCAAGGCCTGGCCGGGCGCCAAGGAGCCGGGCGAGTCCGACCACGGTGACGGGCCGGCCCGGCGCAAGATGCAGCCGGCCGGCGTGCCGGACCCGAACGAGTGGGGGCCGCTCAAGGGCACCCTGCCGCCGGTCGCCGAGCGGCCCGCGCGCGGTGCGCGGGCGGCGGGTGCGGCGGCGCGCACGCCCCGGGCGGGCGCCGGCGCTGCTGCTGCCGCTGCTCCGGTGGAGGGTGCTCCGGCGGTGCGGGCGGACCGGCCGCGGCGGACCCGGTCGGTGTCGGAGGGGTCGGCGAGCCAGGCGGCTGAGCCGGAGGCTTCCGCTGCTCCTGCTCCTGCTGCTCCGGTGGAGGGTGCTCCGGCGGTGCGGGCGGACCGGCCGCGGCGGACCCGGTCGGTCTCCGACGGGTCGGCCAGCCAGACGGCCGAGGCCGCTGCCGAGCCCGCTGCCGTTGCCGAGCCCGCTGCCCAGGCTCCGGTCGAGCCCGCGGCTCCGGCCCGGCCCCGGTCCTCCGACGCGCCCTGGCACAACCCGGTGCCGGCCCACGAGGAGAAGCCCTCGGGCGGGTCGGCCGAGCCGGGCGAGAAGAAGGACGAGACGTCGGCCGGGACGGCCGACCAGGACGGAGACGGCGCGTGAACCTGCTCGACACGGTGCTCCGCTGCGTCGCCACCCTCGTCGTCTTCCTGGTCTTCCCGCTGGTCATCGGCCAGACCGAGCACAAGGTCATGGCGCACATGCAGGGCCGGCTCGGCCCGATGTACGCGGGCGGCTTCCACGGCTGGGCGCAGCTCGTCGCGGACGGCGTGAAGTTCGCGCAGAAGGAGGACATCGTCCCGGCCGGGGCGGACCGCCGGATCTTCCAGCTGGCCCCCGCCGTCTCGCTGCTGCCGTACCTGTTCGTGCTGCTGGCGATCCCGGTCGGCCCGGACGGCTTCGTCGGCCAGGCGATCGACGCCGGGCTGTTCTTCGTGCTGGCCGTGATGGGCGTCGGGGTGATCGGCAAGCTGATGGCCGGTTGGGCCTCGGCGAACAAGTTCTCGCTGCTCGGCGGCCTGCGCACGGCCGCGCAGCTGATGTCGTACGAGCTGCCGATGGTGCTCGCGGCGGCCTCGGTGGCGATGGCCGCCGGCACCCTGTCGCTGCCCGGGATCCTGGACGCCTGGCAGTGGTACTGGCTGCCCTGGCAGATCATCGGCGCCTTCGTCTTCTTCACGGCCGGTCTGGCCGAGCTCCAGCGGCCGCCGTTCGACATGCCGGTCGCCGACTCGGAGATCATCTTCGGCGCGTACACCGAGTACACCGGACTGCGCTTCGCGCTGTTCCTGCTGTCCGAGTACGTGGGCATCCTGGTGGTGTCGGCGCTGACGGCGGTGCTGTTCCTCGGCGGCTGGCACGGGCCGATGTCCGACCAGCTCGGCTGGCTCTGGATGCTCCTCAAGACCTTCGCGCTGGCCTTCGTGGTCATCTGGCTGCGGGTCACCTACCCGCGTCTGCGCGAGGACCAGCTGATGCGCTTCGCGTGGATCGTGCTGATCCCGCTCGCCCTCGTCCAGCTGGCCCTCACCGGCATCCTCAAGGTGGCGATCGCATGAGTTTTCCCGGTGTCGGCCTGGCCAAGGGGCTGGCCGTGACGCTGCGGACGATGACCAGGAAGAGCGTCACCGCGCAGTACCCCGACGTGCAGCCGGTGCTGCCGCCGCGTTCGCGCGGCGTCATCGCGCTGCTGGAGGAGAACTGCACGGTGTGCATGCTCTGCGCGCGCGAGTGCCCGGACTGGTGCATCTACATCGACTCCCACAAGGAGACGCTGCCGGCCGCCGAGCCGAACGCCCGGGCCCGCACCCGCAACGTGCTGGACCGGTTCGCCATCGACTTCTCGCTCTGCATGTACTGCGGGATCTGCATCGAGGTGTGCCCCTTCGACGCGCTGTTCTGGTCACCGGAGTTCGAGTACGCGGAGACCGACATCCACGAGCTGACCCATGAGCGGGAGAAGCTCCGCGAGTGGATGTGGACGGTTCCGGCGCCGCCGGCCCTGGACCCGGCCGCCGAGGAGCCCAAGGAGATCACCACCGCGCGGAAGGCGGCGGACAAGCTGGCGGCCGCCGCTGCGGCCGCCGCCGAGGAGAAGGGTGACGACGCGTGATCGGTGGCGCCGTGCTCCTCGCGGCGACCGGCTCGTTGGAGCCGGCCGCCCGTTCGTTCCTGTCCCCGACCGGCCAGGAGATCGTCTTCCTGCTGGTCGGCATCGCGGTGCTCGGCTCGGCGGTCGTCTCGGTGACCACCAAGCAGCTGGTGCACGCCGCGCTCTGGCTGGTGGTCGCGCTCGGCGGGCTGGCGGTGGAGTTCCTGCTGCTCACGGCGGAGTTCATCGCCTGGGTGCAGGTGCTGATCTACCTGGGCTCGGTGGTCGTCCTGGTGCTGTTCGGGCTGATGCTCACCAAGGCGCCGATCGGGCGTTCACCGGACGCCGACTCCAAGAACCGCTGGGTCGCCCTGGTGGTGGCGCTGGCCTCGGCCGGGACGCTGGTGACCCTGGTGGTCGACGCCTTCCGGACCTCCTGGATCGACCTCGGGGCGGGCGGCGGCTCGGCCTCCGTCACCGGGGCCAGCCTGTTCCGGCACTGGGTGCTGCCCTTCGAGGCGCTGTCCGTGCTGCTGCTGGCGGCGCTGGTCGGCGCGATCGTGCTGTCGCGCGGCGCCGGGCGCCGGGTGCCGGCGCCGCGGGCGGGCCGGCTGCGGGCCGGTCGGCCGGTCGGGTCGAACGGGACCGTGGCCGCGACGGCGCCCAAGCCCTCCGTGACCGCGCCGGAGGCCGCCGCCCCGCCCGTGACGGAGGAGAGCTGATGCACCTCGCCTACCCCGTCGTCCTCTCCGCGCTGCTGTTCAGCGTCGGCGTGTACGGCGTGCTCGCCCGGCGCAACGCCGTCCTGGTGCTGATGTCCGTCGAGCTGATGCTCAACGCCGTCAACCTCAACCTGGTCGCCTTCGACGCCTGGCTGCGCGACGCGCTGCACGCCGGGCAGGCGCTCACCCTGTTCACCATCACCGTCGCCGCCGCCGAGGTCGGGCTGGGGCTCGCCATCGTCCTGCTGCTGTTCCGGGCCCGGGGCACCGCGGACATCGACCGGGCCACCGCGCTCGGCGACCCGGCCGAGCCGCACACCCCCGCCGAGGAGGAGCCGGCCGCAGCCGAGGCACTGAAGGGCCGGGCCACCGCATGAACCTCGCCCTGCCCGCCCTCGTCCCCGCGCTGCCCGCGCTCGGTGCCGCCGCGACCCTGGCCACCGGCCGGAAGGCGCCCGGGCTGGCCCGTCCGCTGGCGATCGTCCCGGTCGCCGTCTCGGCCGTGCTCGCCCTGGTGGTCGCCCTCCAGCTCGGCACCGGCCAGAGCCTGGACGCGGCCACCCGACTCACCCCGACCGGTGGTCCGGACATCGCGCTGGCCGTCCACCTGGACGGCTTCAGCTCGCTGATCTCCGTGCTGGTCGGCCTGGTCGCGACCTGCGTCCAGGTCTACTCGACCGCGTACCTGAAGGAGGACCGGCGCTACCCCTCCTACGCGGCGCTGGTCTCGCTGTTCACCGCGGCGATGTTCCTGGTGGTCTACTCGGGCGACCTCATCGTGCTGCTGGTCGGCTGGGAGGTCATGGGCGTCTGCTCGTACTTCCTGATCGGCCACCACTGGGAGACTGCCGACGCCCGTTCGGCCTCGCTCAAGGCCTTCCTGGTCACCAAGCTCGGCGACGTGCCGTTCCTGTTCGGGATCTTCCTGCTCGGCGCGGACGCCGGCAGCTTCCGGATCCCGGACGTGCTGGCCGCCGCCGGGGACGGCAGGCTCGGCCACCCCACGCTGATCGCGCTGCTGCTGCTGGCCGGTGTGGCCGGCAAGAGCGCCCAGTTCCCGCTGCACACCTGGCTCCCGGACGCGATGGCCGGTCCGACGCCGGTGTCCGCGCTGATCCACGCCGCCACCATGGTGGCGGCCGGCATCTACCTGGTGGCCCGGCTGATGCCGGTGTTCCTGCTGTCGGGCGCGGCGCTGGTCGTGCTCGCGGTGATGGCCGCCGTGACGATGATCGGCTCGGCGCTCTGCGCGCTGGCCCAGGACGACCTCAAACGGGTGCTGGCCTACTCCACCGTCGGCCAGCTCGGCTACATGGCCGGCGCGCTGGCCAGCGGCGACCGGGAGGCCTCGGTGTTCCACCTGGTCAGCCATGGCGCGTTCAAGGCGCTGCTGTTCCTGGCCGCCGGCGTGGTGATCCACGCCGCGCACACCAACTCGATCTCCGCGATGTCCCGGATCCCCGGGCTGCGCAAGCGGGTGCCGGACGCCTACTGGACGATGGGCATCGCCCTGGTCGCGCTGGCCGGGCTGCCGCCGTTCTCCGGCTTCTTCAGCAAGGAGGCGGTGCTGACCGCCGCCGAGCACGCCGCCAACGGCGACGCGCTGACCAATGGGCTCGGCCCGGCCTCGGGGGTGCCCCAGGCGGCCGGGTGGATCGTGCTGATCTCGGCCGCGCTCACCGCGCTGCTCACCGGCGCCTACGCGGCCCGGCTGTTCCTGGTCGCCTTCCACAGCCCGGCGGGGGCGGCCGCTCCGCTCGCCCCGGTGGCCGGCCCGGCCGACCACGAGGCCGACGCGCCGTACTCGCCCGAGCCGGACGAGGCCGACCCGGTCACCGCCGAGCCGCCCGCGATGCGCTGGCCGCTCTGGGTGCTGGCCGTCCCGACCATGGGCTTCGGCGTCGCCGGGCTCCGTTCGGACTGGCTGCCCGCCCTGCTGGACGGCGGCTCGCTGCGCCCCTCCGGCGTCACCGCCGTGACCGGTACCGGGCTCGCCGTGGTCGGTGTGCTCGCGGCGTACGGCGCCTGGCGCTCGGCCACCGCGCGGCTGACCACCGGCCGCCCCGCCCCGGCCGCCGCCATGGGGGTCCCCCCGGCCGAAGGCTGGGGGAGGGTGCCCGAGCAGGCCGGAGCCCCGGCCGCCGAGGTGGTCGTGGCCGACCCCGGGCGCACCCTGCTCGGTCCGCTGTTCGGTCCGGCCCGGCACGGCTTCGGTGTCGACCGGCTGTACCACGCGCTGTTCGTCCGCCCGGTGGGTGCTGCGGCCAGGCTGGTCCGCTTCCTCGACCGCGAGGTCGTCGAGGGCTATGTGCAGGGCAGCGGGATCGGCGCCAACCTGTTGGGCCGGGCCGTCCGGCTCGCCCAGACCGGCAACGCGCAGACCTACCTCAGCGCGCTGCTCGCCGGGGTCGTCCTGCTGGCCGTCCTGGTGGCGGTGTAGCCGGTGCTGTCGTCCCCCATCCCCGTCCCGTCCGCCGCTGTCGCTGGGAGCCTCCGATGAACGCGGTCCTCATCGCCCTCCTGGTGCTGCCACTGCTCGGCGCCGCGCTCACCCTGGCGCCGGTGTTCGGACCGGACCGGGCCGTCGCCGACCGGCGGGCGCTGCGGCTGAACTCCGTGGTCACCGGCGCGGTGCTGCTGCTCGCGGTCGCCCTCGCGGTCGGCTTCGACCACGACGCGCCGGCCCGGATGCAGGCCACCACCGACGTCGAGTGGATCCCGGCCCTGCACGTGCGCTTCCACCTCGGCGTGGACGGCGTCTCGCTGCCGCTGGTCGTGCTGACCGCACTGCTCACCTTCCTCTGCGCGCTGTACTCGGAGAAGCGGCTGCCGGACGGGGGGAACGCCCCCTCGGCGCAGGCCTTCGTCGGGCTGTTCCTGCTGCTCGAAGTCGGCATGCTGGCCACCTTCGCGGTGCTGGACCTGCTGCTCTTCTTCCTGGCCTTCGAGATCGTGCTGATCCCGATGTACTTCCTGATCGCCCGCTGGGGGAGCGGGGCGAAGACCCCGGCCGCCAACCGGTTCATCCTCTACACGCTGCTCGGCTCGGCCGTGATGCTGCTCGGCTTCCTGCTGATCGGCAGCAAGGCCGGCACCTTCGACATGCAGGCACTGGCCGCCGGGCACGGCCACGGCCTGAGCCACACCACCCAGGTGACCGCCGCGCTGGCGATCATGGTCGGGCTCGCGGTCAAGGCCCCCGCCTGGCCGCTGCACAGCTGGCTCCCCGACGCCCACACCGCCGCCCCGACGGTGGGCTCGGTGCTGCTGGCCGGCGTGCTGCTGAAGATGGGCACCTACGGACTGGTCCGGGTCCTCCTCCCGATCGTGCCGGACGGCACCGCGACGCTCGCCCCCTACCTGGGCGCCTTCGCCGCCGTCGGCATCGTCTACGGCTCGCTGGCCTGTCTGGCGCTGGCCCGCCCCGGGGCCAAGGGCGACCTCAAGCGCCTGATCGCGTACTCCTCCGTCGGCCACATGGGCTTCGTGCTGCTCGGCATCGCCTCCCTCACCCCGGTGGGCGTGAACGGGGCGCTGTTCGCCAACATCGCCCACGGTCTGATCACCGGTCTGCTGTTCTTCCTGGTCGGAGCCGTCAAGGACCGCTACGGCACGGCGGACCTCGACACCCTCGCCGGAGCGACCGGCGCCGCGCTGTACGGCCGGGCACCCCGGATCGGCGCGCTGCTCGCCTTCGCCGCCGTGGCCAGCCTCGGCCTGCCCGGGCTGGCCGGCTTCTGGGGCGAGCTGCTCGCCATGTTCGGCGCCTTCGACCCGGCCGCCGGGCTCTCCCGCCCCGCCTTCGTCACCTACATGGTCCTGGCCGGCCTCGGCACCCTCCTCACCGCCGGCTACCTGCTGATCGTGGTCAAGCGCGTCTGCATGGGCGATCCCGAGCAGCCCGCACCGGTGGCCGAGGTGGCCGACCTGCGCCCGTACGAGGCCGTCAGCTGGACGCCGCTGGCGGCGCTCACGCTGCTGGCCGGGCTCTGGCCCGCCCTCCTGCTCGGGCTCTCCGACCCCGCCGTCAAGCACCTCCTCGGGGGTGGCTGACCGTGCTCGCAGCCCACACCGCCGCACTCGGACCTCACTCCACGGGGCAGCACACTGTGACCTCCCTCGCCGTAGCCAACCCGGGCAGCCTGATCCAGTCCGTGGACTGGGTGGCGATCGCGCCCCCGCTGATCGCCGCCGTGGCCGCCCTCGCCGTGCTGGTCACCGACCTGTTCCTGCCCGAGCGGCACAAGAAGTGGCTCGGCCGCCTCACCGCGGCCGGACTCGCCCTCGCCCTCATCGCGCTCCTTCCCCTCACCGGCGGCTCACCCCGAGCGACCTTCTGCCTCCGGAACGTAACAGGGGGCACCGACAATCCGGCGGCCGGCGGCTGCTCGTACGTCGCCGACCACTTCGCCCTGGTGTTCCAGCTGCTCGCGCTCGGCGGTGCGCTGATCGCGGCCCTGCTGTCGATGCACACCGTCGAGGACGAGAAGCTCCCGCGCGGCGAGTACTGGTTCCTGCTGCTCTCCAGCGCCACCGGCGCCGCCCTGCTGCCCGCCTCCCGCGACCTCGCCACCATGGTGATCGCCCTGGAGGTCGCCTCGCTGCCCGCCTTCGCCCTGGTCGCGCTGCGCCGGGACGGGCGGGGCGCGGAGGCCGCGCTCAAGTTCTTCGTCTCCTCGGTCACCGCGACCGCCGTGATGCTGCTCGGCGTCGGCTTCGTCTACGCGGCCAGCGGCAGCCTGCACCTCGGCGCCGTCGCCGAGGGCCTGGAGCACGCGCCCGGACAGCTCAAGCCGCTGGCCGAGGCGGGCGCGGTGCTGACCCTGGTCGGCTTCGCCTTCAAGGTCGCCGCCGTCCCGTTCCACTTCTGGGTGCCCGACACCTACACCGGTGCCCCGCTGCCGGTGGCCGGTTACCTCTCCGTGGTCGGCAAGGCGGCCGGCCTGTCCGGTCTCGCCCTGGCCACCACCATCGCGTTCCGCCCGTACGCCCACACCTGGGGCCTGGTGCTCGCGGTGCTGGCCGCCGTCACCATGACGGTCGGCAACGTCGGCGCGCTGCGGCAGCGCTTCGACACCCGGTACAGCGCGGTGCGGCTGCTGGCCTGGTCCTCGGTCGGCCAGGCCGGGTACCTGCTGGTGCCGCTCGCCGCGGCCGGTTACGCGCCCACCGGCGCCGACCCGCTCGGCGCGACCGCCGCCTACGCGCTGATCTACGGCGTGGTGAACCTCGGCGCCTTCGGGGTGGTCGCCGCGGTCGGGCGCCGGGCCGGGACCAGGGTGGACGACTTCCGCGGCCTGTTCGCCCGCAACCGCTGGACGGCGCTCGCGCTGGCCTTCTTCCTGCTCTGCCTGGCCGGGCTGCCGCCGGGCGTGATCGGCCTGTTCGGCAAGGTCGTGGTGTTCCGCGCGGCCGTGGACGCCGGGCTGGGGTGGCTGGCCGTGGTGATGGCCGTCAACGTGGTCGTCGCCCTGTACTACTACCTGCTGTGGACGACCCGGCTGTTCGCCCCGGCGGAGGGCGTCGCGGAGGGTGCCGTGGAGCCGGACGGGCGACGGCTGCCGCTCGGCCTGACCGCCACGCTGGGGCTCACCGCCTCGGCGGCCGTGGTGCTCTCGGTCGCCCCGCAGCTGGTCCTCCAAGTGGCCGGCGGCTCGCTGTTCTGAGCGGCGCCCGGGGCACGGGCCGGGCCGCCGACCGGGTGTCGCGTCGGTCACAAGGGAACAAGGTCCCGGGCCCCGCCCGTTGAACGGGCAAGAGGGACGAGGCAGAAAGGGCTTCCCCACCGCACCACTGGAGGGCCTGACGTGCACAGCCGGCACAACGGACTGAGGACCGCCGTCCTGCTCGGTGGCCTCTCGGCGCTGATCCTGGTGATCGGCAGTTTCTTCGGCCGGACCGGCTTCGTGATCGCTCTGCTGGTGGCCCTCGGGACCAACGCGTACGCCTACTGGAACAGCGACCGGATCGCGCTGCGGGCCATGCGGGCCCGGCCGGTCAGCGAGTTCGAGGCGCCCGGGCTGTACCGGATCGTGCGCGAGCTCTCCACCTCGGCCCGGCAGCCGATGCCCCGCCTCTACATCTCCCCGACCCCGGCCCCGAACGCCTTCGCCACCGGCCGAAACCCGCGCAACGCGGCGGTCTGCTGCACCGAGGGGATCCTGCAGATCCTGGACGAACGCGAGCTGCGGGGCGTGCTCGGGCACGAGCTGAGCCACGTCTACAACCGGGACATCCTGATCTCCTCGGTCGCCGGGGCGCTGGCCTCGGTGGTGATGTTCCTGGTGAACTTCGCCTGGCTGGTCCCGTTCGGCCGGGACGAGGACGACGACGGCCCCGGGCTGTTCGGGATGCTCGCCATCATGATCCTCGGGCCGATCGCGGCCGGGCTGATCCAGATGGCGGTCAGCCGTTCCCGCGAGTACCAGGCCGACGCCGACGGCGCCCGGATCACCGGTGACCCGCTCGCCCTCGCCAGCGCCCTGCGCAAGCTCGACGCCGGTACCCGCCAGCTGCCGCTCCCGCCGGAGCCCCAGCTGCAGACGGCGAGCCACATGATGATCGCCAGCCCCTTCCGCCCGGGCGAGACGGGTGCCCGGCTGTTCTCCACCCACCCGCCGATGGCGGAGCGGATCGCCCGCCTGGAGCGGATGGCCGGCCACCGGCGGTAGCGGCCACCAGCGGTAGCGGCCGTCGGTGGTAGCGGCCACCGGCGGTGTCGTCCGTCGGCCGGGTCGGGGGCGCGGTCAGGCCGTGCTCCGGTCGTGGGCCGTCCTCAATCGGTGGATGCCCTCGACGACGGCGGCGGGGCTGTCGGCGGCGGCGTAGCTGAGCCGGAGGTGCGGGGCCGGCGGTTCGGCGGCGTGGTACGGGCGGCCGGGGGTGACCTGCACGCCGGCCCGCAGGGCGGCGGCGGCGAGGGCGGTGTCGTCGGTGCCGTCCGGGAAGCGCAGCCACAGGTGGTAGCCGCCCGGCCGGTGGGTGTCGAGCACGCCGGGCAGTTCGCGGTGCAGGGCGGCCACCGCGGCGGTGCGGCGGTCGCGCAGTTCGGCGCCGAGGGTGCGCAGGTGGCGGGCCCAGCCGGGGTCGGAGACCAGCTCCAGGGTGGCCTCCTGGAGCGGCCGGGGCACGAAGAAGCTGTCCACCACCTGGGTGGCCCGCAGCCGGGCGAGCGCCGGGCCGCGGGCGGTGAGGGCGCCGACCCGCAGGTTGGGGGAGGCGGCCTTGGTGAGCGAGCGCAGGTGCACCACCACCCCGTCCCGGTCGTCGGCGGCGAGCGGGCGCGGCAGCGCCGGGGCGTCCGCGTGGACCAGCAGCCGGGCGAAGTCGTCCTCGACCACGAAGGCGCCGGCCGCCCGGGCGATCCGCAGCACCTCCTCCCGCCGGGCGGGCGAGAGCACCGCGCCGGTGGGGTTCTGGAACAGCGGCTGGCAGACGAAAACCCGGGCCCGGGTGGCCGCGAAGGCGTCGGCCAGCAGGTCGGTGCGGACGCCGTCGGCGTCGATCGGGACGGGCACCGGCCGCAGTCCGGCCGCCCGGACGACCGCGAGGATGCCGGAGTACGTCGGCGACTCGACCAGCACCGGTGAGCCGGGCGCGGCCAGCGAGCGCATCGCGACGGTGAGCCCGCCCTGCCCGCCGGAGGTGATCAGGACGTCCCCGGCGCTGATCGGCCCGGCGTGGCCGCCGATGTCGCGGGCGAACCAGCCGCGCAGTTCGGTGAGGCCGTCGGTGGGCGGGCGGTCCCAGGCGCCGGGGCGGCGGCCGGCCCGGGCGAGGGCGGCGGAGAGCAGCCGTTCGGGCAGCAGGGAGGCGTGCGGGTAGCCGCTGTTGAGGTCGATGACGTCCGGCGGGGGCACCCGGAGGGTGGCGAACACCGGGGCGGCCAGCAGGTCGCGCGGGCCGGAGTCGGCGCTGAGCGCGACCTCCTGCCAGGAGAGGTCGCCGGGGCGGGTGGCCGGTGCGGCGGGGCGGTCCGGGGCCGCGGCGAAGGCGGCCGCCCGGAACACCCCGGCGCCGGGCCGGGAGACCACCAGCCCCTCGGCGACCAGGACGGCGATGGCGCGGGAGACCGTCACCGGGCTGACCTGGTGGCGTTCCATCAGCGCCCGGCTGGAGGGGAGCTTCCGTCCCTCCGGGTAGCGCTCGACCTCGCGTCGCAGGCTGTCGGCGAGTTCTGCCACACTGCTACGCTCGTTCATGAAGGCACAAGATAGCGCTATCCGTCCGGTGGCGATAGCACCGCAGCACGACGGCCCCGCCACTGGTACCGCCCTCGCCGCCCTCGGGGTGGCCTCCTTCTCGCTCAGCTTCCCGGCCACCGCGTGGTCGCTGACCGGCTTCGGCCCGTGGAGCTCGGCCGGGCTGCGCGGCGTCCTGGCCGGGGTGCTGGCCGGGCTCTACCTGATGGCCTCCGACGCCCCGCTGCCGAAGCGCCGGGACTGGCCCGGCCTGCTGGTGGTCTCGGCCGGCTGCGTGGTGGGCTTCCCGCTGCTCACCACGCTCGCCCTGCGGACCTCCTCGACCGCCCACTCGGCGGTGGTGATCGGCCTCCTGCCGCTGGCCACGGCGGTGGTCTCGGCGCTGCGCACCGGCCGTCGGCCGTCCCGGGCGTTCTGGGCGGCGGCAGTGGCCGGGGCGGTGGCGGTGCTGGTCTTCACCCTGCTGCAGAGCCACGGTCGGCCGACCCTCGCGGACCTCTTCCTCTTCGTCGGCCTGCTGGTCTGCGCGTTCGGGTACGCGGAGGGCGGGCGGTTGTCCCGGGAGATCCCGGGCGCCCGGGTGATCGCCTGGGGGGTGGTGGCCGCGCTGCCCGTGATGGCGCTGACCGCCGGGTACGGGCTGGCCGTCGAGCCGGTGCACCCCGGCCCGAAGGCGCTGATCGGGCTGGCGTACATCGCGGTGGTCTCCCAGCTCGGCGGGTTCGTGCCCTGGTACCGGGGGATGGCGGCGATCGGCGTGCCGAGGGCCAGTCAGCTGCAGCTGGCGCAGCCGCTGCTGACGCTGGTCTGGTCGGTGCTGCTGCTGGGGGAGGACCTGCCGGTGGCCGCGCCGGTGACGGCGGGGGTGGTGCTGGTCTGCATCGCCGTCACCCAGCGGAGCCGCGGCTAGGGCCTGCCCGGCGGGATGTCCGGCGTCGCGCGCCCGGCGGGATCCGCCGGGCTGGCCCTGGGGTCCGGTGGTCCCGCCGGGCTCCCGGCGGCCCCACGGGCCACGTCGTGCGTCCCCGAACCCTCGGGTTGGGCCGTCCGGGGCGGTCCCCGCTCGTTAGGATGACCCCGCGCCCCGCGTCGGTCCTGGGCGCGGCACCCGGAGGGAGTGGGCCGTCATGGCAGACGAGAGGCACGCCCCGGCGTCCGAGGACGCGCCGGCCCGACGGCGCGGTCAGGGCGAGCTGGAGGCGCAGGTGCTGGAGGTGCTCCAGCGGGCGCCCGGCCCGGCCAGCGCGGGGTGGGTCCAGGAACGCCTGGAGGGCGATCTGGCGTACACCACGGTGATGACCATCCTGTCCCGGCTGCACGCCAAGAACGCCGTCTCCCGGAGCCGCTCCGGCCGCTCGTACCTGTGGCTGGCCTCCGCCGACGCCGCCGGGCTGGCCGCGCTGCGGATGCGCCGGATGCTCGACGGCGAGGCGGACCGGGACGCCGTGCTCGCCAGCTTCGTCAGTGCGCTGCTGCCGCACGACGAGGAACTGCTGCGGGCGCTGCTGGACGCCGCGTCCGCGGATCCGGCAGCGGCCGACCGTGAGAGCTGACCCGTGGGCTTCTTCGTCTTCCTCCCGCTCATCCTGCCGCTGACCGCGGTGCCGATCGCCCGGCTGACCGAGCAGCACCTCCATCCGCGCGGTGCGGCCCGGCTGATGACCGTGATCAGCGCCGTGATGGCGGTGTGCAGCGTGCTCTGCCTCGGACTGATCGGCGTGGTGGGCACCGCTCAGATCCCCGGCAACCCGCTGCCGGACAGCTGGTCCGACCCGGTGGTGCGGCACGCGCTGCCGTACCACGAGACGGTCGGCACGGCCGCGATGTGGCTGCTGGTGCTGGTCGGCTTCGCCTGCTGCCGGACGGTCGTGCGGCACCTGCGGATCCGCGCCCGGGCCCGGCGGGCGCTGGCCGGGCTGCCGGCGGGGCCGGCCGAGGCCGGCGACCTCGCGGTGCTGCCGGACGCCAGCCCGTACGCCTACGCGCTGCCCGGCTCGCCCGGTCGGGTGGTGGTCTCCACCGGGATGCTGGCCGGGCTGGCCGAGGACGAGCGCGAGGCGCTGCTGGCGCACGAGCGGGCGCACCTGCGGTACCGGCACCACCGCTACCTGCTGACCACCCAGCTCGCCGCCTGCGTCAACCCCTTCCTGCGGCCACTGCAGGACGCGGTGGCGTTCAGCGCGGAGCGCTGGGCGGACGAGGAGTCGGCCCAGGCGGTGGGCGACCGGCGGATCACGGCCCGGGCGGTGGCCCGGGCCGCGCTGGTCTCGCACGCCGCCCCGGCGCCCGGCTTCGCGGCCTTCGCCGCCCCGGCCGCCGCCCAGCCCGGCCCGGTGCCGCGCCGGGTGGCCGCGCTGCTCGGCCCGGTGCCGACGGCCCGCAACTGGCCGCCGGCCAAGACCCCGGCGGGTCTGGCGGCGATGGTCGCGGCGGTCGGCACGGCGGCCTCGGCGCTGTGCGCGCTGAACGCGGCGGTGGCCCTGCTGGTGGTGCTGAAGGCCGTCACCCCCTGGTAGCGGGCTCAGAACCGGACGATCATCTTGCCGGTGTTGGCGCCGCGCAGCATGCCCAGGAAGGCGTCCACCACGTGGTCGAAGCCGTCCACCACGGTCTCGTCCGGGACGAGCGCGCCGGAGCGCAGGTGCGGGACCAGGAAGTCGTAGAGCTCGGGGCGGGCGTCCAGGTGGTCGCGGACCAGGAAGCCCTCCAGCCGCAGGCTCCTGCCGACCACCTCGTAGAGGTTGCGCGGTGCGGCCGGCGGGTCCTGGGGGCGGTCGTACTGGGCGACGGCGCCGCACCAGGCGATCCGGCCGTGGTCGCGCAGCGCGCTGATCGCGCCCTCCAGGTGGTCGCCGCCGACGTTGTCGAGGTAGACGTGCAGCCCGTCCGGCGCGGCCTCGCGCAGCCGGTCGGCGATCGGGCCGTCGTGGTAGTCGAAGGCGGCGTCGAAGCCGAGCCGCCCGGTGAGGTGGGCGGCCTTGGCGGCGGAGCCGGTGCTGCCGATGATCCGTCCGGCGCCGAGCAGTCGGGCGATCCGGCCGGCCGCGGTGCCGACGCCGCCGGCCGCGGCCGAGACGAACAGGGTCTCGCCGGGCTGGAGCCGGGCGATCCTGGTCAGTGCGACCCAGGCGGACAGCCCGGTGCCGCCGAGCACCGACAGGTGGGCGCTGAGCGGGACGCCGGCGAAGTCGGGCAGCGGCTGGGCGAGCTCGGCGGTGACCACCGAGTGGGTGCGCCAGGCCTGCCGGTGGAAGACCAGGGTGCCGACCGGCAGGGCGTCGGCCCGGGACTCCACCACCCGGCCCAGGGTGCGGCCCTCCAGCGGGGCGTGCAGCGCCCAGCCGCCTTCGTCCATCTCCTCGCGCATGTACGGGTCGACGGACTGGTAGAGGTTCTCGACCAGTGCCTGGCCGGCGGCGAGCACCGGGAGGGACACGTCGACGAAGGCGAAGTTCTCGGCCCTCGGTGCGCCGGTGGGGCGGGAGACCAGGTGGACGGCGCGGGCGGTGGGGCGGGACATCGGCGGTGCTCCGTACGGGCGGGTGCGGTCGGGGACGTGCCCACCGTAGGAAGCGGGGCAGCGGCCGGGCAGGGGTCGGCGGCGATGGAACGGGGGCTTCCATGAGCGGGGTCGATGGATGCCGGTAGGTTCGCCGGCATGACCGATCTCGCCCCGCACGAGCTGCGCGTCCTGGTCGCCGTGGACGAGGAGCGGAGCTTCACGGCGGCCGCCGTGCGCCTGGACACCACCCAGTCCGCCGTCTCGCACGCCGTGCGTGCCTGCGAACGGAAGCTCGGCGTGGTGCTCTTCGAACGCGGGCGCCATGGCGCCCGCCCCACCGAGGCCGGCGCGCGGGCGGTCGGGTACGCCCGGCGGATCCTGCGGCTGCTGGCCGTGATGGGCCCCGAGGTGCGGGGTGCGGGGGCCGCCGTGGCGGGCCCGGTGACCGGCACGCTGCGGATCGCCGCCTTCCGCAGCGCCGCCGCCCACCTGCTGCCGCCGGTACTGGCCGGGCTGGCCGCCGACCACCCCGGGCTCGCCCCGCACGTGCGGATCGTCCGGGAGCTCGGCCGGGGCACCGCCGGGGAGGTCGCCGACGGCCGGGCCGACCTCGGGCTGGCCACCCTGGACGCGGAGGGTCCGCCACCCGTCCCGGGCCTGGTCGCGGTCCGGCTGTACCGGGAGTCGTACGCGCTGGCGCACCCCCGGAACCACCCGGATCCCCGTCGGCTGCCGCTGGTGGACTGGGCGGAGAACTGCGACTCCCACACCCGGGACTGGTGGCGGCGGCAGGACTGGCTGCCGCCTGCGACCGTCGACGTGGAGGACGACACGGTGGCGCTGTCGCTGGTCGCCCAGGGCCTCGGGATGGCGGTGATGCCCCGGACGGCACTGCTCGGAGCCCCGCCCGGGCTGGCCGTGACCGACCTGGGCCCGCGCCCGCCCAGCCGCTTCGTCGGGTACGTCACCACGCCCGAGCTGGCCGGGACGCCCGCCGTCCGGGCGCTGATCCGCGGGCTGCGCGCGCTGCCGCTGCCGGCCGGTCTGGCGGCGGCTCAGTAGTCCCGGGCGCTCGCGTCGAGGCTCTCCCGGAGGGTGCGGAACTCGGCGGCCAGCGCGTCCAGGGTGTAGTGGGCGTTGAGGCCGCTCGGGTTGGGCAGGACCCACACCTCGGTGCCGCCGATGCCCTCCGGCTGGCGGCCGATGGCGGCCCGCCGCTGGCCGAAGGCCGTCCGGTAGGCGCCGATGCCGAGCACCGCGAGGACCCGCGGCCGCAGTCGCAGCACCCGTTCGCGCAGCGCCGCGCCGCCCGCGCGCAACTCCTCGGCGGTGAGTTCGTCCGCCTTGGCGGTGGTGCGCGGGGCGACGTTGGTGATGCCGAGGCCGAGGGCGGGCAGTTCGCCCTGCTCGTCCGGGCGGTACTGGCGGTCGGTGAAGCCGGAGCGGTGCAGGGCGGGCCAGAAGCGGTTGCCCGGTCGGGCGAAGTGGTGCCCGGTGGCCCCGGACCACAGGCCGGGGTTGATGCCGCAGAACAGCACCCGCAGCCCGGGCCCCGTGATGTCGGGGATGGTGGTGTCCTGGGCGGCGCGGAGCTGTTCGGGCGTCGGCTTCGGCGCGGGGGTCGCGCTCATGGAGTGGGATCGCACCGGGCCAAGTCTGCCGCGAGCGCCACCCGGTCGGTACGGCGGTTGCGCAGCCACCGCAGGCCGAGGACCACCACGGCCGCGTACGTCCAGCCGGCCAGGATGTCCACGATGAAGTGCTCGGCGCCGTAGACCAGGGTGAACGCCATCGCGAGCGGATAGGCGACCAGCACGGCGCGCAGCCAGGGCTTGGCGGTGGGCCAGAAGAAGAACAGCAGCATCGCGGGGTAGGCGGAGTGCAGCGAGGGCATCGCGGCGACGTCGTTGGCGAACTGGCTGCCGTTCTCCAGCAGCGAGTCGGCCTGCGGCAGGCCGACGGCGGAGATGGTCTCCCAGACCACCCGGTGCAGCCCGGGCATGTTGCCCTCCTGGCCGACCAGCCACGGCGGGTCGGCCGGGTAGAGCAGGTAGGTGGCGAAGCCGGCGAAGGTCAGCGTGAAGTAGCAGGCGAGCAGCTGCCGGAAGCGGTCGTGGGCGCGCCGCCAGAGCACGGCGAGCAGCACGAAGACCACGAGGAAGTGCGAGAGGTAGACGGCCGTCGCGAGGTAGTCGTACCAGTGCGGGGAGCCGGGGGTGTAGAGCGCGTGCTGGAGCCGGACCGTCCAGGTCTCGCCGAAGCCGAGCACCTCGTCGGCGCGCAGCTGGGGCAGCCAGTGCGGGGCCCAGGGGGTGTGGGCGCCGTAGCCGCGCAGCAGTGAGTAGGCCCAGACCACGGCCATCACCGGGATCCAGTCGCGCAGCACCAGCAGGAAGCCGCGTCGGCCGTGGCCGCTGTGGATCGCGGCGGTGAGCAGGGCGCCGATCAGCCAGAGGAACACCACGTCGTTGGCGAAGGCCATGCCCTGGGTGGCCAGGAACCAGACGAAGGCGGTCAGGTAGGCCGGCCAGGCCAGCAGGCGCAGTCTCGACAGGCCGGTTCGGCGGCCGCGGTCGGTCACGGGACGCAGTCGTCCGGCCCGCACCGCGGACGGTGGGGCCGGGCTCAGCAGCTTCGTCATGCTCACCGAAACTAGCAACGCAAACTTGAAGGACGCTGGGTGAACTATGACCGGCTCGTAAGAAAATCACACGGTTGGGTCAAATCTTGTCGGGACGAAGGTCCCGAATGCGACTTCAGGGGACGATCGGTCAGGCCACCGTACCGAGCTCGTGCGGGGTGTTGTTGAAACGCCGCCCGCCGTTCGAGGTGACCGTGACGATGTCCTCGATCCGCACCCCGAACCGGCCGGGCAGGTAGACCCCGGGCTCGATCGAGAAGCACATGCCCGGCACCAGCGGCCGCTCCTCGCCCTCGACCAGGTACGGCGGCTCGTGGGTGGTGATGCCGATGCCGTGGCCGGTGCGGTGGATGAAGTACTCGCCGTAGCCGCCCTCGGTGATCACCCGGCGGGCGATCCGGTCGATCTCCTGGCAGCTCACCCCGGGGCGGACCGCCTCGAAGGCGGTCTGCTGGGCGAGCCGGACCAGGTCGTGCACCGTCCGCACCTCGGCCGGGACGTCCGGGCCGACGTGCACGGTGCGGGTGGTGTCGGAGCCGTAGCCGTCCCTGAGGCCGCCGAAGTCCAGCACCACGGTGTCGCCGGTGCGGATGACCCGGTCCCCGGCCTCGTGGTGCGGGTTGGCGCCGTTGGGGCCGGAGCCGACCACCGTGAAGTCGACCTGGCTGTGCCCGTACTGGATGAGCAGCGCGCCGAGGTCGGCGGCCACGTCGGTCTCCCGGCGGCCGGCGAAGTCGACCTCCAGGATGCCCCGGTAGGCGGCGTCCGCGGCGCCGCCGGCCGCGGCCAGGCGCTCCAGCTCCTCGGCGTCCTTGACCGCGCGCAGCATCGGCAGGGTCTCGGTGAGCGAGGTGAAGGCGGTGCCGGGCAGTGCGGACTGGAGGCCGAGCAGGTGCATCGCCCAGGCGTTGTCGGAGATGCCGTACCGGCCGGCCGGCTCGAACAGCGGACCGGCGGTGGCGTACGGGTCCTCGCCGTCCGTCCAGTCGAGCAGGTCGACGGCGGGGGCGCCGACCGCCTTCTCGGCGTCCGGGCGCTCCAGCTTGGGGACGACCAGCGCGGGCCGGCGCCCGGCGGTCAGGACCAGGGCGGTGAGCCGCTCGGTGACGGCGGTGGGCTGGTAGCCGCACAGGTAGGTCAGGTCGGGGCCGGGGGCGATCACCAGGCCGGCCAGTCCGGCGGCGGTCGCCTCGGCGGTGGCCCGGGTCATCCGGGCGGTGTGGTCCTCGGTGGTGAACGGACGGGGCACGGTTCTTCCTCCTCGGGGTCCGTCGGCATGGCGTGCTCCAACTCCAGCACGTTCAGGGCCGGTTGGCGAAGTTCTGGAGGAACAGCGCCTCGACGTGCGCCATCCGCCGGATCTCCTCGGGGTCCACGCTCTCGTTCGGCGCGTGGATCAGGCAGCGCGGCTCCTCGACGCCCATCAGCACGAGCTCCGACTCCGGGAAGGTGGTCGCCAGCACGTTGCACAGCGGGATCGAGCCGCCCTGGCCGAGGAAGGAGAGCGGCTTGCCGTAGACCTCCTGCGCGGCCTTGTCGAGCGCGGCGTAGGCGGGCCCGCCGGTGTCGGCCCGGAACGGCGCGCCGGCGCTCTCCCGCTCCACCTCGACCCGGACGCCCCACGGCGCGGCGGCCTCCAGGTGGGCGACCAGCGCGTCCTGGGCGGTCCGGGCGTCGGTGCCGGGCGGCACCCGCAGGCTGACCCGGGCGCGGGCGGTGGCCGGGACGGCCGCGGCGGAGCCGACCACGGGCGGGCAGTCGATGCCGAGGACGGTGACGGCCGGGCGGGCCCAGAGCCGGTCGGCGACGGTGCCGGAGCCGGTCAGCCGGACGCCGTCCAGCACCCCGGCGTCGGCCCGGAACCGCGTCTCGTCGTACCCGACCCCGCTCCACGTCCCGTCGCAGTCCAGTCCGTCGATCCGGGTGCCGCCGTCGGCGTCGCGCAGCGAGTCCAGCATCCGGATCAGCGCGGCGAGGGCGTCCGGGGCGGGGCCGCCGAACATGCCGGAGTGCACCTCGCCCTTGAGCGCCTCGACCCCGACCACCAGGTAGACCACCCCGCGCAGCGAGGTGGTGGCGGTGGGGACGCCGACGGCGGCGTTGCCGGTGTCGCAGATCAGCAGGGCGTCGGCGTGCAACTCCCCGGCGTGCTGCGGCACGTACTGCTCCAGGCCGCCGGTGCCCTGTTCCTCGGAACCCTCGACCACCAGCTTGAGGCCGACCGGGACGGACTCGCCGAGCGCCCGCAGCGCGGTGAGGTGCATGACGATGTTGCCCTTGCAGTCGGCGGCGCCGCGCCCGTACCAGCGGCCGTCCCGCTCGGTGAGTTCGAACGGCGGGGAGGTCCAGGCCGCCTCGTCGAGCAGGGGTTGGACGTCGTAGTGGCTGTAGAGCAGCACGGTCGGGGCGCCGGGCGGCGGCGGGCGGTGGCCGACCACGGCGTGGCTGCCGTCCGGGGTCTCCTCCAGGTGGACGTCGCGCAGGCCGACCTCGGCGAAGGCGGCGGCGACCCACTCGGCGGCCTCCCTGCACTTCTCCGGCGGGTACTGACGGGGGTCGGCGACGGACGGGATGGCCACCAGCTCGGCCAGGTCGGCCTGCGCGCGGGGCATCAACTCATCGATCCGGCGGGCGAGTTCGTCGGTCATCTTCAACTCCTGGTTCCGGTCGCCTACTTGCGGACGGTGTCGCGCAGGTCGAGGTCGTCGATCCGGTCCTGGATCGCGGCGAGCCGGTCCGGGCAGTACACCGAGAGCACGATCGCCTCGGCCTGCACCGTCTCGCGGTCGGACAGCACCGGGCGCTGGCCGGGCCCGCCGGCGCCGTTGGACATCCCCTCCTTCCACTGCGCCTGGTTGAGCGCGCCCGCCGGGTCGGCGCAGACCGCGCCGCCGTCCTCGCCGAGGGTGTGGGTGATCTGGTCCTGGGTGGGTACCGGGTAGCCGGCCGCGCTCAGCCGGTCGGAGAGCTGCCGGGCCTTCTGCGCGGCCAGGTCGGTGGCGTGCAGCTGGGAGAACGACAGCAGGCCGGTGATCAGCATCGCGACCAGCAGGGCGATCGAGCCGAGGTAGATCCAGCGGTGCCGGGAGGCCATCAGGCTCCTGCTCATGCCGCACCGCCCAGCTCGGCCGCCTCCTGGGCGGCCACTTCGGCGGCCGCGTCGGGGGAGCGCCAACTCGGCTTGCGCAGCCGCAGGAAGAGGAACGGGACGAGCAGTCCGAGGACCAGCAGGCCGCCGCCGACGATCCCGATGTACGACCAGACGCTGCCGCTGCCGAACTGCGAGGACGGCACGAAGCCGATCCCCATCGCGGCGGCCGAGGCGAGCAGGCCGATCACGCAGATCGGCACCAGGGCCGGGGCCCGGTAGCCGCGCGGGTGGTCCGGCTGGGTGCGGCGCAGCCGGATCGCGGCGGTGAACATCAGCAGGTAGACGATCAGGTACACCTGGGTGGTGATCACCGAGAAGATCCAGTAGGCGCTGGAGACGTTCGGGATCAGCGCGTACAGCAGGGCGATCGCGGTGGTCACCACGCCCTGGGAGACCAGCAGGTTCTGCTGGACGCCCTCCCGGTTGAGCCGCTGCAGGAACGGCGGCAGGTAGCCCTCCTGGCGGGAGATCATCAGCAGGCCCTTGGACGGCCCGGCCAGCCAGGTCAGCATGCCGCCGAGCGAGGCGGCGATCAGCGCCACCGCGATGACCGGGGTGAGCCAGCCGATGTCGAAGTACTGGAAGAAGGCGTCGAAGGCCTGCATCACCCCGGCGGTCAGGCTCAGTTCGGCGGAGGGCACCACCCAGCTGATCGCCAGCGCGGGCAGGATGAAGATCGCCAGCACCAGGCCGGCCGCGGTGAACATCGAGCGCGGGAACTCCCGGGCCGGGTCGCGCAGCGAGGAGACGTGCACCGCGTTCATCTCCATCCCGGAGTACGCCAGGAAGTTGTTGACGATCAGCACCAGGCTGGCCAGGCCGGTCCACTGCGGGAAGAGGTGGCCGGCGTCCATCGGGGCGGCCGAGGAGTTGCCCTCGCCGAGGAAGACGAAGCCGAGCACCACCAGCAGGGTGCCGGGGACGAGGGTGCCGATCACCAGGCCCATCGAGGACAGCCCGGCCACCGCCTTCGTCCCGCGTGAGGAGACCCAGACGCCGGTCCAGTACAGCACCATGATCACGACCGCGGTGTACGGACCGTTGCTGGCCAGCCGGGGGTTCACCACGTACGCGATGGTCGAGGCCACGTACGCCAGCAGCGACGGGTAGTAGAAGATCGTCATCGCGAACTGGCACCAGACGGCCAGGAAGCCGAGCGGCTTCGACAGGCCCTCCGAGACCCAGCGGTAGACGCCGCCGTCCCAGCCGGAGGCCAGCTCGGCGGAGACCAGCGCGGTCGGCAGCAGGAACACCACCGCCGGGACGAGGTAGAGGAAGACGCAGGCCAGGCCGTAGACCGCCATGGTCGGGGCGGAGCGCAGGCTGGCCACCGAGCTGGTGGTCATCAGGGCGAGCGTGATCCAGGACATCCGCGGGGCGGCGGCCAGCCGGCTGGCGACCGAGCCGGTGCGCTCCCGGGTGGCGGGGGTGGTCGGGGCGGTGGGGGTGGCGGGGGCGGTGGGGGCGGCCTCGCCGCCGGGGCCGGGTGGGGGCGCGCCGGTGGAACTCATCGGTCCTCCTCCGGTACGGCTCCGGTGCGACCCCGGTGCGGCCTCGGTCGGCTGCGCGGGGGTCGCCGGGAGGGCCCCGGGGCGGGCCGTACCCGGTCAGTTCACCCGGTTGCCGCGTCGGCCGCATGCGGCGTGCGGCCGTGCGGGTGAGCGGTGCTCGGCCCTGGGCGGACGTCGGCGTGGCGGCGGGCCGGGCGGGTGAGGAGCGCTCAGCTCTGGGCGGAGGCGGAGGTCGGCGTGGCGGCGGAGGCCGGCGTGGCGGCGGGCCAGACCGCGCGGCGCAGGGTGCGGCTCGCGGTGGCGGGCAGCAGGGCGGCGGCGAGCACACCGGCGATCGAGGCCAGGGCGGCGGCGGGGGAGAGGTGGTCCAGCAGCAGACCGGCGGCGAAGGTCCCGGCCGGCATCCCGGCGGTCAGCAGCGTGACGGTCGCCGCGATCACCCGGCCGCGCAGCGCGTCCGGCACCTGACGGAAGACCAGCAGGTCGAGCATCACCCGCAGGGCCGGGATGCCCGCGCCGACCACGAACAGGGCGACGAAGACGGTGACCGCCCCACCGGGCAGCAGCGGCGCCAGCGGCACCGGCACGGCGGTCCAGGCGACGACCAGCAGCAGCACGCCGGGGCCGGCCAGCCGGTGCAGCCGGGAGACCAGGGCCGCCCCGGCCAGCGCCCCGACCGCCTCGCCGGTCAGCGCCAGACCGATCGCGCCGCTGCCGGTGCCGTGTTCGCGCAGCAGCACCATCACGGGCAGCAGCAGGGCCGCCCCGGTCAGGTTGATCACCAGCAGCACGGCCAGCGCGGGGCGCAGCAGCGGGGAGGCGGCGAGGACGCGGAAGCCGGCCAGCGCGCCGCCCCGCTCGCCCCTCTGCGGCGCGGCCGGGCTGGGGAAGCGCACCACCAGGGCGGACACCAGCGAGACCAGCGAGGCGACCGCGGCGCCGAGGAAGGGCACCGAGCGGCCGAGCCCGAACAGGAACCCGGCCAGCGGCGGACCGGCCAGCGAGGCGCCGCTCATCCGTGCCTCGTCCTGGGCGAGCGCCTGCGGCAGCTGCTCCGGCGTGACCACCGAACGCAGCGCCAGCAGCCGGATCGGGCCGGTGTAGGCGGCGGTCGCGCCGATCACGGCGGCGACCAGCAGCAGGTGGACCAGGGACGGCGGGCCGAAGGCGAGGGCGGCGGGGACGCTGGCGAGGGCCAGCAGCCTGGCCGTGTCGGCGACGAGCAGCACCCGGCGGCGGTCCCGCCGGTCGGCGAGCGAGCCGCCGTGGACACCGAGCAGCAGGGTGGTGGCCATCTCCACCGCGCCGAAGGCGCCGGCGGCGGTGGCGGAGCCGGTGAGCGCGAGGACCAGCAGCGGGAAGGCGGTGTCACCGATCCGCATGCCGAGGGTCGCGCAGGACTGGCCGATCCACAGGGCCTGGAACCGCAGGTTGCGCCGCAGCGGTACGGGCGGTGGCGGGGTGTCGGTCGGCCCGGGGGGCGGCTCGGGGGTCGGCCCAGGGGCCGGCCGTACCTGCTCGACCGTCGTGGTGGTGTGCTCCGTCATGATCCCGCCCCCATCGTTCGCGCTCTCCGTCATCGTTCACGCTGTCGTGAATGGTGGCGTACAAGTGAGTGCTTGCGCAAGGGTGAGTGGTGGCGCAAGAGTGAGCGCTCACCCGGGCATGATTGCGTCCGCGGTGACCGATCTGTCAGGGTGGGCCCGTGGCCGAGCACGAACGGGAACCCGCCGACGGGGACGAGCAGCCCGCCACCTGGGTGAAGGAACGCCAGGTGGGCGACGTCGCGGTGCTCAAGGCGCTGGCCGACCCGCTGCGCCTCGCCATCCTCGGCGCTCTGAAGACCTCCGAGGACCGCCCGCGGACCGCCAAGGAGCTCGCCGTCGAGCTCGGCGAACCGCAGACCAAGCTCTACCGGCACATCAAGCAACTGGAGAAGGCCGGGCTGATCCTGGTCGCCGGCACCCGGCTGGTCTCCGGCATCGTGGAGAGCCGCTACCAGGTCGCCCAGGACTCGATCCGGCTCGCCCCGGAGATGTTCACCACCGACTCCCCGGTCCGCTCCGAGGCGTACGGCGCCATGCTGGCCGCGATGGACCGGGTCCGCGGCGACTTCCGCGGCCACGCGGTCGGCGGGCGGCTGGACTTCGGCCGCTCCCCGGAGGGCGCGGGCGCCCCGTCCGGCCTGTTCGCGGACTTCGCGCTGCGGCTCGCCCCGGCGCGACTGGCCCGACTGCAGTCCCAACTGAAGGAACTGCTGGACGAGTTGACCGCGGAAGGCCCGAGCACGGCCGACGACGCCGTGGACGTGACCCTCTTCACCCTGCTCTACGGTCTCCGCGCGGGCACGGAACCGGGCACGGAACGATAAATTCCGGGCCGACTGTCGGTGCGGTGGGACAGCATGTCGGGCATGTCGTATGAACTCCGAGCGCTGATAGGCATGGTGGAGCTGCTGACGGTGGCGGCGGCGGAAGTGCCGGCGGCCCGGGTGGTGCCGCTGACGCAGGGGCTGGCACTGATCCCGGCCACCTCCGCCGTGCTGTCCGCGCTCCAGGGCGACGCCGCCGTGCCCAAGCCCGGCGGCGGGGCGGGATTCGGCTGGCATCCGGACGGCTTCGAACTCCGGCTCGCCGCCTGGTCCAAGGCCGGTCCGATCGCCTGCGTCGAGGCCGAGTACTTCGGCGGCACCGGCACCCAGCGCGCCGCCGTCTGGTCGGACGGCCGGGTCGTCCTGGGCCCGCTGGGCAGCGCGGAGTCCGAGCCGGTACCGGCCGAGGGCACCCCGATCTCCCGGGCCCTGCGGTGGCTCGGCGGACTGGTCGAACCGGGGCGGACGGACGAGTTCGCCTCGGTCGGGCTGGGTGCGCACCGCAGCACCGCCGACTGGGCGGCGGGCTGAACCGCTGCCGCAGGCCGGCGTACGGCCCGCCGGCGTACGGCCCGCGGTCCGACCGTGCACAGCGTGACGAACTCCCGTGCCACGAAGCACCGCGTGACGACGCGCCGCCGTTCGGCGTACCTGCGGTGGCTGCCTCCGGGTGGCGACCGCACGGTGTGAGTCAGGCGATCTCGCCTGACTCGTACCGAGAGGAAGCAGTACCCATGCGTGCCACCCGGATGGCCGCCGCGCTGACCGCAGCCCTCGCGCTGACCATGGTCGCCACGGCGTCCGCCACCGCCGCCGGCAACGGAAGCGCGGCCCCCCGTACCACCGTCCCGGCCTCAGTCGCCGCCGCCGTCCCGGTCCTCCCGGCCGACGACCCGGCGCTGCCCACGGTCCCCGGCGCCCCCGCCGTGCCCGCGCTGCCCACGGTCCCCGGCGCCCCGACGCTCCCCACCCTGCCGACCCTGCCCACCGTCCCGGCCACGCCGGACCCGAGCGCGGCCCTCGGGGCGCTCGGCGACGTCGTCAACCTGATCACCGGCCTGGTCTCGTCGGTGACCTCCGCCGTCCCCGACCTCGGCGCCGTCCAGCAGCTGGTCTCCTCCCTGCAGGGCATCGTGCAGAACCTGCTCGGCCAGCTCCCGACGACCGTGCCGCCGCTGCCCGCCGTCCCGGGCGCGGCTGCCGTCCCGGCCTCGCCCGAGCTCCCCGGCTCCGCACCCGCGGACCTCCAGGAGCAGCTCGACACCCTGCGCGACCAGGCGCGGGCCCTGGCCTCCGTCCCCCACTCCCACCCGGCCGCCGGCTGACCGGACGTCCACCGGTCGCACCGACGCGAACGGCCCCGCCCCCGAACCCGGGAGCGGGGCCGTGCCGTCCTGTCCCCGCGGAACGGGGGCGGCGGTCGACTAGCGGTAGTTCACGTACTGGATCGCGAAGTCCAGGTCCTTGCCCTTGAGCAGCGCCTGGACGGTCTGGAGGTCGTCGCGGCTCTTGGAGCTGACCCGCAGCTCGTCACCCTGGACCTGGGCCTTGACGCCCT
This sequence comes from Kitasatospora sp. NPDC096077, assembly GCF_040303245.1. Taxonomy (NCBI): domain Bacteria; kingdom Bacillati; phylum Actinomycetota; class Actinomycetes; order Kitasatosporales; family Streptomycetaceae; genus Kitasatospora; species Kitasatospora sp. NPDC096077. The sequence continues at coordinate 249,706 of NZ_JBEOSV010000003.1, read as the reverse complement.
TCGGGCCCTCGTCCCGGATGATCTTCGCGACCTTCTTGGCATCCTCCGTGGTGATGCCCTCCTTGATGTCCGCGAAGATCTTGTACTCCTTGCCGGACAGCTGCGGCTCGCCGGGGGTCAGCGCCTTCAGCGAGAGGCCGCGCTTGACGAACTTCGTCTGCAGCACGTCCAGGATCGCCCGCACGCGCTCTTCGCCGTTGGCCTTCATCTCGATCTTCTCGCCGGAGCGGCTGATCTCGCCGCCCACGCCCTTGAAGTCGAAGCGGGTGGCGATCTCGCGGGAGGTCTGGTTGATCGCGTTGTCGACCTCCTGCCACTCGACCTTCGAGACGATGTCGAAACTGGAGTCGGCCATGGGTGTTGGTCTCCTTGATGCTCTGGCTTCACTGACACGGCCCGCCCCACCGGAGCGCCCGCGGCCCAAGCCTATCCAGCGTCACCCCGGCCCCGCCCGTGACCGCCGCGCGGCGCTTCCCCGTCGTCACGTGATCTATCGAGTGGCGGAGCACCCCGTGGGATCGGGTATGGTTTACCAAGTCGAACGGGGCGCGAGCCTCGGGAAACACGAATCCTGGCTGGTTGCCCGAGCGGCCAAAGGGAGCAGACTGTAAATCTGTCGCGCAAGCTACGCAGGTTCGAACCCTGCACCAGCCACAGGATAGAGAACAGCCCCTGATCTGCGGAAACGCAGATCAGGGGCTGTTTCGTTGTATTCGAACGCCGGTCACGCCGGATGGTCGTTTTGCGTGGTTTGTCTCACCTCGTTTCGCCCGAATCCCAGTCCTGACCAGCGGTTCCGGACCAGGGGCGGACCAGAATCACGAACCCTCGGTCGCCGGCGGCCGTTCGGTCCGCCGCTGGAGGCGCTCGGCGATCAGCCGGTTGGCGTGGTCCTCGTCGCCGTGGATGCACTTCGCGTAGACCCGCAGCAGGACGGCGATGCTGTGCCCCGCACGCCGGGCACACTCCGCCGGCGCCACCCCGGACGCCAGCCAGAGCGAGATGCCCGCGTGCCGGGCGTCGTACGGGCGCTTGGCGAGCGGGGTGGCCCGCTCGTCCTCGCTGAACACCTCGGCCCGCGCGGCGGCCCAGACAACGCCGTACCCGCTCTCCTGCACCATGCCGTCCCGGAAGGTCCGGAACAGCCGGCCGTCCGGTGCGGTGCCGTGCTGCTCGATGTGCTCCCGCAGCAGCTTCACCAGCTCGGGCGGGATCGGCACCGGCCGGGTGGCCGTCTCGGCCCGGTGCTTGAGGCCCCGCGGGTCGTGGGACTCCCCGCTGTCCGTCCAGGAGGACCCGACGCGGGGGCTGTTCCCGTTGAGGTTGAGCTTCCCCCAGCCCTCCGCCGGTAGCACGCACCGGTCCTTGCGGAGGTGCACCACCTCGCCCGGGCGCATCCCCGCGTAGTACATGCACCCGAAGAACGCCACGAGCCGCGGTCCGCGCCGCCCCTGCCGGCCAACCGCCTCCAGCATCGCCGCGGCCTGCTCTGGGCTCATGACGTACTCCGGGTCGAGCTCCTCCTCGGCCCGGGGCGGCTGCCACTGCACGGACGGCAGCGGGTTGGTGGTCAGCAGGCCGTCCTCGACGGCCCGGTCCACGACGTGGCCCAGGATCCGGCGCTTCCGGAGCGTCGTCGAGGCGGCGGCCCGGGTGCCGTCCAGCTTCACCGAGATGGCGGCGAGCAGGCGCCGGACCATCTTCGGCTCCTCCAGGGCCGAGACGTTCACGGAGTTCCGCGCGATCCACGAGAGCGCCTTGGCGACCTCGGCCGGCGGCTCCTCGTCCCACTGGTTCACGTTGAAGGCCCAGCCGTACAGCGCGCGCCTCACGACCCGCTTGTCCGGCATCCCGGCCTTGCTCGCGACCAGCTCGAACGTGACGCTCGCCAGCGCGTCGGCCCACGTCGTCCGGGTCTTCGCCGGGGCGCCGTCCCAACGGGCCTCGACGTAGTTCCGGCCGTGCTGGTACCAGGTGACGGCGTTCTCCTCCTCCCGGAGCTTGCGCAGCTCCGAGAGGGGGAGGCCCGTCTCCGTGTCGAAGGGCTCGTGCGAGGCCGCCGCCACGAGCAGTACGGCCTTCCGGCCGTCGGCCTGGGTCTTCGTGAGGTAGGACTCGGAGAACTCCAGGCCGTTCACGGTCCACCGCACCTGCCAGGGCGTTCGCCGGTCGGGCCGGTGGCGGTGCTCCCAGAACTTGACCTTGTAGGAGGTGGCCATCAGGCGGCCACCTCGCGCGCCGCCCACCAGGCGTCCAGGTCGGCGCGGCTCACCCGGAGCTGCCCGTTCGGCAGCTTGATGAGCTTCGGGGCCTCGCCGCGGGCGCGCATCCGGTAGAACGCGGCACGGGACATGTCGATCTCTTCGAGTACAGCAGGGAGCCTCAGGTACTCCGGCTTGGGCATGCAGTCATCTCCGTTTGCGGGTACGGATCGTGGTTGCGGTGAGTGATGGCCCCTGTGTATGGACGGGGATTGGGGCCGGAAAGTGTCAGGGAAGTCAGGGCAAACCGTTGACCTGCGGATTTGGCTCCTGGCAAGGCGTCAGGGATTGTCAGGGATGTCAGGGAAAGCCAGGGCAGGCCGCTATTTCCCTGGCATCCCTGACAATCCCTGACGCCGTGTCCGGGGTCGTTTGGGCTGGTCAGGGCTTTGTCCTGACATCCCTGACGGTTACCGGGCTTCCTCTCCGTCCACGGGGGTTCCGATGGAGGGGTGGACACGGTAGGTGACGGCCTGCGGTCGCCCTCGCTGGCCGGTAGGGCCGACCTGGTCGGAGCGGAGGAAGCCATGCTGTTCGAGCAGGTTCAGGGCGGGCTCGACGTCGGCGACCTTCTTGAAGCGGCGGCTGCTGGCGACGGCGTCGTGGGCCTTGATGTGGGTGCGGTGGGTGCCGTCCTTCTTCGGCCGCTGGAGCCACTGGAGGAGGGCGTGGGCGTCCTCGGTGGCGGGGTCGGCGGCGATGAGGTCGAAGACCGCGAGGGTGTGGGCGGTGTAGTACTCGGCGATCTCGGCAGCGCGGTCGACGGTGCTGGCCTCGACGGGCGCCCGCCAGTCCCCGGCGACGTGGTCGGCGAGGTGGAGGAGGACCGCGATCCGGGCGATGTGGCCGACGAGCTTGCCAGCCCAGTCCTTGATGTGGGCGAGCGGCTCGTCCGGGCGGAGCTGGACCTCGAACTTCTCCTGGAGCTTCTCGACGGCGAGGTCGGCGGCCTCGGTCAGCTTCACGGTGACCGGCTCGTCCAGCGCGGTGAGGGCGCGAAGCAGCGCTGACAGGCGGACGTCGTAGGTGGTGGCGACCGGCTCCGGGATGGGCGTGGTGCGGATCTTGCGGTAGCCGAGGTTGGACGGCGGGAGCGAGTACAGGAAGCGGGCGAGCAGGCCGCGGTCCCGGGCACCGGGGGCGGCGCCGAGCTCCTGGAGGACGGCGGGTTGCGGGGTGACACCGATGGTGAGCGCGGGCTTGTCGACGGTGGGCTGCTCGCGGGTGATCCGGTCGGCCTGGAGCCGCTCGCCCTTGTGGGCCTGGAGGAAGACCCCGAGGTTGGGCTTGCTGCTGTAGCGGCCCACGATGCTGTCGAACAGGTCGCCCTCGGGCGAGAGCGCGGCGAGGCAGCGGTGGACGCCGAGTTGGTGGGTGACGGTCTCGGGGGTGATGTCCCCGGACAGGGTCAGCCGCGGGCTCGGCGGGACGACGATCTCGTCGGCGAGCATCCGGGCGGCGGAGATCTCGGCCACCAGGTGCGCGCGGTCGAGGTCGGGGTTCTTGCGGGCCTTGGCCATGAGCGCCTCGACCTCGGCCAGCGCGGCGTCCTTGGCGGTCTCGGCCTCGATGATCCGAGCCCGGGCCTCGGCCCGCAGCTCGTCCTCGACCCGGTAGACGGGGCCGGTCAGCAGCGCGAACACGTCGGACTTCCGGCTGGCCGGCGGCATCGCGCAGACCAGGTAGAGGTTCGACTGCTCGCGCCAGCCGGGCCGGATCTCCACGTTCACCCGCCCGCCAGCGGCGGTGGCCAGGGCGGCCAGGGACATGGTGGCGGCCATGTCGGCCGGGGTCTGGGTGAACTCCGCCACCGCCTCCACGTACGCGCCGACCCACCCGGGCAGGGCGCGGACGGGGAAGGTCGGCAGAGCGCCGTGCGAGCCGAGCGGGACGGGGTCGAGCCAGATCTCGCCGGAGGCGAGGTCCGCGAGCACGGACAGGGCGGCGGTGCGGACGGCGTCCAGGGCTTCCTGGTCCTCGCCCGCCATGGCCATGTGGGCTAGGCGGCTGGTCGCGGTGCCGATGCGGCGACGCTCGGCGGCGATGCGCACGATCTCGGCGTAGTAGTCGCCGTTCGCGGCGGTGGGCGTGGCCTCGACGCAGGTGTGCAGGTAGCCAGGCCCGCCGACGCGGCCCAGGTCGCCCTGGGCGCGCAGGACGCCGGCCAGCAGCACCGGGTCGACCGGTCGCTCGCCGTCGGCCATGCGGATGACGGCGCGCCAGATCGTCTCGTGCGCCGGGTGGTAGAACGCGCTCGGGTCGCCCAGCTGGGCGGCGAGCGCCGGGATCTGGGCCGGGTCGAGCAGGGCGGCGCCGATGACGGCCTGCTCGGCCGCCTTGACCTCGGCGGGCTCGGGCCGGAACGGGATCACATTCGGGGCGTACTCGGTCACCGCTCGTCCTCCGTGGGGAGCTGGTGGTGGTCGAGCCAGGCGAACGCGGAGGTGGTCTGGGCGCGGTTGTAGACCTCGATGGCGGCCTCGGGGACGCTGCCGGGGTAGACCCGGGGGCCGACGAGGCTGGCGTACAGGCGAATGCCGTGGTGCACACAGGCCTTGGCCGCGTCGCCATAGCGGTCGACGACGGTCACGGCGTCACGCGGGCCCTCGCAGGGGCTGGCGTCTTCGAGGTGGGCGGCCTCGCAACGGGGCTGCGGCGAGGTGGTGTTTCCGGGCATGCTGGAGTCCTCTGGTCTCTGAGAGGGGATCGGACCGGCCCCGCAGCAACCGCATGTCACCCGGCAAGGTCAGGTGGTTGCTGCGGGGTTTCGTGCTGTGGTGGTCAGTCGTCTTCGGGGCCGCAGAGGCAGTACTCGGGGGTGGCGCCCTGGCCGATCTGGCAGGCGCAGTAGATGAGTCCGAGCGGGGTTTCGACGGGCTCGCCGCCGGTGCAGTGGTCGCACTCGCCCGGCGCCCAGTCAGCGGCGTCGAGCTCGTCGTAGTCGTCGTACACAGTGATGCCTTTCATCGGGAAGCGCGGTCGGACGGCCGTTTCGGGGGGCCGCATCGTCGGGCTGAGGAGGTGTCGATCGGAGGGGGTAGGGCGGTAGGTAGGGGCCGGTAGGGAGGGCGGTAGGCATGCGCTGACCTGCGGTTCCTACCGCCCTACCGCCGCCCGAGAGGGGCAGCGGAAGCGGGCGGGGGAGAGGGGTCAGGCGGCGTCCTGGACGACCGCGGGGACGGTGCCCGGGGCGGTCTCGGGGAGGGCGTCTACGGCCACCGCGAGGCGGTTGCGCTGGCGGCCGTTGAAGGTGAGCTTCTTGCCCTCGACGAGGGCCACCCCCAGGCCCTCCAGGTGGGCCCTCAGGTCGGGCACCTGCCAGCCGTCGAAGAGGCCCCTTGTCTGGCCCTCCTCCAGGACCTGGGAGAGGTGGGCGGCGGTGCCCTGGTCGGACATCTGGGCGACGTACCGGATCAGCGCGTACAGGTCGTCGGCGGCGGGGGCGTCCTGGAGCTCGTCGTCCTGGTCGGCATCGGTCTGCTCGCCGGACGTGGGCTGGGCGCCGGCCTTCGCCTTCTTCGACTTGTCGGCGTCGGTCGTCGCAAGCTCGGCGGCGGCCTCGGTGTTGCCGACCACGACCGCCACGACCACCCAGAGGACGAGCAGGATTGTGATCGTGGTCGGCGCGTACCGGGCGACGGGCCGGGCCAGCACGGGGGAGAGGAACGCGAGAAGTCCGACTGCTCCCCCGAGCTGCTGCTTGGTCACCTTCACCTTCGCGGCGTGGGGTCGGAGGGCACGGATGATCAGGCGGTTGCCCAGGCCGAGAGCGGTGACCGACACGCCTGCGAGGTACTGGCTGGGCTTCATCAGGCGCCCACCAGGCCCTTGATGACGGAGCCGATCACGGTGAGCGGGAGCGCCCAGATCCCGCCAGCGGCGGCATAGACGGACGGCACGGTCGCACCGAGCACCGAGTCCTTGATGGGGGCGGGCTTGGTGCCGAACAGGAACAGGGTCAGGATCGCGGCCACCGCGCCGGCGCCGACGTTGCCGAACGCGGCGCTCTGGGAGGTGAAGGCGTGGGTGAGGGCCTCGCCGACCTGGCCCGGCGCGCTGAACGCCTGTCCGGCCCCGGCGGCGAAGATGCCGAAGCAGATCATCAGCCAGGCGGTGTGCTCGTCCTTGTGCTTCTTCGCCAGCTTCCCCTGCTTCTCGGCCTTGCGGCTGCCGAGGATGATCCACACGGCAATGGCCAGGCAGAGACCGCCGGAGCCGAACGAGCCGAGCAACTGGGTGTCCATGGTGTCGATCTCCTGCGGTCAGTGGTGGGAGGAGGAGAGGAGGGTGATCAACGGGGCCAGGCCGAGGGCGCCGACCAGGGCGGAGGCGAACGGCACCCGCAGGAGGATCAAGATGGTGAGGCCGGGGAAGCCGCGGACCTCGGAGACCCGGACGTGGCCCCAGCCGCGCATGCGCAGGTCGATGAGCCAGGCGCCGCCCGCCGCGAGCGCGGCGACCGACAGGGGCACGTGAGCGGCCAGCTGGACGGCGCCCATCTGGTAGCCGAGCACGGCGGAGGTGGTGGTGAGGATGCACCAGCGGCGGAACCGGCGGGCACGCTCGGACTGGGGCTGACGCCACAGCACGGAGGCCCGGCGCTCCTGGACGAGCTGCTCGGCGCGGTGGCGGTCCTCGCGCTCGTCGGGGGTCTCCCCCCGCTGCCGGTAGGCCTCCTCGCGGTCCCTGCGGGCGCGTTCGGCCTGTTCCTCGGGCGTCTGGCTGATCAGCAGGCGCAGGCTCTCGGCGACGGTCCGCAGGTCGTACCGCTCCGGGTCGGCCTCGGCCTCGGGATGGTCCTGGCCGCCGTCCTCGACGGCCTGGTCCTCGAAGTCGTTGGCGGGTTCGGCAGGTTCGGTCTTGCGGAGGTCGACGGACGTGGGCTCGGCCGCAGGGCGCCGGGGGTTCCACGGCCCGCTCTTGCGCCACCACTCGACAGCCGGCTCAGGCTCGGGCGCGGCGTCGGGCATGCCGACGGTGGGCGGGGCGGTCGGGGGCGGGGGGATCGTCATCGGTTCTCCTCCCGACGGAGGAGCCACACGGCGATGCCGGCACCGACCGCGAGGATCGGGTAGAGCAGGCTCAGGAGCCAGTCCATGGTCAGTTCTCCAGGTAGGGGCCCGGCCGGGGAGGCCGGGCCCGGGGGAGTGTCAGGAGGAGCGCCACCAGGCGCGGACGGGGTTGGCCTCCAGCGCCGTGGTGCGGCGGTTCTTGGAGTCCATGGCGGCGTGGCCCGCGCGGTCGGCGGCGCGCACGGCCTTTGCCCGGCGCTGCTGGCCGGACTGCGGGGGCTGGCCGACGGGCTGGGCGGGCTGCTTCTTGCCGAAGCCGAGCATCAGGCGCCCTCCCCGATCCGTCCGACCAGCACGAACGGCTCACCGTCCAGCTCGCAGATCGCGTGGAACTCGGCGGCGTATCGGCCGTCGACGGAAGCGTCGGTGACCGTCAGGCGGTGGCACCAGTCCTCGCGGGGCAGGCCGGCGACCTCATCGATCGTCACCGGCTCGGCGAGGCGGTAGGCGATACCGCCGTGGTCGAGGCGGGCGATGCCCAGGCCGGGCACGGTGCGGGTGGTGTTCACCGGGCACCGCCCGGCTTGCCGACCTGGACGGTCAGCACACGGTCGGCGCCGGCGGCGGCGCGGGCCTTGTCCTCGGGGGTGATCGGGGGAATGGGCGGCGCGATCATGGTCAGGGCCATGACAGGAATCTCCTTGCTGAGAACCGGTAGAGCGGTCAGCTCCTGTGCCGGTCAGGCGGTCAGCGCGGTGGGGGTGTAGCCGGAGGCGAGCAGCTCGCCAGCCTCGGTGCGGCGCGTCGAGGCGGTGGCCGGAGAGACATCGAGGGCTTCGACGATGGTCTTGAGCTCGACGGCCTCGGGGTTGCCGCCGGCCGCGAGGATCATGCGGGCGACGCGGCGGGTGGCGCGGGCAGCGGGGGTCAGCTTCGCCGCATCCTCGGCTTCAACCGTGCGCAGCTCGGTTTCAGCGGCGCGCTGGCGGGCTTCAGCAGCACGCAGCCGGGCTGCGTCGGTGGCCTCCTCGGCGTCCGCCTGGACGAGCTTGGCGGCGGCCGAGTCGCGCTCGGCTTCGGCTGCGCGGCGGCCCGCTTCAGCAGCGGCCTCCTCCGTTTCAGCGGCAGCCTTGGCCGTTTCAGCCGCACTCAGGCGAGCGGCCTGCGTGGCCTCCTCGTCCTCGGCTCGGGCCCGCTCGACGGCCGCCGCCTCACGGTCCGTTTCAGCGGCACGGCGCCGCGTTTCAGCGGCGGCCTGCTCCGTTTCGGCGGCGGTGCGGTCGGTTTCAGCGGCACGTCGGCGGGCCTCGGCGGCGTCCTGCTCGGCAGCCGCGGCGGCCAGTTCTTCCGTCGCCTGATCAAGCCGTTCGGCGGCCTCCGCCTCCCGGCCGGCGGCGAGCGTGCGGGCTTGGGCCTGGGCCCGGGCGGCGGCGGTCTCGGCACCGACCTCGTACCCGGCCGCCTCGATGCGGCCAGCCGTGCGCAGGCTGGAGATCTGGGCGTTGGCGGTCCGGGCCTCGGAGCGGGCGGTGACCTCGGCCTCGAAAGCGGCCGTGCGCTCGTCCCGCAGCCGGGCGCGCTCCTCGGCCTCGATCGGCAGGGCCAGGGCCTCGTCCACGCTCAGTCCGAAGCGCTCCATCGTCAGGGGAAGGCGCTGGTCAGCGGGAGCCTTGCGCCAGTCACCGTCATGCTCGCGCTCCAACATCACCCGGTAGACAAGGCGTTCGCGCTCCAGCTCGACCGCCCGGTCGTAGGAGGCGATGCCGTTCAGGCGCATCCGCCGGTACATCCGAAAGGACGGCCAGGGAGCGAGGATCCAGCGGTGCAGTGGCACGCCGTCGTGCTGGTGGCCGGCCTCGATGCGGGTGATCCGGATGACCAGGCGCCGCCCGGCCTCGACCACCGCGACGAACATGATCGGAATGACGGCGTGCATCGCGGTGCCGGTCGGGTTCTTCATCAGCGGGCCGGCGGAGGCGGCGTTGAAGTAGATCGTCGCGGCGGTGAAACCGTGGGCCAGCAGGCGGAGCATCGGCCACGGGGTGCCCTTGCGGATCAGGTGCAGGTCCATGGCCAGCAGGGCCACGATCCCGGCGTCGACGCCGACCGGGAACGCGTAGCTGAAGTCCCCGAAGCTGTGTCTGAAGCCGAGCTCCTTCAGCGCGTTGTAGGAGCCGCTGAAGCCGATCAAGGCGAGCACTGAACCGCCGACCGCAGCCAGGACGGTCAACCCGAGCAGGAGCTTCTCCGGGGCTGCCACCTGCGTGGTTGAACCGGTCGGGCGCGCCGTTGAAGCGGCGCCAGCCGTGGTTGAACCGCCCTTCAGGGCGGCTGCGGTGGTCACGCGGCAACTCGCGTGACGCTTGCGGTGCGGCGGCTGCGCGTCTGCCGCCGCAGCGGCACCGGGGCGGTGCTCAGCAGGCGCTCGGCATAGGCGGCCAGCATCCGGTCCTCCCGGCGCAGGTCCGCCAGGATGTCGGCCGCAGCGTCCATCCGGGCCTCGCGCTCGACCTCGTGCTCGCCAGGCATCCCGGCGAACAGCCGGGTCCACTCCGAGTCCACACCGAGCGCCAGCTCGGCGAACTCGTCTTCATTCAGGGCCCTCTGGCCTGCAACAATCGAACTCACGGGTCTACCTCTTCCAGTAGGTGAGTAGGCCCGTGAGGGGCTGGCGCGCTCCCGGCCAAGGTTCGCGCGCCAGCCCAGTTCATGCGGGCCTGGCTACTCGTGGCGCACGAGCAGCCATGGCCACGGCCCAACCGCGAGCGGGAGGGCCGGACCAAAGTCACTCGTTCGCAGATCAGGCCCTGGCAGAGCAGGGCCTGTCGTGCCGCCCTTTCGGGATGTGCTCCCAGGCATGGGCGGCGTTGACCTTTCGGTCTCTAGCCATCCGGACTGCCAAGGCGCCGGTTACCTCGGCCCGATCTATCCCGGGCCCCTTCACCCTGGGCGCGGCGAAAGCCGGCCATTCACGGGCGCGTTTGTGTAGCTCAGGGCGGACAGAATGAGACCCGCCTCTCCGCAGTCCTAGGACTGCGGTGTGCTGAGCAAGACGATGCCCGATCGATCTGAAGCTGTCAACAGTCCTAGGACTGTGTTTGACTTGTCTCGTCGAGAGGAGAGTGGTCATGGCGGCCAAGTGGCGAGAGCTGGCGGACAAACTCGCCGAGCGAATCCGGTCCGGGGAGTACGCACCCGGCGAGCGGCTTCCGCATATTCGAGAGCTGGTCGAAGCGGGTGAAGGCTCAAAGGCCACGGTTCACGCTGCCTACAAGGCACTTGAAGCCGAAGGGCTGGTCACGGCTTCGCGAGGCCATGGGACCGTCGTGCGGCCCCAGACCCCGCTCAAGCGGCTCGGCACCGACCGCTACGACAAGGCCAAGTGGCGGGACGGAGACGAAGTCGCTTTCATCGCCGACCGCGTCGCTTCTGGCCGGACCTACCGGCGGGACGAGCAGACCCAGACGGTCAGCCGGGTCGAGGCGCCGGCAGCAGTGGCGGAAGCTCACGGCTTGCCCATAGGCGCTGCGGTGTACGCGCGCGCTCGCCTAGTGAAGGAGGGGGAGCAGCCGACCCATACCCTCACCAGCTACTACCGGCCCGAACATGTCGAGGGGACGAGATTGGTCGACCCAACTCCTGGCCCTGCCGGTCGCGGCGGCGGGTTCCGAGTGCTCTACGACGCCGGATACGAGATCGATCACATGCGCGAGGAGTTGTTCGCCCGAGTGCCGACGCCTGAGGAGGCACGGCTCCTGCAGTTGCCAGCCGGTGAACCTGTGGTCGAGCTCCACCGAACGGTCTACACGGCAGACGGCACGGTCGTGGAGTTCGCGGTGGGCGTGCACGCCGCTTCGCGCTTCGCCTGGCAGTACGACTTCGAGGTCCCGGACTCGACTCGCGAGAAGGCGGTCAACTGATGGTCTCAGAGCAGTCCTGGACGGACGCTCGGGTCGTGTGGCAGTACCACCAGATGCACCACGATCTCCGTCCCTGCTCGGTCGCGATCGGGCTCGGCAGTCATGACATGGGAGTCGCCGATACGACGGTCGACCTCTACCGGCGTGGCTTGGCTCCCCTGATCGTGTTTACCGGTGCAACGAGCCGCACCACTGAGGAACGGATGCCGCGCGGTGAGGCTGTGCACTACCGTGAGCGAGCCCTAGAGCTGGGCGTGCCGGAGTCGGCGGTGCTGGTGGAGCCTCGGGCGCGAAACACCGGGGAGAACATCCGGTTCTCACGGGAAGTGCTCGAACAGGCTGGTGCGGCCATCTCGTCTGTGCTTCTGGTCAGCAAGCCGTACGAGGAGCGGCGGGCCTACGCCACTGCGCGGAAGCTGTGGTCTGAGGTCGAGATCGTGAGCGCTTCCACGCCGCTGACCTTCGAGGAGTACGTGGAGTCGATCGGGGACGCGAACCTCGTGATCGACATGCTGGTGGGGGCACTGCAACGGCTGCTTGTCTATCCGAAGCAGGGGTTCATGGAGACCCAGGTGGTCCCACCCGAGGTGGCTGAGGCGTACGAGCGGCTTGTCCGCGAGGGATTCACCAGTCGGCTCATCCCTGAGTGGCAGCCATGAGCGCCACGCCTCAGCAACTCGCCGGCGTGTTGCGGCCGGTGAAGCACGTGTTCCTCGACTTTGACGGGCCTGTGTGCTCGGTCTTCGCCGGCCTTCCCGCCCCGGAGGTCGCGCGCCGACTCCGTGAGGGCCTGCTCGTCGCGGGCGAGCAGGCCCCGGCCGGGGCAGCGGAGAAGAGTGACCCGCTCGCCTTGCTCCGGCTGGTCTCGGACGCCCGGCCCGATCTCACCGAGAGCACGGACGCCGCACTGGCCGCGCTGGAGATCGAAGCCGTCCGGGTTGCCCCACCGACCCCAGGCGGCGAATCGGTTCTCCGCGCCTGTGCCCGTTCCGGCCGCCTGGTCTCCGTAGTCAGCAACAACTCGGGCGCGGCCATCACGGCTTACCTCGCCGAGCACGGCCTCAGCGACTACGTGGCTGGCGTATTCGGACGCGTTCCGGGTGACCCTTCCTCGATGAAGCCGAACCCGCGCCTTCTGCTCGAAGCGATGGATGCCGTGGGCACCAGGCCGGACCACTGCATCTTCATCGGCGACGCAGCCCGCGACGTCGAGGCTGGAGAGGCCGCTGGAGTCCCGACGATCGGCTACGCCAACAAGCCGGGTAAGGCTGCCAAGCTGACCGCTGCTGGCGCCGTGGTGATCGTGGACTCGATGGGGCTCATCGCCACTGCCCTCGCCTGACTCGGGCACCACATTTGGGAGTCGGCGACGCGCTCTGCGAAGCTTCGAGAGCCGGGCGAGCAACGACCGGTCATCGGTTCGCTCGTGGCATTCTGGCTGGTCATCGGGCTTGGTGGGGCGAGCAATGCCTTCCGGAAGCCACCCGCACTGACAGACAGATGGGTACCACAATTAGTGCATCCAACCCTGGTATCGTCGGTGGGGACTTAGTGCATAGAGGCGCGAAAGCGCTATCGATTGCACGAAAGAGGGCCCGCCTCGCCTGGTGCGGCAACACCAGGGGTTCCGAGACGGACCCTATAAGCACAGCGTGTGGCTCTGCAGTCGCACTAGCGATGGCCCGGCCGCTGGCGCGGCTGGGCCATCGTGCTAAGCAGCTAGCCCAGGAGATCCTGGAGCAGCTGCCAGATGTCGTACGCCGTCTTCAATGCCCGCCAGGTGGCGAGCAGTTGACGCATCCCATCCCTGCGGAGCCTTCCCGCGTTCTTCGGCTCTACATCCGGGTCCTCATCGGCCGGCTGCTGCTGATTGAGCGCGGTCATGCTCCACCCCTTCCTGCTGCTCCCCGACCGCGCCTTGCGATCGGGGTCGCGGTGTCCGCCTGGGCGGACGCCGTGACTCCGGCCGCACCTTGTGGTCGAGGTGCTGACGCATGCTCATGCATACGTCAGGAGAAGGGTCTTGTGCTCTCCTCAGAGTAGATGTAGGACCGGGTGCTGGACGAATCCGCCTGGGGGTGCTGTCTCGCCCGATCCGCCATTTCGATGGCTGTATCAACCTTCCACCCCGAGGTGACAAACGATCTCGATTCTCAGGGCGGCAGGATCGAAGGAAAATTTGCCAAAAATCCTTTGTAAGTTTGATGTGGTATGGATTCTTGCGTCGGTTTCAAGGTTCCTTGGTGCCAGTTACCATGGAATTAGCGACTCCTATAAACGACTTTCAGAATGCAAGTCGCCTTGAAGTGCAGTGAGCCGACCGATGCGCCAGGGGCTTCTGTGGAGCGGGTCGCGCCGGTAGGTTCTGGGCGGTGATTACTCAGATCGTCACGCTGGTGGGCGTCCTACTGGGGGCGCTCACCTCGTTCGTGGCCACCGGGTGAGCGGAGCGGACCAAGCACCGCCGGTTGATGGCCGCGCGGTGGGATGGGTGGAAGCTCGACACCTACGTGCAGTACGCGACCTGCGTGAAGGAGATCGACGCGCTCGCCAAGCGGGCCAGGCAGGCGGAGGCGGGGTCGACGGCGCGGGCGGAGTTCCTGGCGACGATGGAGCGCGCGGAGATCCAGCGGTCGGCGCTCTTCGAGACGCTCGTTCTGCTCGCGAGTCCGGCTGCGGCGAAGGCGGTCAACGCCGTGCTGTGGGAGAGCGAGATCGCCGTCCGCGAGCACACTGCGGTGCCGAACGGTCCCAGCCTGGTCGAGTTGCTCAACGCGTACCACGCGCAGGCCAGGCTCGACCTTGGCGTCGGCGATCCGGACGGCGGGGCGTCAGCTGAAACACAGAAGGGCCGCGTCGGGCAGCGGAGATCGCTGCCCGACGCGGCCCTCTGGGTGCGCGCGAAGGTGGGGTGTCAGGGGGCCGTCGGGAGCATGATCCGGACCAGGGGCGGACCAGGCGGGGTCCGCGATCAAGAGTTGCCTGGTCAGAGCGGCCCTGGTCAGCGGCCTGTAAATCTGTCGCGCAAGCTACGCAGGTTCGAACCCTGCACCAGCCACAGGATAGAGATTCAGCCCCCGATCTGCGGAAACGCGGATCGGGGGCTGTTTCGTGTGCCCGGACGCGTGCGGATGGGGTTGGACGGGGCCGGCCGGGTCGGGTGGGTCGGGGTGGTGGGGTTGTTCGAAGGGGTGGCACTTATTGCGCATTGCTTGCAATTACCTCCCCCAAGCAGCAGAGTGGTGGCCGGGGGTGGGAGTCCTTCGACCGAGCTGATCGTCTTCCCAACCGGCGCCCGCCGGGACCACGGCTCACCCCACCCCCGCCAACTTCCCTCCCGTGCTGCCCGGCGGCCGCGTCAAGGCCGCGTCAAGGGCGCCGGTGGCGGCGTCAGGAACGCGTAGGGGGCAGGAGCCGCTCGGGGGCGCGGACCGCAGGATCGGAGCAACTACCGACTGCGGAGGTCCCGTCCGATGTCCAGCGCCATCTCCACCCCGGCCGTGACGGCCGACGAACCGCCGGATACCGGGGCGGCCGACGACCGGCACCGGCTCAGCGCGCTCGGCGGGCTGGCCGCGCTGTCACTGGACGCGATGGCCTCGGTGGCGTACGGCCCGGAGTCGATCGTGCTGGTGCTGGCCGCGGCCGGCTCGTACGGGCTGGGCTTCACCCTGCCGGTCACGGTGGCGATCGCCGTCCTGCTGGCGGTGCTGGTGGCCTCCTACCGGCAGGTGATCGCGGCGTTCCCGGACGGCGGCGGCTCCTACGCGGTGGCCAAGGCCCACCTGGGCCGCCGGACGGCGCTGACCGCGGCCGCCTCGCTGGTGATCGACTACATCCTGAACGTCGCGGTCTCGGTGACCGCCGGCGTGGCCGCGCTCACCTCCGCCATCCCGAGCCTGTACGACGACCGGGTCTGGCTCTGCCTGGGCGTGCTGGCCCTGGTGACCGCCGTCAACCTGCGCGGCATCGCCGAGTCGGCGCGCTGGTTCATGGCGCCGACGGCCGTCTTCGTCCTCTCCATCCTGGCGATCATCGTGGTCGGCCTGTTCCGGGACGCCCCGGCCAGCACCGAGGCCGCCGCCGGGCACGCCTCGGTGCTCGCCGAGAACGCCACCGCGGTCGGCGCGCTGCTGCTGCTCAAGGCCTTCGCGGCCGGCTGTTCGGCGCTGACCGGCGTCGAGGCGGTGGCCAACGCCGTCCCCTCTTACCGTGCCCCGCGGGTGAAGCGGGCCCAGCACACCGAGGTGATGCTCGGCGTCCTGCTCGGCGTGATGCTGATCGGCCTGGCCGTGCTGATCGGCCGCTTCCACCTCCAGCCGGTCGACGGCGTCACCGTGCTCGCCCAGCTCGCCGACGCCTCGCTCGGCCACGGTGTCGGCTTCTTCGTCGTCCAGTTCGCCACCGTGGTGCTGCTCGGCCTCGCCGCCAACACCTCCTTCGGCGGCCTGCCGGTGCTGATGGACCTGCTGGCCCGGGACAACCACCTCCCGCACGTCTTCGCGCTGCGCGCCGACCGCCAGGTGTACCGCTACGGCGTGCTGTTCCTGGCCGCGGTGTCGGCCGTGCTGCTGGTCGGCTCCGGCGGTGACGTCAACAGCCTGGTGCCGCTGTTCTCGATCGGCGTGTTCGTCGGCTTCACGATCTGCCAGGTCGGCATGGTCCGGCACTGGTACCTGCACCGCCCGGCCGGCTGGGGGCGCAAGGCCGCGCTGAACGGCTTCGGCGCGGTGCTGACCGGCGTCGCGACCCTGGTGGTGACCGGCACCAAGTTCACCGAGGGCGCCTGGGGCATCGTGGTGGCCCTGCCGCTGCTGGTGCTGCTGTTCGAGGCGATCCACCGCAGCTACGGGCGGATCGGCGAGCGGCTGGAGCTCGGCCGGGTGCCGGGCGCGGTGACCCGCCAGCGCAGCCTGGTGATCGTCCCGGTGACGGCGATCACCAGGCTCACCCGGGACGGCCTGTCGGCGGCCCTGTCGCTCGGCGACGAGGTGTTCGCGGTGACCGTGGTGCACGATCCGGCCGACGCCGAGGCGCTGCGCCGGGACTGGGAGCTGTGGCAGCCCGGGGTGCCCCTGCTGGAGGTCCCGGAGGACCGCCGGCGGCTCGGCCTGCCGATCGCCGACTTCGTCAACCGGCTCGGCGAGGAGCACGCCTACGACCGGCTCACCGTGCTGATCCCCGAGGTCGAGCCCGCCCACTGGTACCAGCGCGCGCTGCAGAACCGCCGCGGCGCCGTGATCGACCGCGCCTTGCGCCGGCACACCGACGCGGTGGTCTGCCGGCTGCGGATGCGGATGTGAACGGACGGACGGGCGGATGAACGGACGGATGAACGGACGGATGAACGGGCGGATGAACAGAACGATGTGAACGGAGGGGCCGGAGAGGCCCCAGGACACTGACGGGTGAACCCACGGGCCCCGGTGCGGCCTCGGCCGCGCCGGGGCCCGTTCACGTCCGCACCCGAGCCCGGTGCAGCCCGCTGAGGCCCGGTGCAGCCCCACGCAGCCCGCTGCGGCCCGGTCTCACTCCGGTACACCCCCGGTCTCGGCCAGGTCACGGCGGTCTCGGCCCGGTGAAGCGGGCGTCAAGGTCGCGTCAACGCACCGCATTCACCCGTATGGAGGGCGTCAGGGAGCCCTAACGCCCCTTAGACGGCTGGTTTGCTGCATCTGCCGGTTGTCCGCCGGTGCCGCTGGAAGCCCCCGGGCCGTACGCGGCATCTCCCGAACCACGCTGGTGGAGCCCATGTCCGATCTCATCTACGTCGGTGTCACGGTCGCCGTGTTCGCCGTCATCGCCCTGATCGCGCGGGGGGTGGAGAAGCTGTGAGTGCCGAGAACATCGCTGGTCTGGTCGTGGCCGTCGCTCTCGTCGGCTACCTCGTCGTGGCGCTGATCTTCCCGGAGAAGTTCTGACATGGGATCCACTCTCGCGGGCTGGATGCAGGCCCTCGCCCTCGTCGGCGCGCTGGCCCTGTGCTACCGCCCCCTCGGCGACTACATCGCCAAGCTCCTCACCACCTCCAAGCACCTCAGAGTCGAACGCGGCATCTACAAGCTGATCGGCGTCGACGGTGACGCCGACCAGCGGTGGCCGGTGTACCTGCGCTCGGTGCTGGCCTTCTCGGCCGTCTCGGTGCTCTTCCTCTACGGCCTGATCCGCCTCCAGGGCTACCTGATGCTGAGCCTCGGGGTTCCGCAGATGGAGGGCCACCAGGCCTGGAACACCGCGATCTCCTTCGTCGCCAACACCAACTGGCAGTCCTACAGCGGCGAGTCCGCGATGGGCCACGTGGCGCAGATGGCCGGCCTGGCGGTGCAGAACTTCGTCTCCGCGGCCGTCGGCATCGCCGTCGTCGCCGCGCTGATCCGGGGCTTCACCCGGAACCGGACGGACCGCGTCGGCAACTTCTGGGTGGACCTCACCCGGATCAACCTGCGCCTGCTGCTGCCGATCTCGATCGTGTTCGCCCTGATCCTGGCCGCCAGCGGTGTGGTCCAGAACTTCCACGGCTTCACCGACGTGACCACCCTCAGCGGCGAGGTGCAGAAGATCCCCGGCGGCCCGGTGGCCTCCCAGGAGGTCATCAAGCTGCTCGGCACCAACGGCGGCGGCTTCTACAACGCCAACTCGGCGCACCCGTTCGAGAACCCGACCGGCTTCTCCAACCTGGTCGAGATCTTCCTGCTGCTGGTGATCCCGTTCGCCCTGCCCCGGACCTTCGGCAAGATGGTCGGCGACAACCGCCAGGGCTACGCGATCGTCGCCGTGATGGGTCTGTTCTGGATCGCCTCGACCGCCCTGCTGACCTGGTCCGAGGCCGCTCACCACGGCACCGCCCTGCAGGCCGCGGGCGCCGCGATGGAGGGCAAGGAACAGCGCTTCGGCATCGCCGGGTCGACCCTGTTCGCCGCCTCGACCACGCTGACCTCGACCGGCGCGGTGAACTCCTTCCACGACTCGTTCACGCCGTTCGGCGGCGGGCTGACGGTCTTCAACATGATGCTCGGTGAGATCGCGCCCGGTGGTACCGGTTCCGGCCTCTACGGCATGTTGGTGCTGGCCATCGTCGCGGTGTTCGTGGCGGGCCTGATGGTCGGCCGCACCCCCGAGTACCTGGGCAAGAAGCTCGGCGGCCGCGAGATGAAGTTCGCCTCGCTGTACATCCTCACCACCCCGACCATCGTGCTGGTCGGCACCGGTGTGGCGATGGCCCTGCCGGGTGAGCGGGCCGGGATGCTCAACTCGGGTGCCCACGGCTTCTCCGAGGTGCTGTACGCCTTCACCTCGGCCGCCAACAACAACGGATCGGCCTTCGGCGGTCTGACCGTCAACACCGACTGGTACGACACCGCGCTCGGCCTGGCGATGATCTTCGGGCGACTGCTGCCGATCGTCTTCGTCATGGCGCTGGCGGGCTCGCTCGCCCAGCAGCAGCCGGTTCCGGCCACTCCGGGCACCCTGCCCACCCACAAGCCGCTGTTCGTGGGCCTGCTGTCGGGCGTGATCCTGATCGTCGTCGGCCTCACCTACTTCCCGGCCCTGGCCCTCGGGCCGCTTGCGGAAGGTCTCTCCTGATGTCCACCCCTACGCTCAACCCCGCACCGGCCGACGACAAGGCCGAGGCCGCCGCGCCGCACAGAGTCCAGAGCGGCCTGCTCGACCCGAAGCTGATCCTCTCGTCCCTGCCGGACGCGGTGAAGAAGCTCGACCCCCGGGTGATGATCAAGAACCCGGTGATGTTCGTGGTCGAGGTGGGCTCGGTGGTCACCACCGTCTCCGCGATCGCCAACCCGTCGGTGTTCGCCTGGTCGATCACCGTCTGGCTCTGGCTCACCACCGTCTTCGCCAACCTGGCCGAGGCCGTCGCCGAGGGCCGCGGCAAGGCCCAGGCCGACACCCTGCGCAAGACCAAGACCGAGAGCGTCGCCCGCCGGCTCACCGACTGGCCGGCCACCCAGGCCGAGGAGGAGGTGCCCGGCACCGCGCTCCAGCTCGGCGACCACGTGGTGGTCGAGGCCGGGCAGGTCATCCCCGGCGACGGTGACGTCGTCGCGGGTGTCGCGAGCGTCGACGAGTCGGCGATCACCGGTGAGTCCGCGCCGGTCATCCGCGAGTCCGGCGGTGACCGCTCCGCGGTGACCGGTGGCACCAAGGTGCTGTCCGACCGGATCGTGGTGAAGATCGCCTCGGAGCCCGGCAAGTCCTTCATCGACCGGATGATCGCCCTGGTGGAGGGCGCCGCCCGGCAGAAGACGCCGAACGAGATCGCGCTCAACATCCTGCTGGCCTCGCTGACCATCGTCTTCCTGGTCGCGGTCGTCACGCTCCAGCCGATGGCCACCTTCGCGGGTGCCCCGCAGTCGATGATCGTCCTGGTCGCCCTGATCGTGGCGCTCATCCCGACCACCATCGGCGCGCTGCTCTCCGCGATCGGCATCGCGGGCATGGACCGCCTGGTCCAGCGCAACGTGCTGGCGATGTCCGGCCGCGCCGTCGAGGCCGCCGGCGACGTCAACACCCTGCTGCTCGACAAGACCGGCACCATCACCCTGGGCAACCGCCAGGCCGCCGAGTTCCTGCCCGCCCCGGGCGTCGGGACCGACGAACTGGCCAGCGCCGCCCAGCTCTCCTCCCTCGCGGACGAGACCCCCGAGGGCCGCTCGATCGTGGTCCTGGCCAAGACCGAGTACGGCCTGCGGGCCCGTGTCCAGGGCGAGCTGACGCACGCCACCTGGGTGCCGTTCACCGCCCAGACCCGGATGTCGGGTGTGGACCTGGACGAGGCCGAGGGCGTCCACCAGGTCCGCAAGGGCGCCGCCGGCTCCGTCTCCAACTGGGTCACGGAGAACGGCGGTTCGGTCGGGGACGAGGTCGCGACCCTGGTCGACGGCATCTCCGCCGCCGGTGGCACCCCGCTGGTGGTGGCCACCAAGGTCGGCAGCAAGCCCGCCCGTGTCCTCGGGGTGATCCACCTCAAGGACGTGGTCAAGGAGGGCATGCGGGAGCGCTTCGACGAGCTGCGCCGGATGGGCATCAAGACCATCATGATCACGGGCGACAACCCGCTGACCGCCAAGGCGATCGCGGAGGAGGCCGGCGTCGACGACTTCCTCGCCGAGGCCACGCCCGAGGACAAGATGGCCCTGATCAAGAAGGAGCAGGAGGGCGGCAAGCTGGTCGCGATGACCGGCGACGGCACCAACGACGCCCCCGCGCTCGCTCAGGCCGACGTCGGCGTCGCGATGAACACCGGGACCATGGCGGCCAAGGAGGCCGGCAACATGGTCGACCTGGACTCCAACCCGACCAAGCTGATCGAGATCGTGGAGATCGGCAAGCAGCTGCTGATCACCCGCGGTGCGCTGACCACCTTCTCGATCGCCAACGACGTGGCCAAGTACTTCGCGATCATCCCCGCGATGTTCGCCGGGGTCTACCCGGGGCTGCACCACCTCAACATCATGGGCCTGCACAGCCCGCAGTCCGCGATCACCTCGGCGATCATCTTCAACGCCCTGGTCATCATCGGCCTGATCCCGCTCGCCCTGCGCGGCGTGAAGTACCGCCCGTCCGACGCCAGTTCGCTGCTGCGCCGCAACATCGGGATCTACGGGTTCGGCGGCCTGGTGGTGCCGTTCGTCGGCATCAAGCTGATCGACCTGATCATCCAGTTCATCCCCGGCCTCAGCTGACGCAGGGAAGGAGAAAACACCATGTCCAAGCCCCTGCCGACGACCATCCGCACCCACTTCACCGCGCTGCGCGCACTGCTGGTGCTCACGGTGATCCTGGGGATCGCCTACCCCCTGCTGATCACCGGCATCAGCCAGGTCGCGTTCAGCGACAAGGCGAACGGTTCGTTCGTGTCCGCGGACGGCAAGCAGATCGGTTCCAGCCTCCTCGGCCAGAACTACAACCTGCCCAAGAAGAACCCGGACGACCCGAAGGAGGACCCGGTCCCGGACCCGAAGTTCTTCCAGCCGCGGCCCTCCGCCAACAACTACGCCGGCGACAACTCCGGTGCCAGCAACCTCGGCCCGAACAGCGACGACCTGCTGAAGGCCGTCAACGACCGCCGTGCCGCCGTCTCCGCCTTCGACGGCGTCGACCCGGCGAGCGTCCCGGCCGACGCGCTGGAGGCCTCCGGCTCCGGCCTCGACCCGCACATCTCGGTGGCCTACGCCAAGGAGCAGGTCAACCGGGTCGCCAAGGAGCGCAACCTGTCGACGGACGTCGTCGCCAAGCTGGTCGACAAGTACACCGAGAGCCGCTCGCTCGGCTTCCTCGGCAACGAGGGCGTCAACGTCGTGCTGCTCAACAAGGCCGTCAGCGAAGCGAAGTGACGCACCAGTGACACCACACCCGATACCAGGGTGACCGGGCCGGCCCGGGCGCGGGAGGATGCCTCCCGCGCCCGGGTCGGCCGGCCCGTATCCGCAGACGCGTACCGCCCAGCCGTCAGCTCCCGATGGAAAGAAGCAGTGCCCATGGCCCGCGACCTCACCCCCGGCTCCGGCATCCGCACCGGCCGGCTGAGGGTGTACCTCGGCTCCGCCCCGGGGGTCGGCAAGACCTACCGGATGCTGGACGAGGCCCGGCGCAGACAGGAGCGCGGGGCCGACGTCGTGGTCGGGTACATCGAGTGCCACGGCCGCCGTCACACCGAGGCCATGACCGAGGGCCTGGAGGTCCTGCCGCGCGTCCACCGCTCCTACCGCGACGCCGAGTTCGAGGAGATGGACCTCGACGGGGTGCTCGCCCGCCGCCCGTCCGTCGTCCTGGTCGACGAACTGGCGCACACCAACATCCCCGGCGGCCGCCACGCCAAGCGCTGGCAGGACGTCGAGGAAGTGCTCGCCGCCGGGATCGACGTCATCACCACCGTCAACATCCAGCACCTGGAATCGCTGAACGACGTCGTCCAGAAGATCACCGGCATCCCGCAGCGCGAGACCGTCCCGGACGAGGTGGTCCGCCGGGCCGACCAGCTCGAACTCGTCGACATGGCGCCCCAGGCGCTGCGCCGGCGCATGGCCCATGGCAACGTCTACAAGGCGGAGAAGGTGGACGCCGCGCTCTCCAACTACTTCCGGGTCGGCAACCTCACCGCCCTGCGCGAGCTCGCCCTGCTCTGGGTGGCCGGGCGGGTTGACGAGGGGCTGCGCGACTACCGGGCCAGCCACAACATCGACCGGGTCTGGGAGACCCGCGAGCGCGTGGTGGTCGCCCTCACCGGCGGCCCGGAGGGCGAGACCCTGATCAGACGTGCCGCCCGGATCGCCGACCGCACCGCCGGCGGCGACCTGCTGGCCGTGCACATCACCCGCAGCGACGGCCTGGCCGGCGCCTCCGCCGGCGCGCTCGCCCAGCAGCGACAGCTGGTCGAGACCCTCGGCGGCAGCTACCACGTGGTGGTCGGTGACGACATCCCGACCGCCCTGCTCGCCTTCGCCCGCGCCCACGACGCCACCCAGCTGGTGCTCGGCACAAGCCGCCGCGGCCGGATCAATCGTTTCCTCACCGGACCCGGTATCGGCGAGACCACCGTGGACGCCTCCGAGGACATCGACGTCCACATGGTCACCCACGAGTTCACCGGCCGCGGCCGGCTGCCCTCGCTGGGCCGCCGCCACTCCCGGCGCCGCACCATCGCCGGCTACGTCGCGGGCCTGGTGATCCCCTGGCTGCTCACCGCGGTGCTCTCGCAGGCCCACGCCACCATCAACCTCACCACCGACGCGCTGATCTTCCAGCTCGGCGTGGTCATCGTGGCCCTGCTCGGCGGCGCGATGTCCGCCCTGGTGGCCGCGTTCATCGCCTCGGTGCTGCTGAACTACTACTTCATCCCACCGGTCCACAGCCTGACCATCGGCGAGACCAACAACATCGTCGCCCTGGTGGTCTTCGCCGCCATCGCGCTCGCCGTCTCCACCGTCGTCGACCACGCCAGCCGGCTCACCAGCCGGGCCGCCCGCGCCACCGCCGAGGCGGAGACCCTCTCCACCCTGGCCGGCAGCGTGCTGCGCGGCGCCGACGCGCTGCCCGCCCTGCTGGAGAAGTCCCGGACGGCCTTCGGGATGCAGACCGTCGCGCTGCTCTCCCGCTCCGGCGGCGAGGTGCTCGCCCACTGCCAGGCCGAGCACCCGGAGGAGGACGAGTCGCAGCACGAGACCACCGAGGTCCCGGTCGGCGCCGACGCCGTCCTGGTCCTCACCGGCCGCCGGCTGCCCGCCGCCGACCAGCGGGTGCTCACCGCCTTCGCGGCCCACGTCGGCGCCGCCCTGGAGCGCGACCGGCTGGCCGTGGTGGCCGCCGAGGTCGAGCCGATAAAGGCCGCCGACCGGATGCGCACCGCACTGCTCGCCGCCGTCAGCCACGACCTGCGCACCCCGCTCGCCGCCGCCCGCGCCTCGGTCGGCTCGCTGCTCAGCCCCGACGTCGAGTTCTCGCCCGAGGACCAGACCGAACTCCTCTCCACCGCCGACGAATCGCTGGTCAAGCTCACCCGGCTGGTGGACAACCTGCTCGACATGAGCCGCCTCCAGGCCGGCGCGCTCACCCTGCACCTCACCGAGACCCACCTGGACGAGATCCTGCCCAGGGCGCTCGACAGCCTCCCCGACCCGTACGCGCCGATCCAGCCGCTCGACCTGGACACCGCTCCGCCGGTGCTCGCCGACCCGCCGCTGCTGGAGCGGGTGCTCGCCAACGTGATCACCAACGCGCTGCGGTACAACGCCCCCGGCGCGCCGGTGCTGGTCACCGCCAGCCACCACGCCGACCTGGTCGAGATCCGCGTGATCGACCGCGGCCCCGGCATCGCCCCCGAGGACCGGGACCGGGTCTTCCTGCCCTTCCAGCGGCTCGGGGACACCGACAACACCACCGGGGTCGGCCTCGGCCTGGCCCTCTCCCGCGGCCTCGCCGAGGCCATGGGCGGCAGCCTGGAGGTGGAGGACACCCCGGGGGGCGGCACCACCATGCTGCTCACCCTGCCCGCGGCCCCCGGGGGCTCCGAGGCCGATCCCTTCGAGGACGAGCCTTTCGGGAACGAGCCTTTCGGGAACGAGCCTTTCGGGAACGAGCCCTTCGAGCCCGACACCTTCGAGACCGAGAACGTCGCCACCGAGAACGTCGCCACCGGGGAGGAACCACCGCGCCATGAGTGACCGAAGCGAACGAGGTGGGCGAACCGGCGAGAACTCCGAGATCCTCGTCGTCGACGACGAACCGGCGCTGCTGCGTACCCTGCGGATCAACCTCAGCGCCCGGCACTACGCGGTGCGCACCGCCGCCAGCGGCGGCGAGGCGCTCGACCGGGCCGCGCACTCCGCCCCGGACGCCGTCCTGCTTGACCTCGGCCTGCCCGACCTCGACGGCATGGACGTGCTGCGCGGACTGCGCACCCACAGCGCGGTGCCGATCATCGTGCTCTCCGGCCGCTCCGACGCCTCCGACAAGATCGGCGCCCTGGACGCGGGCGCCGACGACTACCTCACCAAGCCCTTCCTGATGGACGAACTGCTGGCCCGGCTGCGGGCGGTGCTGCGCCGGCCGGTGGGCGCCGTCCCGTCGGGCCGGCCGGTGATCGGCGACCACACCGTGGACCTCGCGGCCACCACGGTGCTCGGCCCGGGCGGCCCGGTGCGGCTCACCCCGACCGAGTGGCGGATCCTCAGCCTGCTGCTCGCCAACCCGGGCCGGCTGGTGCCCGGGCGGCAGATCCTGCGCGAGGTGTGGGGGCCCGCGCAGGAGGCGCGCGGCAACTACCTGCGGGTCTACCTCGCCGGGCTGCGCCGCAAGCTGGAGCGCGACCCGGCCCGGCCGCGGCACCTGATCACCGAGCCGGGGATCGGCTACCGGTACGTGCCGTAGCGCCGGGGCGGGACCCGGCGTCGCGGGCGGGCCGTCAACGGTCCGTCAAGAGCCGGTCGGTGGGCGACAGGGGAGCGTCAAGGCCGGTCGGGGGCGGTGTTCCGTGGTCGTAGTGTCGGTGGTGAAGCGAGCGGGCCCCGCTCCGTGGGGGAAGCCTGGGGCCCGTTTCGTCCGCCGTCCATGGACGGCCAGTAGTGGGGGAGGGGCGTGCGACTCAGGTCGCGCGCCCCTTGGCTTTCCGGCGCGGTCGTCCGCGCCGCCTCGGCAGTCCGCACCGCCTCAGCAGTCCGCGCCGCCGGACTGCCGGGGCAGCGCCAGCGCCACGGTGTCCGCGAACTCCCGCACCGCGCTGGTCCGGCTGACCACCCGGCCGCTGTGCACCACCAGCCGGCTGTGCCCGCCCGCGAGCGCCCCGGCCAGGCTGTCCCCGCGCACCGCCAGCAGCTCCGCCGGGAACCCGGCGTCCACCCGGACCGGCGGCAGTCCGAGCGCCGCCCGGGCCTGGTTCGCCACCGCGTCGTACGCCGCCTCCGGGGCCAACTCCCCGGCGGCCGCGAGCAGATAGGCGGACTCCAGCGGGTCGGCCCGGCCGACCGGGTTGGACTGGTCCCGCAGCGCCCCGCTGCCCACCGCCACCGGCACCCTGGACGCGACCAACTCCCGTACCAGACCCGGCCGCTGGCCACTCGGCCGGCCCTCCAGCCCGGTGCAGCCGCCGTTCTGCGGCAGCCAGACCACCCGCACCCCGCTGGAAGCCAGCACGGTGGACGCGCCGCGCGCCAGCGCCCCGCACGGGCCGAGCACCACCCGGGGCCGCAGCGGCGCCAAGGCACCTGCCAGCCGGGCGAGTTGGGCCGCGTCGGCGGCGGTGGTGTGCAGGTCCACCGGGCAGTCCGCCTCCCGGGCGGCCTCCAGCAGCAGCTGCACGTACCCGCTCGGGTCCGGGTCCAGCTCCGGGCAGCCGCCGGCCGCGGTGGCGCCCAGCTTGAGGGCCTCGCGCAGCTGGGCCCGCCCGTCTGCGCCGGCCCGGCCGGTGAGCAGCCGGGGCATCGCCACCGCCTGGAGCTCGGCCAGGCCGCGCAGCGCCTGGCGGGCGGTGAGCACCGCCTCCAGCCGGCGCAGCCCGTGCACGTCGCCGATCCGTACGTGGGTGCGCTGGGCGGTGGCGCCGTAGCCGAGCGAGGTGAGCGCGGCCTCGGTGACCCGGCGGGTGAGGTCGGCGGGGGTGTCCGGCGGCGGGGCGGGCAGGGCGGCGGAGAAGGCGGAGTCGTAGTGGGCGTGCGCCTCGGCGGGGGCCGGGAGGAGCAGGTAGCCCCGGAGGTCGATCCGGGCGCCGGTGGTGACGGTGGGGGTGCCGGGCAGGGCGGGCAGCGGGCCGAGGCTGCCGGCGGTGCCGACCGCCTGGATCCGGTCGCCGCTGATCCTGACGTCCACCACCCGTCCGTCGGCCAGTCGGGCTCCGGCGAGCAGCAGGACCGGGCCGTGTCCGAGCGGGTTGGCCGCCGGGCTGGGCCCGGAGTGCGGCCCGTCGGCGGCTGCGCTGTCCATCGCCGGCTCCTTCTCGCGCTGGCCAGTGGGGCCCGTGGGGCCCGTGGGGAGGGGGCCCCGAGGGGGATCGGCCGGTGCCCCGGTCAATGAGGGCCGAGCCTATGGCGCACGGGGGCGGGGTTCCGGGAGGCGGGCAATAGTCGTATCGGCTCGGGGCGCACGGCTTCCGGGTCGATCGAACGCCCGGCCTTGGATCGTCCGCGCGTGCACCTCGCCGACCTGCGGTCTTCGCCTCGGGATACGGATTTCACCTCTGGGCGCGGAACGTGTAATCTCTTCCTCGTTCGCCCCTATAGCTCAGTCGGTAGAGCGTCTCCATGGTAAGGAGAAGGTCTGCGGTTCGATTCCGCATGGGGGCTCTGGTGAAAGGCGGTCAGCTTCGGCTGGTCCGCTGATCACTGTGGCGGTGTAGCTCAGTTGGTAGAGCAAGCGGCTCATAATCGCTGTGTCACCGGTTCAAGTCCGGTCACCGCTACCCCGCGTAGTCGGTCGGGAGATCGCACTCCCGGTCGGCTACTCTTGTTGTGTTCTTATTCGTTGTCCAAGGAAGGCACTCCCGTGGCTGCCACCGACGTCCGCCCGAAGATCACGCTGGCCTGCGTGGAGTGCAAGGAGCGGAACTACATCACCAAGAAGAACCGGCGTAACGACCCGGACCGTCTTGAGATGAAGAAGCACTGCCCCCGCTGCAACTCGCACACCGCGCACCGCGAGACCCGCTGACCCTGTCGCAGGGCGCCGGGCCTGTGTGAATTCAGGTCTTCGACTCCGGGCCGTATCCCTCAACAGGGGGTGCGGCCCGGAGTCTTTTCCGTATCCGTCCGCGTTTCCGTCCGCGTTCCGAGGAGCTGCCATGGCGCTCGACCCGTCCTTCATCGGGCGTAGTTACCCGCCCACCGAGCCGTACGAGGTCGGCCGGGAGAAGATCCGCGAGTTCGCGCTCGCGATCGGTGACGCCAATCCGGCGTACACCGACGCGGAGGCCGCGAAGGCGCTGGGCCACCAGGACGTGATCGCTCCGCCGACCTTCCCGTTCGCGATCGCCTTCCGGGCGGCCGGCCAGGTCGTCGAGGATCCCGAGCTGGGCCTGGACTACACCCGGGTGGTGCACGGCGACCAGAAGTTCCAGTACAGCCGCCCGGTGCGGGCCGGCGACCGGCTGACGGTCGCGGTCACCATCGACAACATCAAGTCGCTGGCGGGCAACGACGTGCTCACCGTCCGTGGTGACGTGGCGGACGAGACCGGCGAGCACGTGGTGACGGCGGTCATAACGCTGGTGGCCCGGGCCGCCGACGAGGCGGGGGAGTGAGCGCGATGGCGATCAGCTACGACGAGGTCGAGGTCGGCACCCAGCTGCCGGCGCAGTCCTTCTCGGTGACCCGCGCCACCCTGGTGCAGTACGCGGGCGCCTCGGGTGACTTCAACCCGATCCACTGGAACGAGAAGTTCGCGCTGGAGGTCGGCCTGCCGGACGTCATCGCGCACGGCATGTTCACCATGGCCGAGGCGATCCGGGTGGTCACCGACTGGGTCGGCGACCCGGCCGCGGTGGTCGAGTACGGCGTCCGCTTCACCCGGCCGGTGCCGGTGCCGAACGACGGGGTCGGCGCGGTGATCGAGGTCTCGGCCAAGGTCGCCAAGAAGCTGGACGACCGCAAGGTGCAGATCGACCTGCTGGCCACCTCGGGCGGGCAGAAGGTGCTGGGGATGTCCCGGGCGGTCGTCCGACTGGCCTGAGGCGCCCGCCCTCCGCTGAGCGCCGCCCCGGCCGCCCGTTCCACGGGTCGCCGGGGCGGTCCGCGTTCCCGGGCGGTCCGCGTTCCCGGGCGGTCCGCGTTCCCGGGGGCCGGATTCTCCGGGCGGTCCAGGGTCTTGCGAAGATAGTGATTGGTCACTAACTTAGCTCTCATGGCGAAGACGAGCATGCGGATGAGTGCGGAGGAGCGGCGCGAGAGCGTCGTCCGTGCCGCGGTGATCGAGTTCGCCAGGAACGGCTACCGCGGCACTTCCACCGAGGCGATCGCCCGCCGGGTGGGCGTCTCGCAGCCGTACCTGTTCCGGCTGTTCCCGGGCAAGCAGGCGATCTTCACGGCCGCCGCCGAGCGCTGCATCGAGGAGACCTGGAGGGTCTTCGACGAGGCGTCGACCGGGCTGACCGGCGAGGAGGCCGCCGCGGCGATGTCCGAGGCGTACATGGGCCTGGTCGAGGACAGCGAGCAGCTGATGATGCAGATGCAGCTCTACGTCTCGGTGTTCGCCTCCCGGATGGCCGGCGAGGACGAGATCGGCGAGACCGCCCGGCGGCTGTGGGGGGAGCTGTTCGAGCGGGTCCGGGAGCGGGTCGGCGGGGACGTGCAGGGGACGACGGAGTTCTTCGCCTACGGGATGCTGATCAACACCCTGGTGGCGCTGGGCTTTCCCCAGGGGCACCGGATCTGGGACGGCTTCGGTGACAACGGGGCCGAGGGCGACGAGGCGGCTGCGAGCAATGGGGCGGCTGCGAGCGACGAGGCGGCTGCGAGCGGCGAGGCGGCCGAATAGCGGGTCGCACGGCGGGGTCCGTGCGGCCCTTTTCCGACCCTCGAAAGTTAGTGATCAATAACTATCCAGGAAACTGTGGGGGAAGTCATGACGGACAACACGGCCGGGAGCGCCCCGGGGAGCACGGTCGAGAAACCGGCCCTGGGCCGCACCGGCGTCTGGACCCTGGTGATCACCGCCCTCGCGGGCTTCATGGCCGCCCTGGACAACCTGGTCGTCACCACCGCCCTGCCGTCCATCCGGGAGGAGCTCGGCGGCGGGCTCTCCGACCTGGAGTGGACGGTCAGCGCCTACACCCTGTCCTTCGCCGTGCTGCTGATGTTCGGCGCGGCGCTCGGCGACCGCTTCGGCCGCCGCCGGATGTTCGTGATCGGCCTCACGCTCTTCACCGCGGGCTCGGCCGCGGCCGCGCTCTCGCCCGGCATCGGCGAGCTGATCGCCGCCCGCGCCGTCCAGGGCGTCGGCGCCGCGGTGTCGATGCCGCTCACCCTCACCCTGCTGACCGCCGCCATCCCGGCGGCCAGGCGCGGGGTGGCCTTCGGCATCTGGGCGGGCGTCAACGGCCTCGCCGTCGCCACCGGGCCGCTGATCGGCGGCACCCTGACCGAGCAGTTCTCCTGGCAGTGGATCTTCTGGGTGAACGTCCCGGTCGGCGTCCTCCTGGTGCCGCTGGCCGCCCTGAAGCTGCGCGAGAGCAGGGGTGCAAGCCCGGCGCTGGACGTGGTCGGCACGGTGCTGGTCAGCCTCGGCCTGTTCGGCGTCGTGCTCGGCCTGATCCGCGGCAACCCGGACGGCTGGACCAGCCCGCTGGTGCTGGGCGCGCTGGGCGGCGGCGTGCTGCTGCTGATCGCCTTCGTCCGGTACGAGCAGCGCGGCGCCGAGCACCCGATGCTGCCGATGCGGCTGTTCCGCAACCGGACCTTCACCGCCGTCAACGCCTCCGGGCTGCTGATGTCGCTGGGGATCTTCGGCTCGATCTTCCTGATCAGCCAGCACCTGCAGACCGTGGGCGGCTACACCCCGCAGGAGGCCGGCGTCCGGATGCTCCCGTGGACCGGGGTGGGACTGGTCGTCGCGCCGGTGGCGGGCCTGCTGGCCGACCGCTTCGGCGGCCGCTCGATCGTGATCGGCGGGCTGGTGCTGCAGGGCGTCGGACTGGCGCTGTACGCGGCGGTCAACGTCGGGCTCGGGCACTACGCGTACGGTCCGGTGGTGCCCGCCGTGGTGATGTGCGGGATGGGCATGTCGATGTACTTCGCGCCGACCGCCGCCATGGTGATGGACAGCGTCCGGCCGGAGGAGCAGGGCATCGCCTCCGGTGCCAACAACGCGCTGCGCGAGGTCGGCGGCGCGCTCGGGGTGGCCGTGCTGGCGGCGGTCTTCTCGGAGCAGGGCGGCGACGGCATGGCGGGGACCTTCGTCCACGCGATGGCGCCCGCGCTGTACGTCGGGGCAGCGGTGCTGCTGGCGGCCGGGGCCTGCGCGCTGCTGCTGCCGGGCCGGGCGAAGCGGGCCGCGGCGGCGGCCGAGTCGGCGGAGCGGGCCGCGGTGATCGAGCCCGCCGAGCGGGCGGAGGGGGCCGAGCGGGACGAGGCGGCCACCGCGCCCGAGGACGGGCAGCCCGTCCCGGCCGAGGCCTCGAAGGCCTGAGCGACCCGTCCGGGTCACGGGGGCGGCCGACCGGTCGCCCCCGCCCCCGTACGCTGGTGGGCGTGCTGGTAGAAAACGACGCCCCCCTCGCCCCGCTCACCACGCTCCGGCTCGGCGGCCCGGCCCGCCGGCTGGTGACCGCCCACACCGACGACGAGGTGATCGCGGCCGTCCGTGAGGCCGACGCGGCCGGTGAGCCGCTGCTGGTGGTCGGCGGCGGCTCCAACCTGGTGATCGGCGACGGCGGCTTCCCCGGCACGGTGCTGCGGATCGCCACCACCGGCTTCGCGCTGGACGGCAGCGTGCTGGAGCTGGCGGCCGGCGAGGTGTGGTCGGAGGCGGTCGCCCGCACGGTGCGCGAGCACGGCCTGGCCGGGATCGAGTTCCTGGCCGGCATCCCCGGCTCGGCCGGGGCGACCCCGGTGCAGAACGTCGGCGCGTACGGCCAGGAGGTGGCCCAGACGGTCACCGAGGTGGTCGCGTACGACCGCGCCGACGACCGGGTGGTCACCCTGACGAACGCCGAGTGCGCGTTCTCCTACCGCCACAGCCGCTTCAAGGCCGAGCCGGACCGCTACGTGGTGCTCCGGGTGCGCTTCGCGCTCCAGGACGCCGACGGCCTCTCCACCCCGGTCAAGTACGCCGAGGTGGCCCGGCACTTCGGCGTCGAGCAGGGCGCGCGGGTGCCGCTGGCCGAGGCGTACGAAGCGGTGCTGGGGCTGCGCTCCGGCAAGGGCATGGTGCTGGACCCGGCGGACCACGACACCTGGTCGGCCGGCTCCTTCTTCACCAACCCGGTGCTCACGGCGGCGCAGTACGAGTCCTTCCGCACCCGCCCGGGCGCCGAGGACGCCCCCGCCTACCCGGCCCCGGAGGGCTGCACCAAGACCTCGGCGGCCTGGCTGATCGACCGGGCGGGCTTCGGCAAGGGCTACGGCGACGGCCCGGCGACGCTCTCCACCAAGCACACCCTGGCGCTCACCAACCGCGGTGCGGCCACCGCCGAGGACCTGCTGGCCCTGGCCCGGGAGATCCGGGACGGGGTCCGCGAGGCCTTCGGGGTGGAGCTGGTGAACGAGCCGGTGATGGTGGGCGTCAAGCTCTAGGCCCTGTCCGGCCTAACCGGCCGCGGGGACCGGTACGGGGGCGTCCACCAGCCAGCCGTCGATGTCCGCCAGCAGCTCCTTGCGGACGGCCTCCGGCGCGCACGAGCCGCGCACCGACTGCCGTGCCAGCTCGGCCAGTTCGGCGTCGCTGAAGCCCAGGACGTCCCGGGTCAGGTCGTACTGGGCGGCCAGTCGGCTGCCGAACAGCAGCGGGTCGTCCGCGCCGAGCGCCAGCGGCACCCCGGCGTCGAACAGCCTGCGCAGCGGCACCTCCTCGGGGTGCTCGTAGACGCCGAGCGAGACGTTGGAGGACGGGCAGACCTCGCAGGTGATCTGACGGTCCGCCAGCCTGGCCATCAGTCGCGGGTCCTCGGCGGCCCGCACGCCGTGGCCGATCCGGCCGGCGCCCAGGTCGTCCAGGCAGTCCCGGACGGACTCCGGCCCGGCCAACTCGCCGCCGTGCGGGGCGGCCAGCAGCCCGCCCTTCCGGGCGATCTCGAAGGCCCGGTCGAAGTCCCGTGCCAGGCCCCGGCGTTCGTCGTTGGAGAGGCCGAAGCCGACCACGCCGCGGTCGGTGTAGCGGACCGCGAGCCGGGCCAGCGTCCGGGCATCCATCGGGGACTTCATCCGGTTCGCCGCGACCAGCACCCGGATGCCCACCCCGGTGGCCGCGGCGGCCTGCTCGACCGCGTCCAGGATCAGTTCCAGCGCGGGGATCAGCCCGCCCAGCCGGGGGGCGTAGGAGGTCGGGTCGACCTGGATCTCCAGCCAGCGGGAGCCGTCCCGCCGCTCGTCCTCGGCGGTCTCCAGCACCAGCCGGCGGATGTCCGACTCGTCCCGGAGCACCGAGCGGGCGGTGTCGTACAGCCGCTGGAATCGGAACCAGCCGCGCTCGTCGGTGGCCCGCAGTTTGGGCGGCTCGCCGGAGCTGAGCGCCTCCGGCAGCCGGACGCCGTGCTTGTCGGCCAGCTCCAGCAGGGTGGCGGGCCGCATCGAGCCGGTGAAGTGCAGGTGCAGGTGGGCCTTCGGGAGGCCCCTGACGTCTCGCGGGTTCAACAGGCGTTCCATTCACCGATACTGCCGTATCCGGCCCCCAAACGGGAACCGCCCTCTTTCCGTCCCCCGAAGGGGTGAAAGAGGGCGGTGCCGCAACGGGCCCGAACCGTCAGTCGCGGGCCTCGCCGAGCAGCTTCTGCACCCGGCCGACGCCCTCGACCAGGTCGGCGTCACCGAGCGCGTAGGAGAGCCGCAGGTAGCCGGGGGTGCCGAAGGCCTCGCCCGGGACGACCGCGACCTCGGCCTCGTCCAGGATCAGGGTGGCCAGCTCGGCGGAGGTCTGCGGGCGCTTGCCGCGGATCTCCTTGCCCAGCAGGCCCTTGACCGACGGGTACGCGTAGAACGCGCCCTCGGGCTCGGGGCACAGGACGCCCTCGATCTCGTTGAGCATCCGCACGATGGTCCTGCGGCGGCGGTCGAAGGCCTCGCGCATCGCGGCCACCGCGTCCAGGTCGCCCGCGACGGCGGCCAGCGCGGCGCGCTGGGCGACGTTGGAGACGTTGGAGGTGGCGTGCGACTGGAGGTTGGTCGCGGCCTTGATGACGTCCTTGGGGCCGATCACCCAGCCCACCCGCCAGCCGGTCATCGCGTAGGTCTTGGCGACGCCGTTGACCACGATGCACTTCTCGGCCAGCTCGGGCAGCAGGGCGGGCAGCGAGGTGAAGGTCGCGTCGCCGTAGACCAGGTGCTCGTAGATCTCGTCGGTGAGCACCCACAGGCCGTGCTCCAGCGCCCAGCGGCCGATCGCCTCGGCCTCGGCCTCGGTGTACACCGCGCCGGTCGGGTTGGACGGCGAGACGAACAGCACCACCTTGGTGTTCTCGGTGCGGGCGGCCTCCAGCTGCTCGACCGAGACCTTGTAGCCGGTGGTCTCGTCGGCGACGACCTCCACCGGGACGCCGCCGGCCAGCTGGACCGACTCCGGGTAGGTGGTCCAGTACGGTGCCGGGATGATGACCTCGTCGCCCGGGTCCAGGATCGCGGCGAAGGCCTCGTAGATCGCCTGCTTGCCGCCGTTGGTGACCAGCACCTGGGAGGCGTCCACCTCGTAGCCGGAGTCGCGCAGCGTCTTGGCGGCGATCGCGGCCTTCAGCTCCGGCAGGCCACCCGCCGGGGTGTAGCGGTGGTTCTTCGGGTCGCGGCAGGCCTCGACGGCCGCCTCGACGATGTAGTCCGGCGTCGGGAAGTCGGGCTCGCCGGCACCGAAGCCGATCACCGGGCGACCGGCGGCCTTGAGGGCCTTGGCCTTGGCGTCCACGGCGAGGGTCGCGGACTCGGCGATCGCGCCGATCCGGGCGGAGACCCGGCGGTCGGCGGGGCGGATGGACTGGTCGGGCTGCGGGGTGGAAGCGCTCATGCCTGCATCGTCCCAGAACCGGGACGGACCGGGCATCGCGGTTTCAACATCCGTACGGCTCCGGCCACATCGCGGCCCCGTCGATCCGGCGGTGGCCGCCGCCCCCGGCCGGACATCTGCCGGGCGGCCGGTCGTCCCGGAAGAAGAGGTTCGACCAAACACCCCTCGACCACGTACACTCGCTGCTCGACGGCCCGCCGAAAAAGACCGGAGCTTTCACCGCCTGTGCAGACAGCGGGGGGAGATGCGGTAGGTTGGTCGCCACACAGGAGTCGCAAGGCTCCGTAGGGCAATAGCTCAATTGGTAGAGCACCGGTCTCCAAAACCGGCGGTTGGGGGTTCGAGTCCCTCTTGCCCTGCTGCTTGAACCGTTTTCAGCCCGTTCGCTCGACAGAGCGAGCGGGCTTGATGCGGAGAGGGCACCGATCAGCACCGCTTAAGCCGACCGCTCGTGCCTGAAACGGGTACGCAGGTGATGTTCGGCCGGACCCGGATTCAGGTGAGGACGAGTGACGGAGACCACGGGCTCCACCGCAACGCCTGAGAGCGGCAACCCCGAGGGGACCGACGGCGCTGCCGAGACCGCTGCTGTCGAGGGCGACAAGAAGTCCGGCAAGCAGAAGAAGTCCGGCAAGCGGGCCAAGAAGGGCCTGTTCTCGCGGATGGGCCTGTTCTACCGCCAGATCATCGCCGAGCTGCGCAAGGTCGTCTGGCCCACCAAGGGCGAGCTCACCAGCTACACCGCCGTCGTGGTCACCTTCGTCGTGGTCATGATGGGCATCGTCTCCGGCCTGGACTACGGCTTCTCGAAGCTGAGCCTCTTCGTCTTCGGCTGATCGAACCCCACCCCGAGAACCACCCCCGACCCGGGCCGAAATCATCGGCCCGGGTCGAGCTGTCGGCGGCGGACGTACGCGCGCGTACCGTGGACTCGGTACTGTTGAAGTCTCCGAGACCTCTCCTGGCGCCCGCGCGAGCGGCCGCGCGCCGGGCCGGTTCCGGAGCGCGCCACCTTCACCATCTCCAGGAAAGAAGCAGCCACCGTGTCTGAGTCCCCCCTGTACGACGCCGACGAGACCGTCCGCGAGGCGGATGTCGCCGCCGAGCTGGACGCGGCCGAGCTGGCTGACGACGTCGAGTCCGCCGAGCAGATCGTGGACGCCGCGGACAGCGACGAGGACGAGGTCGAGGCGTACGACGAGGTCGAGGCCGGTGAGCCCGCCGAGGAGGCCGCGCTGTCGGTGGAGGACACCGAGGAGCTCGCCGCCGAGGAGTCGGTCGAGGAGGCCGAGGACGCCGAGGAGACCGTCGAGGACGAGGTCGAGGTCGACCCGGTCGCCAAGTTCCGCGAGGACCTGCGCTTCGCGGCGGGCGAGTGGTACGTGATCCACACCTACGCCGGCTACGAGAACCGGGTGAAGCAGAACCTGGAGCAGCGCGCCGTCTCGCTGAACGTCGAGGAGTACATCTTCCAGGCCGAGGTGCCGCAGGAGGAGGTCGTCCAGATCAAGAACGGCGACCGCAAGACCATCCGCCAGAACAAGCTCCCCGGCTACGTCCTGGTGCGCATGGACCTCACCCCGGAGTCCTGGGGCGTCGTGCGCAACACCCCCGGTGTCACCGGCTTCGTCGGCAACGCCTACGACCCGTACCCGCTGACCCTGGACGAGGTCGTCAAGATGCTCGCCCCCGACGTCGAGCGCCAGGCGGCCAAGGAGGCCGGCAAGCCCTCGCCGATCAAGCCGAGCGAGATCCAGGTGCTGGACTTCGAGGTCGGCGACTCGGTCACCGTCACCGACGGCCCGTTCGCGACCCTCCAGGCGACCATCAACGAGATCAACCCCGACTCGAAGAAGGTCAAGGGCCTGGTCGAGATCTTCGGCCGGGAGACCCCGGTCGAGCTCTCCTTCGACCAGATCCAGAAGAACTAGTCATACGGTCTTCGGATTCGGGGCGGGGCCGAGGGCCTCGCCCCGAATCCGTTTTGGTCCAGCGGCGCGGACGCGTTAGCCTGGTTCGATGTGTGTGCTGGCGACCGGGTGTCGCCCCGGTCTCGCACGCACCAGCAATCACCTCTCGGAAGGACCCGGAGAGACATGCCTCCCAAGAAGAAGAAGGTCACGGGGCTTATCAAGCTCCAGATCAACGCCGGTGCGGCCAACCCCGCGCCGCCGGTCGGCCCCGCGCTGGGTCAGCACGGCGTCAACATCATGGAGTTCTGCAAGGCCTACAACGCTGCGACCGAGTCGCAGCGCGGCATGATCGTGCCGGTGGAGATCACGGTCTACGACGACCGTTCCTTCACCTTCATCACGAAGACGCCGCCGGCCGCGCGCCTCATCCTGAAGGCCGCCGGTATCGACAAGGGCTCCAGCGAGCCGCACAAGACCAAGGTCGCCAAGCTCACCAGCGCCCAGGTCCGTGAGATCGCCACGACCAAGATGCCCGACCTGAACGCCAACGACCTGGACGCGGCGGAGAAGATCATCGCCGGCACCGCCCGGTCGATGGGCATCACCGTCGAGGGCTGAAAAGCCCCCTTGTCCCCTGTGGTAGGGCCCGCGCAGGCCCGAGACACCACAACTCCATTCACCATTCAGGAGCAGCCATGAAGCGCAGCAAGGCCCTGAAGGCCGCGGACGCCCAGGTCGACCGCGAGCGCCTTTACGCCCCCCTCGAGGCCGTCCGCCTCGCCAAGGCGACCAGCACCACCAAGTTCGACGGCACCGTCGAGGTCGCCATGCGTCTGGGCGTCGACCCGCGCAAGGCCGACCAGATGGTCCGCAGCACCGTGATCCTCCCGCACGGCACCGGTAAGACCGCTCGGGTCCTGGTCTTCGCGACCGGCGAGCGTGCCGAGGCCGCGCGTGCTGCGGGCGCCGACATCGTCGGTTCCGACGAGCTCATCGACGAGGTCGCCAAGGGCCGCCTCGACTTCGACGCCGTCGTCGCCACTCCGGACCTCATGGGCAAGGTCGGCCGCCTGGGCCGCGTGCTCGGTCCCCGTGGTCTGATGCCGAACCCGAAGACCGGCACCGTGACCCCGGACGTCGCGAAGGCCGTCAACGAGATCAAGGGCGGCAAGATCGAGTTCCGCGTCGACAAGCACTCGAACCTGCACTTCATCATCGGTAAGGTCTCCTTCACCGACGAGCAGCTGGTCGAGAACTACGCCGCCGCGCTGGACGAGGTGCTCCGCGCCAAGCCGTCCGCCGCCAAGGGCCGCTACATCAAGAAGACCGCGTTCTCGACCACCATGGGCCCCGGCATCCAGGTGGACTCGAACCGCACCCGCAACCTCCTCGTCGAGGAGGACCCGGCCGCGGTCTGAGCCTCAGCGCTCTAGAGCAGTCCGCACGGCGGGCCCGTACCCCCTTCACCGGGGGTGCGGGCCCGCCGTCGTCGTTCCTCCGGGGCTTTTCCCAGGGCGGATGGGAACGGCTGACCGAGTCGTCGTACGCTCTGCCGGTCAGATCATGTGGAGAACCCGTGACCGTCGGAGCGTGCCGTGCCCACCCTTCGCCCCGCCGTGCTCGCGGCGGCCCTGTTGCTGCTCGGCGCCACCACCGGATGCAGCGTGCTGGCCGTCCCGGGCACCCGCGTCCCCGGTGAGCCGGCGCCGATCCCGCCCAAGCAGGTGGTGCTCACCGCCGCCCAGGCGCTGGACGACACCGGCGGGGCCCGGATCGACCTGGTCCGGGAGGGCCCGGACGGCAGCCGGCGCACCGCGAGCGGCACGCTGGTCTGGGGTGACCGGGACGAGGCCGAGCTGACCGTCACCGACGAACTGGGCAGCGGGCGGCTGACCCTCCGGGACGGCGCGTTCGACCTGGCGTACCAGGGCGGCGCGACCAGGCACGCGGAGCGCGCCACCGCGGAGTCGCTCGACCCGGCGGCCGCCGCCGACCCGGGCGCCCCCGACCCGACTGGCTACGCGGGCGGCTGGATGACCGCGCTGGTCACCAATCCGGGCAGCCGGGCGTACGGGATGGCCCAGACCGACCGGCTGCGCTCGCTCGGCGGCGAGCAGCTGGCCGGGACCACCGTCGCGCACTACCAGGGGGCCGCCCCGGTGGCCGACTACTTCGGCGCGGACCGGGAGTTGAGCCCGGGTCAGCTCACCTCGGTGGTCGACTGGTACCGCCGGCGAGGGGTCGCGGAGATCGGCTACGACGTCTGGGTCGGGCCCGGCCAGCGGCTGTTGAGGCTGCGTGAGACGGCCCGGGGGAGTGCCGGAACCACGGTGACCACGACCGATGTCTCACCCTCCGGGTCGGGGGAGACGACGCCCGCCGCGACCGGGTGACCGGAGCGGGAAATCCGGTGCGGTCCGGTTCCGGCGATCCGTTAGAGTCCGCTGAGAAGAAGCCGATGACCGGCTCTTCCGATGAACTTACCGGGGGTACCTCCATGCGCGTTGTCCGTCTCGCCTCGACCGTCGCGACCGCCGCCGTCCTGCTGGCCGCGCTCACCGCCTGCGGCAGCGGCAAGAGCGACAACAAGGCCTCGGCCGGCGACGGCAAGGACGCCGGTGCGGCCGCCGCCGCGGCCGGAGCGCCCGCGGACCCGAAGGCCGCCCTCGCGGCCGCCGCCCTGGCGATGCAGAAGGCGGGCAACGGCAAGGTCGCCATGACCTCCCCGGACGCCTCCAACCCGGGCGGCAGCGGCACCGCCGACTGGAAGGACCCGGCCAAGGTCGCCCTGGACGTGACCGGCGACATGGAGGGCAAGAAGCTCAAGATCCGGGTGATCGGGGCGGACGCCTACATCGGCAGCGACGACGCCGCGGCCCTCCAGGGGAAGCACTGGATCCAGGTGCCCAACTCGGAGGAGATGGGCGGTGCCTTCGCGGTGATGGGCCAGATGATGAACCCGGTCACCCAGCTCACCATCGCGGCCGCCAGCGGCAAGCCGAGCAAGGTCGGCCAGGAGAGCGTGGACGGCGTCCAGACCACCCACCTGCGGGCCGTCGAGGACACCGCCACCCTGGTCGCCGGGATGACCTCGCTCACCCAGGAGCAGCGCCAGTCCGTCCAGAAGACGCTGGAGGAGGACGGCAAGACCCTCACCGTCGACTTCTGGCTGAACGACAAGCAGGAGCTCGTCAAGTACCAGGAGTACGGCGACTCCAACGGCGCCTCCAAGGCCGTCACCGTGAAGTACTCCGACCTCGGCAAGGGCGGCAAGGTCGAGGCGCCCGCCGCCGGCGACCTCGGCTCCCAGGCCGACCTGCTCAAGCTGTTCGGCTGAGCAGGCCCGGAACCGACCGCACCGACCACCGGCTACCACCCCGGGCGCGTAGCGCGCCCGGGGGTTCTCAAGGGGGGAACACCATGGCTGGAACCCGCAAGACCGCTGTCGCCGTCGTCCTCGCCGCCCTGGCGCTGACCGCGACCGCCTGCAACAACAACAACGACTCGGACGGCAAGAACGCCGCCCCGGCCGCGACGGGCACCGCCGCGGCGGCCGCGACCACCGCCGCCGCCCCGACCACCCCGCCGGCCAAGGTGAGCCCGGCGGTCTTCCTGGAGCAGGTCAGCAAGAAGACGAGCGAGGCGAAGTCGGCCAAGATCACCGAAGAGGTCACCGTCGGTGGCATCCCGATGAAGATCGACGGGGCCATCGGCTGGGCCGACGGCCTCCAGGGCGACCTGACCGTGGACATGTCCAGCCTGCCCGGTGCCGAGCAGCTGACCAGCAGCATGGGCAGTTCGGCGTTCACGTACCGGTTCGTCAAGGACGGCATGTACATGAAGCTCGGTGGCCAGCTCCTGCAGTCGACCGACGGGCGGCACTGGGTGCACATCGGCTTCGACGACATGTCCAAGATGCAGGGTGGCGCCAATAGCGCCGACCAGATGCGGAAGGCCGACCCGGTCGAGGCGGTGCAGACCCTGATCGCCTCCGGCAGCGTGACCGAGATCGGGAAGGAGACGGTGGACGGCAAGCAGGCCACCCACTACGCCGGCACGCTGAAGGTCGCCGACCTGGTGGCGGCCAACGGCAGCAAGATGACCCCGGAGCAGGTCGACCAGATGAAGCAGAAGCTGGCTACCGCGGGGATCACCACCGAGGCGATCGACGTCTGGGTGGACTCCGACCAGCTGGTGCTGAAGCAGACCGGGCAGGCGGACACCAAGGCCGGCCGGATGACCTTCGGCGTCACCTACTCCGACTACGGCACCCCGATCGCCACGACCGCGCCGGACAAGGCCGACACGATCGAGATGGCCGACCTGGCGAAGCTCGGCAAGAAGGCCGGCTCCGGCAGCTGATCCCGGCACCCGACTGGTCCGTCCCGGTGGACGGACCGGCGCCGGGGCGGCCCGACCAGGGGGCCGCCACCGGCCGGGCCGGGTCCGGATGGCAAGGTGGCCCGGTGAGAGAGGAACGGACGATGGCGGTACGGCGGCGGCTGGCGGCCCTGGCCGTGGTCGCCGTGCTCGCGAGCGGGCTGACCGGCTGCGGCGGCGGCGAGGCGCCCGCGACGCCGTCGGCCGGCGCCAGCACCAGCAGTGCCCCCGCCACCACCGCCACCCCGACCGGACCGGCCAAGCCGACCGACCGCTCGCCGCACGGGGTGCTGCTCTCCGCCCAGCTGGCCATGCAGACCGCCCGCCGGGCCAAGGTCAGCTACCGGCTGGGTGCGGACGCCGGCTCCGGTCCGCTGTTCTGGGCCCCCAAGACGGCGCTGCAGATCAAGCGTTCCACCCCGGGCGACGCCGAGCAGCTGATCGTCGTGGACACCGTCGGCTACCAGGGCGGCGACGCGGCCACCGCGGCGAAGAACGGCGGCAAGCACTGGGAGCGGTTCACCGTCCAGCCCGACCCGGACGGGCACAAGGAGGTCCCGTACGCGGGGCTGATCGATCTGCTCAACCCGGTCGAGGCGTTGGCCGCGGCCAACGCCGACGGGATGGAGCCGAGCTTCGTCGGCGAGGAGAAGTACGAGGACTCGACCGTCGAGCACTACCGGGTGACCACCACCGCGGAGAAGTACGCGGCCGCCCAGTCCCAGCTGACCCAGGCCCGCCGGGACGGCCTGCGGGCCGCGCTGGCCCCCGGCGGTTCGGTCTCGCTCACCCTGGACCTCTGGCTGAACGACAAGGACCAGCTGGTCCGGCTCCAGCGCACCGGCACCGGGGACAGCGGCCGGGCCGACGACTCGGTGGTCTACTCCGACCCGGCCGGCGCGCTGCTCTCGGCCCAGGCCCCGGCCGAGACCGACACCGTGGACACCGGCGTCCGGACGGTCTCCCCACTGGCCCGCTGAGCCCCACCGCGCCCTGCCGGGTTCACCCGTCCGAGGGCGATTTGCGTCGTCCGGACGAGTCCGGTTACTGTTGCCGAAGCCAAAGACCGCTGGTTGTCGCCGCGCCCCCGTCAGGGAGCCGGTGGCCGAAGGATCTGCGATTCGTCGCAGGCAGCCCGCGCAGGTGTGTCTGGAGCTTCGATTTCCGGGTGCCGCGTCCGCGCGACTGCCCGTAGAGGTCGTTTCGAGCCCCGTGCGCCTGCGCATCGGGGCTCATTGCATTTTGCAGGGGCTTTCCTTCCGTTCCGGTCGGTTCGAGGTGTGAATGGTCGACTTCGCGGTCGGCCGGACTTCGACATCACGGAAGGAGGCGTAAGCCTATGGCCAGGCCCGACAAGGCTGCCGCCGTCGCCGAGATCACGGACAAGTTCCGTGGCTCCTCCGCGGCGCTGCTGACCGAGTACCGCGGTCTCTCGGTGAAGCAGGTCAAGACCCTGCGTCGCTCGCTCGGCGACAACGCCGAGTACGCCGTGGTGAAGAACACGCTGACCAAGATCGCGGCCAACGAGGCCGGGATCTCCGAGCTGGACGACCTGTTCAACGGTCCGACGGCTGTTGCCTTCGTCACCGGTGACCCGGTGGAGTCGGCGAAGGCTCTGCGTGACTTCGCCAAGGAGAACCCCGCTCTCATCATCAAGGGCGGTGTCCTTGACGGTAAGGCGCTGTCCGCCGATGAGATCAAGAAGCTCGCGGACCTCGAGTCCCGCGAGGTGCTGCTCGCCAAGCTGGCGGGTGCCCTGAAGGCCAAGCAGTCCCAGGCTGCCGCGCTCTTCCAGGCCCTGCCGTCGAAGCTCGTCCGCACTGTGGACGCGCTGCGCGACAAGGTCGAGCAGGGCGGTGCCGGTACGCCGGCTCCCGCCGCCGAGGACGCGGCCGCCGAGTAATTCGGCAGGCTCACGCCTCGCTGCGGGCCCGTA
This sequence comes from Kitasatospora sp. NPDC096077, assembly GCF_040303245.1. Lineage (NCBI taxonomy): Bacteria > Bacillati > Actinomycetota > Actinomycetes > Kitasatosporales > Streptomycetaceae > Kitasatospora > Kitasatospora sp. NPDC096077. The sequence goes on along the minus strand of NZ_JBEOSV010000003.1, from coordinate 207,139 downwards.
CGCCCGCCATCCCGTACATCCGGCACCACCTGCCGATTTAGTGGAAGGACGCCAATCATGGCGAAGCTGTCCCAGGACGAGCTGCTCGCGCAGTTCGAGGAGCTCACCCTCATCGAGCTCGCTGCCTTCGTGAAGGCCTTCGAGGAGAAGTTCGACGTCACCGCTGCCGCCCCGGTCGCCGTTGCCGCCGTTGGTGGCGCCGCCGGTGGCGCCGCTGAGGCCGTCGAGGAGCAGGACGAGTTCGACGTCATCCTCGACGGTGCCGGCGACAAGAAGATCCAGGTCATCAAGGAGGTGCGCACCCTGACCTCCCTCGGCCTGAAGGAGGCCAAGGACCTCGTTGACACCGCTGGTGCCAAGGTCCTGGAGAAGGTTGCCAAGGACGTTGCCGAGAAGGCCAAGGCCGCCCTCGAGGGTGCCGGCGCCAAGGTCACCGTCAAGTGACTTCTCGCCCCCTCTGAGGGGGCCTGAGGCCGGGCCGATCACCCTTGCGGGTGATCGGCCCGGCCTTTTGCGTTCCCGGGGCCCGGCCGGGGCGGCGGGGGAACCACCGGTGTGGCCGATCGCCCACTCGGCACTGTCGGCGGCGAGGAGTATGGTGATCACCGTCATCGAGAGTGGCCCCGACCACGGCTTCTGTAACGCCGGAGGGGTCTGGGCCGATAGACGGGTCGAGGTCCGCGCCGCCGGCGGGCCCTTGACGAACCCGGCGAGGCGCGCGATTCTCAAGGCGCGAGTCCGCCCGGGTTGGTGTGCGGCTGGATGCATAACCAGCGGCTCCGGCGGGAAATGACTCCACGTGAGTTAGAGCAGTACCCGGTGGGCGTCCGCGTCCGCCGGCTACCGGGAGGAGTCTCCGATTCGGTTTCCGAATCAGAGCTGGACAGCAGTGTCGCCTTTGGCTACACTGTCCCTTTGCGCTGCCTGTTAGCTTCTCCGTGACTCGTCGCCCGGAGTTTGCGTTGCCCTGATGGGGTCTGGCACCGCCTCCGCAAAGCGGCTCTGACCTGGGGTTTCGACCCCGGCGGAGGCCAGTGGCGAGGGAGGCGGAACCCAGGCCCAAGCAGGCCCGGCTGGTACGCGCGTAGTGAGCTCCGAGCCCTCGGAAGGACCCCCCTCTTGGCCGCGCCGCGCAACGCCTCGAACAATTCCGCCGCATCCACCGCCCCGCTCCGCGTCTCGTTCGCGAAGATCAAGGAGCCCCTCGAGGTCCCGAACCTCCTGGCCCTGCAGACCGAGAGCTTTGACTGGCTGCTCGGCAACGCGGCCTGGAAGTCCCGGGTCGAGCAGGCGCTGGAGTCCGGTCAGGACGTCCCCACCAAGTCCGGTCTGGAGGAGATCTTCGAGGAGATCTCCCCGATCGAGGACTTCAGCGGGTCGATGTCGCTGACCTTCCGCGACCACCGTTTCGAGCCGCCGAAGAACTCGATTGACGAGTGCAAGGACCGCGACTTCACGTACGCGGCCCCGCTCTTCGTCACGGCCGAGTTCACCAACAACGAGACCGGTGAGATCAAGTCTCAGACGGTCTTCATGGGCGATTTCCCGCTCATGACCCACAAGGGCACGTTCGTGATCAACGGCACCGAGCGTGTCGTCGTCTCGCAGCTGGTCCGCTCCCCGGGTGTGTACTTCGACTCCACCCTGGACAAGGTGTCCGACAAGGACATCTACTCCTGCAAGGTCATCCCCTCGCGTGGTGCCTGGCTGGAGATGGAGATCGACAAGCGCGACATGGTCGGTGTCCGCATCGACCGCAAGCGCAAGCAGTCCGTCACCGTGCTGCTGAAGGCTCTCGGCTGGACCAACGAGATGATTCTCGAGGAGTTCGGCGAGTACGAGTCGATGCGCAACACCCTGGAGAAGGACCACACCCAGGGCCAGGACGACGCGCTGCTGGACATCTACCGCAAGCTGCGTCCCGGCGAGCCGCCGACGCGCGAGGCCGCGCAGACGCTTCTGGAGAACCTGTACTTCAACCCGAAGCGCTACGACCTGGCCAAGGTCGGCCGGTACAAGCTCAACCGCAAGCTGGGCAACGCCGAGTCGCTGGACTCCGGCGTGCTCACCGAGCCCGACATCATCGGTGCGATCAAGTACCTGGTGAAGCTGCACGCGGGCGAGACCGAGTGGCGTGACGAGACCGGCCGCGACATCGTGGTCGAGGTCGACGACATCGACCACTTCGGCAACCGCCGCCTGCGCAACGTCGGCGAGCTCATCCAGAACCAGGTCCGTACGGGTCTCGCCCGTATGGAGCGCGTCGTGCGCGAGCGCATGACCACCCAGGACGTCGAGGCGATCACGCCGCAGACCCTGATCAACATCCGGCCGGTCGTCGCCTCCATCAAGGAGTTCTTCGGCACCAGCCAGCTGTCGCAGTTCATGGACCAGACGAACCCGCTGTCGGGCCTGACCCACAAGCGTCGTCTGTCCGCCCTCGGTCCCGGTGGTCTCTCCCGTGAGCGCGCCGGCTTCGAGGTCCGTGACGTGCACCCCTCGCACTACGGCCGCATGTGTCCGATCGAGACCCCGGAAGGCCCGAACATCGGTCTGATCGGGTCGCTGGCCTCGTACGGCCGGGTCAACGCCTTCGGCTTCATCGAGACCCCGTACCGCAAGGTCGTCGACGGTGTGGTCACCGAGAAGGTGGACTACCTCACCGCCGACGAGGAGGACCGCTACGTCATCGCCCAGGCGAACGCCCCGCTGACCGCGGACCTGCACTTCGCCGAGCCGCGTGTCCTGGTCCGCCGCCGTGGTGGCGAGATCGACTACATCCCGGGCTCCGAGATCGACTACATGGACGTCTCGCCGCGCCAGATGGTGTCGGTCGCGACCGCCATGATCCCGTTCCTCGAGCACGACGACGCCAACCGCGCGCTCATGGGCTCCAACATGATGCGCCAGGCGGTGCCGCTGCTGAAGAGCGAGGCCCCGCTGGTCGGCACCGGCATGGAGTACCGCTGCGCCGTCGACGCCGCGGACGTCATCACCGCCGAGAAGTCCGGTGTGGTGCAGGAGGTCTCGGCCGACTACGTCACCGTGGCCAACGACGACGGCACGTACACCACGTACCGCGCCGCCAAGTTCACCCGCTCCAACCAGGGCACCGCCTTCAACCAGAAGGTGCTCGTGGACGAGGGCGCCCGGGTCGAGGTCAACCAGGTGCTGGCCGACGGCCCGTGCACCGACGAGGGCGAGATGGCCCTCGGCAAGAACCTGCTCGTGGCGTTCATGTCGTGGGAGGGTCACAACTACGAGGACGCGATCATCCTGTCGCAGCGCCTCGTGCAGGACGACGTCCTCTCCTCGATCCACATCGAGGAGCACGAGGTCGACGCCCGTGACACCAAGCTCGGCCCCGAGGAGATCACCCGGGACATCCCGAACGTCTCAGAGGAGGTCCTCGCCGACCTCGACGAGCGCGGCATCATCCGGATCGGCGCCGACGTCGTCACCGGTGACATCCTCGTCGGCAAGGTCACCCCGAAGGGTGAGACCGAGCTGACCCCCGAGGAGCGCCTGCTCCGCGCGATCTTCGGTGAGAAGGCCCGTGAGGTCCGCGACACCTCGCTGAAGGTCCCGCACGGTGAGTCCGGCAAGGTCATCGGCGTCCGCGTCTTCGACCGCGAAGAGGGCGACGAGCTCCCGCCGGGCGTGAACCAGCTGGTCCGCGTCTACGTGGCCCAGAAGCGCAAGATCACCAACGGTGACAAGCTCGCCGGCCGTCACGGCAACAAGGGTGTCATCTCCAAGATCCTTCCGGTCGAGGACATGCCCTTCCTCGAGGACGGCACCCCGGTCGACATCATCCTCAACCCGCTGGGTGTCCCGTCCCGAATGAACCCGGGACAGGTCCTGGAGATCCACCTCGGGTGGCTCGCCAAGCAGGGCTGGGACGTCTCCGGCCTCGCCGACGAGTGGGCCCAGCGCCTCCAGGCGATCGGCGCGGACCAGGTCGAGGGTGGCACCAACCTCGCCACCCCGGTCTTCGACGGCGCCCGCGAGGACGAGATCACCGGCCTGCTGGACAACACCATCCTCACCCGTGACGGTGAGCGCCTGGTGAACTCCACCGGCAAGGCCCGGCTGTTCGACGGCCGCTCCGGCGAGCCGTTCCCGATGCCGGTCTCGGTCGGCTACATGTACATCCTCAAGCTGCACCACCTGGTCGACGACAAGCTGCACGCCCGTTCGACCGGTCCGTACTCGATGATCACCCAGCAGCCGCTCGGTGGTAAGGCGCAGTTCGGTGGTCAGCGCTTCGGTGAGATGGAGGTGTGGGCCCTCGAGGCGTACGGCGCCGCGTACGCCCTGCAGGAGCTGCTCACCATCAAGTCCGACGACGTCCTCGGCCGCGTGAAGGTCTACGAGGCCATCGTCAAGGGCGAGAACATCCCCGAGCCCGGCATTCCCGAGTCCTTCAAGGTGCTCATCAAGGAAATGCAGTCGCTCTGCCTCAACGTGGAGGTGCTGTCCTCGGACGGCCAGTCCATCGAGATGCGGGACTCCGACGAGGACGTCTTCCGCGCCGCCGAAGAGCTCGGCATCGACCTGTCCCGGCGCGAGCCGAGCAGCGTCGAAGAGGTCTGACGGAGGTCGGGCCGGCTCGCGCTTCTGAATCAAGCAGCGTGCAGCCGGCCCGCCCCCAGGCCCCCCTCAGACCACAGACAAACTCTCGAATCACGAAAGAGGGCTTGACGACCAGTGCTTGACGTCAACTTCTTCGACGAGCTCCGCATCGGCCTGGCCACCGCCGACGACATCCGCCAGTGGTCGCACGGCGAGGTCAAGAAGCCGGAGACCATCAACTACCGCACCCTGAAGCCCGAAAAGGACGGACTCTTCTGCGAGAAGATCTTCGGTCCGACCCGGGACTGGGAGTGCTACTGCGGTAAGTACAAGCGCGTCCGCTTCAAGGGCATCATCTGTGAGCGCTGCGGCGTCGAGGTGACCCGCGCCAAGGTGCGTCGTGAGCGGATGGGCCACATCGAGCTGGCCGCCCCGGTCACCCACATCTGGTACTTCAAGGGTGTGCCGTCCCGCCTCGGCTACCTGCTCGACCTGGCGCCGAAGGACCTCGAGAAGGTCATCTACTTCGCCGCCTACATGATCACCTGGGTCGACGACGAGCGCCGCCAGCGCGACCTGCCGTCCCTGGAGGCGCACGTCTCGGTCGAGCGCCAGCAGATCGAGAACCGCCGCGACTCCGACCTCGAAGGCCGCGCCAAGAAGGCCGAGACCGACCTGGCCGAGCTGGAGGCCGAGGGCGCCAAGGCCGACGTGCGCCGCAAGGTGCGCGAGGGCGCCGAGCGCGAGATGAAGCAGCTGCGCGACCGCGCGCAGCGCGAGCTCGACCGCCTCGACGAGGTGTGGGCCCGCTTCAAGAACCTCAAGGTCCAGGACCTGGAGGGCGACGAGCTGCTCTACCGCGAGCTGCGCGACCGCTTCGGCACCTACTTCTCCGGCTCGATGGGCGCCGCGGCCCTCAAGGACCGCCTGGAGACCTTCGACCTGGCGGAGGAGGCCGAGCGCCTCCGCGAGATCATCCGCACCGGCAAGGGCCAGAAGAAGACCCGTGCGCTCAAGCGCCTCAAGGTCGTCTCCGCGTTCCTGCAGACCAGCAACAAGCCGAACGGCATGGTCCTGGACTGCGTCCCGGTCATCCCGCCGGACCTGCGTCCGATGGTGCAGCTGGACGGTGGCCGCTTCGCGACCTCCGACCTGAACGACCTGTACCGCCGCGTGATCAACCGCAACAACCGCCTGAAGCGCCTGCTCGACCTCGGTGCCCCCGAGATCATCGTGAACAACGAGAAGCGCATGCTCCAGGAGGCCGTCGACGCGCTGTTCGACAACGGCCGCCGCGGTCGTCCGGTCACCGGCCCGGGCAACCGGCCCCTGAAGTCCCTCAGCGACATGCTGAAGGGCAAGCAGGGTCGTTTCCGTCAGAACCTGCTCGGCAAGCGAGTCGACTACTCGGCCCGTTCGGTCATCGTCGTCGGCCCGCAGCTCAAGCTGCACCAGTGCGGTCTGCCCAAGGCCATGGCGCTGGAGCTCTTCAAGCCGTTCGTGATGAAGCGCCTGGTCGACCTGAACCACGCGCAGAACATCAAGTCGGCCAAGCGCATGGTCGAGCGCGCCCGCCCGGTCGTGTGGGACGTGCTCGAAGAGGTCATCGCCGAGCACCCGGTCCTGCTGAACCGTGCGCCCACCCTGCACCGCCTCGGCATCCAGGCCTTCGAGCCGCAGCTGGTCGAGGGCAAGGCCATCCAGATCCACCCGCTCGTCTGCACCGCGTTCAACGCGGACTTCGACGGTGACCAGATGGCCGTCCACCTGCCGCTCTCCGCGGAGGCGCAGGCCGAGGCCCGCATCCTGATGCTGTCCTCGAACAACATCCTGAAGCCGGCCGACGGTCGCCCCGTCACCATGCCGACCCAGGACATGGTGCTCGGTCTGTTCTTCCTGACCTCGGACCGCGAGAACGTGAAGGGCGCCGGCCGCACCTTCTCGTCGACCGCCGAGGCGATCATGGCCTTCGACGCCCGCGAGCTGGACGTCCAGGCCCCGATCGAGCTGCGCCTCGGCGCCGGCACCGTCCCGCCCCGCGGCTGGACCCCGCCGGTGGACGAGGAGGGCCAGTCGAACTGGTTCGACGGCGAGCCGTTCCGCCTGAAGACCACCCTGGGTCGCGCGCTCTTCAACGAGCTGCTGCCCGAGGACTACCCGTTCGTCGACTACGAGGTGGGCAAGAAGCAGCTCTCCGCGATCGTCAACGACCTGGCGGAGCGCTACCCCAAGGTCGTCGTCGCGGCGACCCTGGACAACCTGAAGGCGTCCGGCTTCCACTGGTCGACCCGCTCGGGTGTCACCGTCTCGATCTCCGACGTCGTCGTCCCGCCGAACAAGCCCCAGATCCTTGAGGGCTACGAGGCGAAGGCGGAGAAGGTCCAGCGTCAGTACGAGCGCGGCCTGATCACCAACGACGAGCGCAAGCAGGAGCTCATCGGCATCTGGACCCAGGCGACCAACGAGGTCGCCGAGGCCATGAACGAGAACTTCCCGAAGACGAACCCCATCTTCATGATGGTCGACTCGGGTGCTCGTGGAAACATGATGCAGATGCGCCAGATCGCCGGTATGCGTGGTCTGGTGTCGAACGCCAAGAACGAGACCATCCCGCGACCCATCAAGGCGTCGTTCCGTGAGGGTCTCACCGTGCTGGAGTACTTCATCTCCACCCACGGTGCCCGTAAGGGTCTGGCCGACACCGCCCTCCGTACCGCCGACTCCGGCTACCTCACCCGTCGTCTGGTCGACGTCTCCCAGGACGTCATCATTCGCGAGGAGGACTGCGGCACCGAGCGCGGCCTGAAGCTGGCGATCGGCTCCGTGGGCGCCGACGGCGTGCTGCGCAAGGCCGACGACGTCGAGACCAGCGTGTACGCCCGCATGCTCGCCGAGGACATCACCGTCGACGGCAAGCTGCTGGCCACCGCCAACACCGACCTCGGTGACGTGCTGATCGACGAGCTGATCCGCCACGGCATCGGCGAGGTCAAGACCCGCTCGATCCTGACCTGTGAGTCGGCCGTCGGCACCTGTGCCTTCTGCTACGGGCGCTCGCTGGCCACCGGCAAGCTGGTCGACATCGGTGAGGCGGTCGGCATCATCGCCGCCCAGTCCATCGGTGAGCCCGGTACCCAGCTGACCATGCGTACCTTCCACACCGGTGGTGTGGCCGGTGACGACATCACCCAGGGTCTGCCGCGTGTCGTCGAGCTCTTCGAGGCCCGTACCCCCAAGGGTGTGGCCCCGATCTCCGAGGCCACCGGCCGCGCGCGGATCGAGGACACCGAGAAGACCCGCAAGATCGTCATCACCCCGGACGACGGCAGCGAGGAGATCGCCTACCCGGTCTCCAAGCGTGTGAAGCTGCTGGTCAGCGAGGGCGAGGCGGTCGAGGTCGGCCAGAAGCTGACCATGGGTGCCACCAACCCGCACGACGTCCTGCGGATCATGGGCCAGCGTGCCGTCCAGATCCACCTGGTCGCCGAGGTCCAGAAGGTCTACAACTCGCAGGGCGTGTCGATCCACGACAAGCACATCGAGATCATCATCCGGCAGATGCTCCGCCGCGTGACGATCATCGAGTCGGGCGACGCCGAGCTGCTCCCGGGCGAGCTCGTCGAGCGCGGCCGCTTCGAGACCGAGAACCGTCGCGTGGTCGCCGAGGGCGGTCACCCCGCCTCCGGCCGTCCGCAGCTGATGGGTATCACCAAGGCCTCGCTGGCCACCGAGTCCTGGCTGTCGGCCGCCTCCTTCCAGGAGACGACCCGGGTCCTCACCGACGCGGCGATCCACGCCAAGTCGGACCCGCTGCTGGGCCTCAAGGAGAACGTCATCCTCGGTAAGCTCATCCCGGCCGGTACGGGTCTGCCCCGCTACCGCAACATCCGGGTCGAGCCGACCGAGGAGGCCAAGGCCGCCATGTACTCGGCCGTCGGCTACGACGACTACGACCTGTCGCCCTTCGGCGCCGGCTCCGGCCAGGCGGTTCCGCTGGACGACTACGACTACGGCCCGTACACCGGCTGAGTCAGCTCCTCGGCCGGCGACGGCCGCTGATCGCAGGGCGGTCACCCCTCACGGGGTGGCCGCCCTGCGGCGTTTCTCAGCGCTGGGCCGCGGTGGCGGCCGCGGCGCGCCAGTCCTCCAGGCGGCGGATCCGGGTGTGGGTGTCCGGGTGGCTGGAGAGCAGCCGGGCGGCCAGGCCGGGGGCGACCGCCCGGCCGCCGTTCTCCCGCGCGGCGATCGCCTGGGCCTGCTCCTCGTCCCGCAGGAAGCCGTGGAAGACCTCGATCATGGCGTCGGCGAAACCGAGCTCGGCCGCGTGGACGTCCGCCCGCAGCTCGGAGCGGCGGCCGACCGCGGCCAGCAGGTAGGGCGTCACCAGGACCAGCAGCAGCGGCGGGAACGACAGGGCCACGGCCACCACCACGACCAGGGCGACCAGCCCGACCACGAGCGCACCGAGCAGCGAGAACACCGAGGCGATCCGGAACGCCAGGACCGCCGCGAGGCGGAACAGCGCCCAGGCGGTCCGGGCCGGCAGCGAGTACCAGTAGCCGAGCAGGGTCGCCCAGGCGTGGCCGCCGCGGTGGTGGCCGAGCTCATGGGCGAGCACGGCGGCCAGCTGGGCGTCGGGGAGGGTCTCCAGCGCGTACCGGGTGACGCCGACGATGTGCCCGGCGGCGGCGGTCGCGTTGATGGCCTGGTGGTCCTCGATCCACAGGTCGTACGCCTGCGGGCTCACCCCGGCCTTGGCCGTCACCTGGTACCAGATCGGCTCCAGGCGGGTCAGCTCGGAGTGCAGGGCCGGGCGCATCCGGAACAGGTAGCGGGCGAGGACCTTCTCGGTCGGGCGGTGGAAGACCAGGGCGCCGGAGGCGATCCAGAGGCCGATCAGCACGTAGCCGAGCGGCTCGGGGAGGAGCAGCGAGACCATCGTGACGACCACCAGGCTGCAGACGAAGTGCGGAATCTGGAAGGCCAGTTGGCCGATCGTGGTGACGTCGGCGCCGCGTTGGCGGGCGGCCAGGTGGACCCGGCCGGTGTGCGGGGTGATGTGGACGGTGGGGTCGAGGGTGGGGGGCTGCGGTGGGGTCGGGGGTGGGGCGAGCGGTGGGGTCGGGGGAGGGGTGAGCGGCGGTGCGGGCGGCGGGGTGGGGCCCTGGGCGGGGACGCGGGGCGGGTGTTGGGGGTGCTGAGGCGGGGTGTGCTGGGGCGGGACGGTCGGGTACTCGGGCGGAGTGGCGGTCGGGTACTGGGGTGGGGCGGTGGTGGGGTACTGCGGGGCGGTGCCCGGGTATTGGGGAGCGGCCTGCGGGTGCTGGGGCGGGACGGTCGGGTACCCGGGTGCGGTGCCGGGGTACTGCGGCGGCGGGGCGTCCGGGTAGGTCGGTTCGGTCATGACGAGTCCTTGGGACGGGACGCGCGCGACAGCGGCGTCCGTACGGCGGTGGACGGGTGTGCGGGACGGGTCAGCCCAGGAACAGGGCGGTGACCAGCGGGAACAGGCCGGCGCCGAAGGTGAGGATGCCGATCCGGACCCAGGAGTGCTTCCGCGAGACGATCAGGCTGTTCTCCGCGAGCGCGGTGCGGACCGCCTCGGCGGCCAGCCGTTCGGTGTCGGCCAGGGCGTCGGCGAGCAGCCCCTGCTCGGCGGCCAGCCGGATGTCCCCGAAGTAGCCGAGCGGGCGGCCCGGCCGCCAGGTGCTGTGCCGGAACCGGGGCAGCACCGCGAACAGCAGCGAGACCAGCGAGACGGCGATGCCCAGGCCGCCGAGGGCCAGCAACGCCTTGGCGGCGCCGGAGAGCCGCTGCGGAGCCCAGCCGGTGCTGGTGAGCAGGCCGCCGAGCACCCCGACGATCACGCCGAGGGCGGCCACCAGGACGGCGGCCTTGCTGTCCGCGCGGGCGATCTCGGCGCGCAATTCGGCGAGCAGGGCGGCGCCGGGCGGGGACGGTATCGGGGTGGGAGGGTCGGACACGGCGGAACTCCTCGGGGTCACGGCGCGAGCGGCGGATTCGGGCCCTTGTCGAGCCGGGGCGCACCGGGGCCGGCGGGCCGGTGGCGCAGGATCGCTTCCAGCGCGGCCCTCGCGTCCTGGCGCGGGCCCTCCAGCTCGAAGTCCTCCAGGGCGTTCTGGTCGAGCAGCCGTTGGATCACCTGGAGCTGGCCCTGGACCAGCTGCTGCTGCTCGTCGTCCAGGTAGCCGAGCGCCCGCGGCAGGTCCTCGGGGTGCGCGGCCACCTGGAGGGCCCAGGCGGTCACCCCGCCCTGCTCCAGGTGGTACTGGTAGAACTTCGCCTTCGCGGCGAGGACCTCGTTCGCCTCCTGCACCTGCCGCAGGGCGTGCGGGTGGGCCTGGGTGTCGAAGTGGTAGCCGCGCAACCGCTCCTTCTGCTCCCGGGCGGCCTGGTCGAGGTCCAACTGGACGGCGCAGCGCACCCGCAGGCCCTCGGCCTCGGCCACCGGGAAATCGTCCAGCGCCTGCTGGACGGCGCTCTCGGCCTCGCCGCTCTGGTCGGTGGAGAGGTGGCGGGCGACCGCCCGCATCCGCTGCCGGAGCCGCGGGACCAGCACGGCCGGGACGTTGCGGACCTGGGCGGCGACGACCAGCTCCGCGGCCGAGACCTGCCAGTCGACCTCCACCACGGCCTCGAAGGCGCCGACGTCGTCCCGGCCGGGCAGCCGCTCCTCCATCCGCAGGTGGTGCAGGCCGAGATCGACCTCGAACGCGGCCTGGTAGGCGCGGCCGACCAGGTCGCTGAAGCCCGGGCGGTGCGGCGGGAGGTAGACCTGGTGGTCGCCGGACGGGGTGGTGAGGACCAGGGCGGTGTCGGCGCGGGCGGCCGGCCGCTTGGGCAGGCCGAGCGTGCGGCCGAGCGGGTGGACCGTCAGGACCGGGTCGACGAGGTCGCCGGCGGGGAGGTCGGGGCGGTGTCGTGCCGACATGCGCGGGTGCTCCAGGATCGGGACGGGTTGTCAGCTGCCGGGCGAGGTTTGTGGGTGCCTGCCGTCGTGGACGGTACGGATGAGGTGGTCGAGCCGCTCGCGGTCGCGGGTGGTGACGGCCAGGTCGTCGAACAGCTCGGTGAGTTCGGCCTCGGTCTCAGGTTGTTCTACGGAACTGAGCAGCCAGTCACGCATGACACGCAGAGCCGAACTGCGATGGTCGGGGTCCGCCAGCGCGTTGCGCCACATGGTGATCAGCAGGCCTCGGACATACGGGGGCCTCTCCGGTGTCGGCAGCACGGTGATCGTTACGGGGCCGCCGGGGGCTGGGTGCGGGCTCTCGGTGTACCAGCCCAGAAGCAGAGGGCGGCCGGTCGTGACGGCGGTGTCCTCGGTCCGTTGTGCGGCGGTGAGGAAGGTGGTCAGAGCGAGGTGCCGCAGTTGCGTGGACTCGGAGAGCCAGCTGACCATGGCGGCCAGCACCTGTGGTCCCTCGGTGGAGAGCAGCAGCAGCTCGGTGGCCTCAACCAGGCCGAGCACTTGGTAGCGGTCGGAATGCTCGTCGTCATCAGCCTGGTCATCAGGGTGGACATCAGCGAGGAGGTCCTCGAACCCGTCTCCGGCGAGTCGGTCGGCAGCCATGGTGATGGCTTCCAGAGCTTGGACCGGAAGTAGATGGCCGAGCAGGGCGTATCCCCGGATGGCGGTCCAGCGGCGGCGATCGTTGTCGTCCTCGCACCAGTCACGCAGGATGCGGGGGACGGCCGCGGTGCCGGCGTAGTAGGCGAGGACGAGGCTGTTGGCCGCCTGAAGACAGAGACGAAAGTCCTTGGACTCGGACCACGGGCTGAGCAGTCGGCTCATCGCCGATGTGAGGTCGACGGACGCGAGCAGTGCCACGGTGGATGCCACCCGGGTGCGGACCAGCGCGCGAGGATCGGTCGCCAGGGCGTTGAGCCAGGCGAGGATCGCAGGTCGGGCAGAGGGATGGCTGGTCCAGGTTTCTCGGAGCAGCGTGTGCGAGGTTCGGGGATCGCTGAAGGAGGCCATGCGCTGTGGCACCGGCCCCCACGGGGTCTGCTCGTTCTCCTCGGTGAGCTCCGCCCGGGCCAGGGCCAGTCGTCCTTCGATCGAATTCCCGAACGGGGGAATCCCCTCTTTCAGGTAGGGCGTGGCGATCGTCTCCAGGCGGCGGAAGAGCTGGTCGGAGAGTTCGGCGGTGAGGGCGTACGGAGCATGGTCGAAGACGGCGAGCGAGAGCAGGAACGCCTTTTCCCGGAGCGGGAGCTCCGGATCGCCGAACCAACGTCCGACCTGCTCCTGGACGACGCCCTGGCCGAAGTCGGAGAGCGCCGGGTGTTCGGTTGCCAAGGGCGAGCAGCCGGACAGCGGGACCGCGAACTCGGCTAGCTCCCGGATCGGTCGAGTCCTGTCGAGGAAGCCCTCGACCGGCTCCAGCGCGAGCAAATCGTGGACTCGGGCGGCTGGTTGTCCTGACAGCAGGATGGTCAGGTGGCCGGTGAGTACGTCGCGGGGGCCTGGAGGCTGCCAGTCGACGACTGGCAGATCACGAAAGGTACCGGAGCGGACGGCGGTGATGACCAGGTAACCGTCCTGCTTGGTGAGGGTTTCGCGGAGGCGGTCGAGATCGGGCCGACGGAGAGGCCGGGCGCGGGACGTCATGTAGTCGGCGAGCAGGTAGCCTTCGGCCCGCTCGACACCGGTGAGCATTGCGGCGGGCGAGATGTCGGGGTCGAGATTGCGAATCCGGCGGGCACCCAGCCGGTACAGCAGCATCAGCCCGGCCGACCGGCGTCCGGTGTCGGCATGACCGGTGAGGATCAGCACCCGGTGTTCGCGCAGTACGTTGAGGGCCTCTTGGAAGACGGGCCCGTCCTGGAAGACCTCCGCCAGGGTGGCAAGTTCGATGTCGGGGATCTCGCCGGAGCTGTGCAGTGGGGTGCCGAAGGCAGAGCCGATCTGGTAGTCGACGTGGATCGTGGTCTTGTGGCCGGTGACCACGTCGCCGTGGACCTGGCCGCCCGAAACCGTGTGCTGGTCACCGCCGACTAGGTCACGGCCGAAACGAGGGCTGCCGCCGGCGAAGAGGTAGCCCTGGCTAGCGAAAGCCTCCGGGACGTGCTCCAGCAGCTCCTGAGCGGCTTCCCAAGCGTTCTGGGGTTGCTCGGGTGGGGCCTCTTGGGGTTCGGCGGCCTCCTCCGTGGGCTCGTTGGGCTTCTGGTCGGCGCCGGGCTGTTGGGCTCCCGGCGGCGCGGCAGGTGGTTGAGGGGACTCCTGTCCGGCCGCGGTGGTCATCGGTCGCCGCCGATCGTGTTGCCGGTGTTGACGTCGCCGTTGACCACGCCGCCGGAGACGGTGTGCTGGTCGCCGCCGATCAGGTTGCCGCCGAAGGACGGGGAGCCGCCGAGGAACTGGAAGGTGGCGGGGGCGGCGGTCTGCGGGGCCTGGGCGGCCGGGGCGGCGACGGGGGCCGGGGGCGGGGTGGTGGCCGGTGCGGGGGCGCCGTGCAGCCAGGCCGGGAAGTCGCCCTCCTTGCCCGGGACGGTGACCCGGTGGAACGCCTCCGGGGCCAGGCCGCCGTGGCCGTGGCGGACGGTGCCCTGGTAGAGCGCGTCGGAGACGGCGAGGGCGCAGGGCTCGTCGAGGTGCTGCAGCAGGGCGCGCAGGCCGGGGGAGTCGAGCAGTCGGTAGGCCTGGTTGAGGTCCCAGCCGACCGCGCCGCCGAGGGCGCCGCCGAGTTCCTGGACGGCCACCTCGCCGGTGGCGAGCACCATCCGCAGCCGTACCCGGGCGCTGTCGGCCGCGAGGCGGTTGTTGGCGCGCAGCAGCACGGGGGTCTCGCTGATCAGGGCGTTCAGCAGCCGGGGTTTGGGCACGGTGGGGCTGATCAGGACCATCACGCCGTCCCCGCGGTCCTCCAGGCGCTGGTCGGCGGGTTCGACTCCGGCGCTGCGCAGCGTCTCGTGCAGGACGGAGTAGAGCATCCGGCGCATGAAGGCCTGCTCGACGTCGTCCCGCCGGCCGAACTGTTCGATGTCCAGCAGCAGGATGGTGTGGTTCACCGGGTCGGTCATGGTCGCCTCTCGGTCGGTCGTCGCGGCTCAGCCTGCCCGGTGCGGGCGTCCGGGTGTGAGCGTCGTTGAGGTACTCGCTCTGTGACGGTGTGCACAGAACCTCGGTGCGGATCAACGGAGTTGACCGGGCCTCCGGAGCAGGTCGGGGCGTGCGACGACCAGCGAGCGGCGGCTGGTGACGACGATGCCGCGGTCGCGCAGGGACTTGAGCAGTCGGGCGACGGCTTCCCGGGAGGCGCCGACCGAGCCGGCCAGTTCCTGCTGGCTGAGCGGGACGGAGACGAGGATGCCTTCGGGGGTGCGGCGGCCGTGGGTGCGGGCGAGTTCCAGCAGCAGGTCGGCGAGCCGTTCGCTGACGGTGAGCGAGGCGAACTTCAGCCGGTGGTGGTCGGCCGCGCGCAGCCGGTCGGTGGCGAGGGCCAGCAGCTGCATCGAGGCGGCGGGGGTGCTCCGGAGGTATCCGGTGAAGGCGGCGCGGTCGACGGCGGCGGCCTGGACGTCTTCCAGGGCGGTGACGGTGGCGGCCCGGGGGCGGCCGCTGAGGGCGGCGGACTCGCCGACGATGTCGCCCGGCCCGCGCAGGGCGAGCAGCGCCTCGTAGCCGTTCTCGGCGGCGGCGGTGACCTTCAGCCAGCCGTGCAGCACGAGCAGGACGTGGTCGGAGGGCTCGCCCTCGCGCAGTGCGGTGGAGCGTGCGGGGTAGTCGAGCCGGCGGCCGAGGGCGAGCAGGGCGGTGCGGTCGGCGTGGTCGAGCCGGGCCAGGAAGGGGACGCGGTCGTCGAGGCCGTGACCGGTTGCGGGACCTGGTCCGCCGGACGGCGTGTTGGCCATGCCTGATCAGCCCTTGTGGTCTTCCGCCGGGAGGTTGGGAGGTTGAGCGCGGGCAAACAAGCTACCGGCGGAGCGGCGCCGCCGCCGGGGATTCCGGGAATTGCCCGTCCTCCCCCTGGTGGGGGAGCCGGCTGAACCGCTCCGGCGGGGGAGGCGGCGGCGGGGACGGCCGGGGGAGGGTTGCCGGTGTCGGGATGACGGGGCTCGTGAAGGGGGCCGGACATGAAGCGGGTGCTGGGCGCGGTGGCGATCACGGCGGTGGTGGTGCTGGGGATGCAGGGGTGCCTGCCGTCGTTCGGGTCGGACGAGCACCGGACCGTGGGTTACGGGGTGGCCGAGCCGGTCCGGGAGCTGGTGGTCGACGGGGAGGACGGCGGGGTGGAGGTGACCGGCGGGGGCGACTCGGTCCAGGTGGTCGAGCACCAGACCTACCGGGGTGCGGAGCCGAGGACCACCCACGAGGTGAAGGACGGCGTGCTGCGGCTGGCGTACAGCTGCGGTTCCTGCGGGGTCGGGTACCGGGTGCGGGTGCCGGCCGGCACCAAGGTGCGGATCAAGGCGGAGAACGGCGGGGTGCACCTGACCGGGCTGGCCGCCCAGGTGGACGCCGCGGTGGAGAACGGCGGGGTGGAGGCCATCGGGCTGACCTCCCCGACGGTGCACCTGAGCGCGACCAACGGCGGGGTGCGGGCCGACTTCGCGGCGGCGCCGGCGACGCTGGACGCCCGGGTGGGCAACGGCGGGGTGCGGCTGCGGGTGCCCTCCGGGGAGGCGTACGCGGTGGACGCGCAGGCGGGGTCGGGCAGGGCGGACGTGGGCGTCCCGTCGCGGCCGGGCGCGGCGCACACCATCACCGCGCGGGCGGAGACCGGCGGCGTGACGGTCAGCGGTGTCTGACCGGGCGCTGCCGGAGGTTCTGCCGGTAGGGCATGATCTTCTCCGCGGGGGCGGGGCCCCCGGGTACGGGGGAGGTACGCGGGTGGAGCGCGCTGCGTGGTGGCGGAGCCGGACGGCCGGGCTGAGCCCGTACGTGCTGGACACCTTCCTGGCGGCCTGCTCGGCGGGGGTGTCGGTCTGGGCGGTCTACAACGACGACACCCACTGGCCGTGGTGGGTGTACCTGCTGGCGGTGTCCACCGCGTCGTTCCTGCCGTGGCGCCGTCGTGCCACGATGCGCTGGCTGCTGGTCGGCAGCGTGCCCTCGCTGGTGCTGTCGGTGGTGGCGCACTCGGCGAACCCGCAGGTCCCGCTGTACGCGGTGATCGGGATGTACACGGTGGCGGAGCGCTTCCCGGACCGGCAGCGCTGGTCGGTGCTGGCGGTGGTGGTGGTCGCCAACGTGCTCGGCACCCACTCGCCGAACGGCGCGCTGTTCAGCGTGCTGACCTCGGGCGGCTCCTTCGTCTTCGGGGCCCTGGTGCGCACCCAGCGGGAGCTGGCCCGGATGCAGGCGGAGCGGGCCCGGGAGGCCGGGGTGCGGGCGGCCAGTGACGCGGCCCGGGCGGTCGCCGAGGAGCGGGCCCGGATCGCCCGGGAGATGCACGACATCCTGGCGCACGCCGTCTCGCTGATGGTGATCCAGGCCGAGGCCGGGCCGCTGGTGGTGCGCGACAACCCGGACCGGGCGATCCGCGCCTTCGACACCATCGCCGACTCGGGCCGCGACGCGATGGTCCAACTGCGGCGGGTGCTCGGGGTGTTGAAGGACCCGGAGGCGGGGCGGGAGCTGGCGCCGCAGCCCCGGCTGGCGGAACTCGTCGAGGTGGCCGAGCGGGTGCGTACGGCGGGCCTCCGGGTGGATCTCGAACTCGCCGACGGGCTGGCCGGGTTGCCGGCCGACGTGGAGGCGACCGGGTACCGGATCGTGCAGGAGGCGCTGACCAACACCGTCAAGCACTCCGGGGCCGACCGGGTCGCGATCCGGGTGCGGCGGGCCGGCGAGGTGCTGGAGGTGCTGGTCTCCGACAACGGCCGCGGGGTGCCGCTGACCGCCGACCGTACGGTGGCCGGCTGGTCCGGCGGGCGCGGGCTGGTCGGCATCCGTGAGCGCGCGGCGGCCTGCGGTGGCCGGGCGGAGGCCGGTCCGGGCCCGGAGGGCAGGGGTTTCCTGGTGAGTGTCCGGCTGCCGCTGGGGCCGACGGGCGTGGTGGAGAGGGTGGGCGGATGACGCCGATACGGGTGGTGGTCGCGGACGACCAGGAGCTGGTGCGGGCCGGGTTCGGGATGATCCTGGACGCCCAGCCGGACATCGAGGTGGTGGCCGAGGCCCGCGACGGTGCCGAGGCCGTCGAGGCGGTGCGGGCGCACACCCCGGACGTGCTGCTGCTGGACGTCCGGATGCCGGTGATGGACGGCCTGGAGGCGGCCCGCCGGGTGTGCGCGGAGTTCCCGGCCACCAAGGTGATCATGCTGACCACCTTCGACATCGACGACTACGTCTTCGACGCGCTGTACGCGGGCGCCAGCGGCTTCCTGCTGAAGGACGTCCGACGGGACGACCTGGCGCACGGGGTGCGGATGGTGGCCTCCGGGGAGGCGCTGCTCGCCCCCTCGGTGACCAGGCGGCTGATCGGCGAGTTCGCGGCCCGCCGCCCGGGCGGCCGGGAGCGGGCGGTGCGGCCGCCGTCCAGGCTGCTGGAGCAGCTGACCGTGCGGGAGCAGGAGACGCTGCGGCTGATCGCGCGCGGGCTGTCCAACGCGGAGATCGCGGCCGAACTGGTGGTCAGCGAGCACACGGTGAAGACCCACGTCAGCAATGTGCTGAGCAAGCTCGGGCTGCGCGACCGGGTGCACGCGGTGGTGTTCGCGTACGAGGCCGGAGCGGTGGTGGCGGGGGACTCCTGAGGGACTCCCCCGTGCGGGGGAGGGGCCGGGTTCGCCGGTGCGGGCGATCCGCGACGAGGGGTCCGGCCGGAAGGCTCTGGGGTGTCGGAACGGACGGGCCACCGAGTCGGGGCCCCGGACACCACGGGAGATCGTCAGATGAACGCCAACCACGGCGGCCGCGCCAGCCGCACCGCCTACGCCGTCGTCGGCGCCCCCGCCCTGATGGCCCTCTACGGCGGCATCCGCCTGGTGCCCGGCTCCCGTGAGCCCGGCCCCGGCTGGACCACCGGGCACACCGCGATGTTCGTCGGCCTGCTGCTGTTCGCCCCGGTGCTGCTGGCAGTGCGCCGGCTGCTCGCCCCGCGCGGCACCACCGCCGGACGGCTGGCCGCGAACGCCGCGCTGGGGACGGCGTTCGCGGGCCTGGCGGCCTCGCTGGTGCAGATCGGGATCGACCTGTGCGTCGGCCTGGCCGCGGCGGACAAGGCCGAGCAGGTGCGGCTGTTCCAGCGGGTGCAGGACGTGCCGGGGGTGCTGCCGGCCGTCTACCAGATCGGCCCGCTGCTGTTCTACGTCGGCCTGCTGGCGATGCTGGTCGCGGCCTCGGTGGGGGCCGGCCGGGCGCTGCGCTGGTGGAGCCCGGTGCTGATGCTGGTCGGCACCGTCGCGTCCGGGGCGGACCTGGCGTTCATCCCGCTTGCCGCCGCCTGCTACCTGGTGGCGCTCTCCCCGCTGGTCCGGCTCGACGCGGCGCCCCGTGCGGCGCTGGTCTGAGGAAGCCGGCTCAGGTCATCCGGAACACCGGCCCGCGCGGGGTGAACGGCAGCGCGGCGCCGCGCGGGACGAGGAAGGCGTGCTCGCGGCGCAGCCGCAGCACGTCGCACTCGCCGTCGGTGATCACCAGCACCGGCGCCCCCGGCGGGAAGTCCTCGGCCCGTTCCAGCAGGTCGATGCCCGGCTGGAGGACGGTGCCGCCGCGCCCGTGCACCCGCAGCCGTCCGGCGATCTCCTCGACCGGCAGGTACCCGGCGTCGTGCGGGGCGGCGTCGCAGTGCACCACCCGGGCGGCCGGGACGTCCCGGGCGGCGGCGTACGAGGCGATCGCGCCGAGCGCCTTGCCGAGCAGGGCCCGGTCCATCGAGCCGGAGGTGTCCAGGACGACGCCGAAGGTGCAGCGCGGCACCTCCTCCTCGGGGCGGTACCGGCCGGCCCGTGGGATGTCCGGGGTGGCGGACTGCCGACGGGCGGGGCGGGAGTAGCTGCGCAGCGGCTCCGGCCGGGGCACGAACTCGTCGAACCAGCGCGCCAGTCGGGCGTCCCAGGGCAGCGGCGGATGGGCGAGTGCGCGGATCTCCTCGACCAACCCGGCCGGGAGCAGCCCGCGTTCGCGCCGGTGCAGTTCGAAGCCCTGCTGGAGGCCGCGCCGGTAGAAGTCGTCCAGGTCCACGTAGTCCCGGGGCGGGCCCAGCGGTGCGCCGAGGACGTCCGGGCGGTTCTTCCCGGCCAGTGTGGCGAGGCGGCGGATCCGGCGCTGGTCGCGGGCGATCCGGTCGTACACCTCCTCGGCCGACAGGCCGGCCAACTGCGGGTCGTGCAGCAGCCCTTCGGGCATCTCGCCGATGCCCATCTCCAGCAGCCAGCCGTTGATGACGTAGTCGGCGGCGACGTTGAACAGGAACGGGTCGCGGCCGCCGCGGCGCTCGCCGTGCCGCAGGGCGGCGTGCAGGATCTCGTGGCCGAGGATGAACCGCCACTCCTCGTCGGAGTACTGGCGCAGCGGGTTGACGTAGATCTCGGCGGCCTCGGCGTTGACGGCGGCGACGGCGATGTCGTGCGCCCGGGCGAGTTCGGCGTCCGCCACCACGGTGAGGCCGGCCGCGATGCCGCCGAGCAGCGGGTACGAGGAGACGAACCAGTTGAGCGCCCTGGTCCACGGGCGTTCGGGCAGGCGGCGGCCGGTCTCGGCGTCGATCCGGCCGCCGGCCCGGTCCATCGCGGCGGACATGGCGCGGGTGAGCGCGGCCGCGAAGGCGGCCTGCCAGTCCTCGGGGCCCTGGTGGTGGCCGCGCCACTCGACCAGCAGCTGGTCGGGGTCGGCGGTGCCGGCCGTCCCGGCGGCGCCGGCCGCGGGCAGGCCGTCCCGGCGCCAGCGGTCGGCCAGCTCCTCCTCGTCGCCGCCCGGGTACTCCTGGGGGAGGGTGACCGGGGCGCGGCCGATCGGGAAGGTGGCGAGGAAGCGGTTGACCACGGCGCAGCGGGCGGCGGCCTGGTAGGGGTCGGGCTGGGTCCGGGTGCCGCGGGCGGCCGGCAGGTGGCCGAAGCCCAGGTGCAGCAGGCCGTGCGCCAACACCCAGGCCCACTCGGCGGGTTCGGCCCGGCGGTGCGGGTCGACGTGCAGGGTGCCGTTGGAGTCGACCACCGCCCAGCCGTCGGGCGGGGCGGTGGTGCAGTCCTCGGTGCGGCAGATGTCGGCGCGCAGGGCGGCGAGGGCCGGGTTGAGGCGCAGCAGCCGGACGCCCTCGGCGAAGGCCTCACCGGCGGGGTCGGGCTTCGTCCGGTCGGCGGCGGCGCGCTTCACCGGCGGGCCTCGACCAGCCGGGGCATGTCCCGGGCGGCCTCGATCAGGAACCAGGAGGGCAGCACCGGGTTGCCGTCCGCGCCGTCGGCGATCACCGTCTGGGCGACCTCCACCGAGATCTCGGCCAGCTGCACCAGCAGCGACTTGGCCCGGAAGGCGGTCTGCCGCTGCGCCCCGGAGGCGTGTTCCTTGCTGGCGGGCAGTTCCTTGACCAGCCGGCCGCGGAAGGCGTCGGCCAGGTAGTAGAGCAGGTCGCGGTCCTCCAGCCGGTGCGGCCAGCGGGCGTCGCCCTTGAGGATCGCCTCCAGGCCGTAGGAGTTGCGGACGATCTTCGCGTAGCCGCAGAAGGCGATCGCGTGCTGGGGGGTGAGCAGCCCGTGGGCGATCACCTTGAGGGTCTCCTCGTCCAGGGTGGGGCCGAAGGAGTGCAGCGCGTCGGAGAGCATGTGCCAGGCGCGCGGGGTGGAGAACGGCTCCTCGGTCTTGGGCGGGGCGGACCACAGGTGGTCGGGCCGGTCGGTGAGGTGGTCGAGGATCCACGGGTGGATCCCGGCGCCGGCCGCCCACTGCAGCCAGTCCCCGGAGCTGGCCCGCAGATGGACGTGGACCATGCGGTTGACCAGCGCGGACGCCATCGGGCGGGCGAGCGCGCCGTCGGTGGCGCGGTTCCCGGCGCCGATCACGATCGAACCGGGCGGCAGCTCGTAGGAGCCGATCCGGCGGTCCAGGATCAGCGAGTAGAAGGCCTTCTGGACGTCCGGCGAGGCCGCGTTGAGCTCGTCCAGGAACAGGCAGTACGGCTCGTCGCGGGCGATCTGCTCGGGCGGGCAGAACCGGGAGCGGCCCTCCGGGGTGAGCTGGGGGACGCCGATCAGGTCCTCCGGGGCGAGCTGGGTGCCGACCAGGCTCACGCACTCCAGTCCGAGCGACTCGGCGAACGCCCTGACCAGGGAGGACTTCCCGATCCCGGGGGCGCCCCAGAGGAACACCGGGCGGACGGTGGCCAGGCCGAGCAGCAGCTCGGGGATCTGGGCGGGCGAGACGCTGACTGCTCCCTGCACGGGGCTCCTTCGTGGCGACGGTGCGTGACCGGCCCAGTGTGCGGCGGGAGTTGGCCGGGCGCATCCGGATTTCCGCTGCCCGGCCCGGGCCCGTCCGCCGCCCCTCCCGGGGCCCGTCCTGCCTCCCGTCCGGAGCCGGTGTAGCGCCCGTCCGGCGCTCGGATTCTCGGTGGCCGCGGCAGCCCGGGGCCCGTACCGTCCCGGGTATGAACGCGAAGCGCCCCTTGATCGCCGTGCTCACCGGCGCGGGCATCTCGACCGACTCCGGCATCCCCGACTACCGCGGCCCGCAGGGGCTCTGGCGCAAGGACCCGTCGGCCGAGGAGCTGGTCACCATCGGCCCGTACCGGCGGGACCGGCAGGTGCGCGAGCGGGCCTGGCGGATGCGGCTGGAGACGTCCGAGCTGGCTGCCGAGCCCAACGCCGGGCACCGCGCGCTGGTCGAGCTGGAGCGGTCCGGGCTGCCGCTGCGGGTGCTCACCCAGAACATCGACGGGCTGCACCAGCGGGCCGGCCTGACCGACCGCAAGGTGCTCGAACTGCACGGCAACGTCCGGGAGACCCAGTGCCTGCGCTGTCGGGTGGTCGGGTCGATGGCGGAGGCGCTGGCCCGGGTCGAGGCGGGGGAGCCGGACCCGGACTGCCGGGAGTGCGGCGGGATCCTGAAGCCGCGGATCGTGATGTTCGGCGAGAACCTGGACCAGGAGGTGCTCGGCCAGGCCGACACGATCGCCCGCGCCTGCGACCTGTTCATCGCGATCGGCACCAGTCTCCAGGTGTTCCCGGTGGCCGGACTGCCGTACAACGCGGTGAAGTCGGGGGCGAAGCTGATCATCGTGAACGCCGAGGGGACGCCGTACGACGCGGCCGCGACCGAGGTGATCCGGGAGCCGATCTCGGAGGCGCTGCCGGAGCTGGTGCGACGGCTGGTGCGGGAGCGGGCCTGAGGACGGGAGGACGGGAGGGTCTGTCTACGGACGCACCGCGTGCGTACGATGATCTTCCCGGCTTCCCCTCACGGCCTGGAGTGATCGAGCAATGACGACGACGGCGAAGTTCGACCCCTGGTCGGCGGCGTTCGTGGCCCACCCGTACGACGCGTACGCCGAACTGCGCGAGCACGCGCCGGTGGCGTACCACGAACCGACGAACCAGTGGCTGGTCTCCCGCCACGAGGACGTCAGCGCCCTGCTGCGGGACCGGCGGCTCGGCCGCACCTACACCCACCGGTTCAGCCACCAGGAGTTCGGCCGCCCCGAACCCGACCCGGCGCACGAGCCCTTCCACACCCTCAACGACCACGGGCTGCTCGACCTGGAGGCGCCCGACCACACCCGGATCCGCCGGCTGGTCTCCAAGGCCTTCACCCCGCGCATGGTCGAGGGGCTGCGGCCGACCGTCCGGCGACTGGCCGGGGACCTGGTCGACGGGCTGCTCGCGGCCGGCGGCGGCGACCTGATCGCCTCCGTCGCCGAGCCGCTGCCGGTCGCCGTGATCGCCGAGATGCTGGGCGTGCCGGAGTCCGACCGCCACCTGCTGCGCCCCTGGTCCGCCGACATCACCGGCATGTTCGAGCTCAACCCGAGCGAGGAGACCGCCCGCCGGGCCGTCACCGCGAGCACCGAGTTCTCCGACTACCTGCGCGCACTCATCCGCGAGCGCCGGGCCGCCCCGGGCGAGGACCTGATCAGCGCGCTGATCCAGGCCCAGGAGGGCTCCGACGCGCTCAGCGAGCAGGAGATGGTCTCCACCTGCGTGCTGCTGCTCAACGCCGGCCACGAGGCGACCGTCAACACCACCGGCAACGGCTGGTGGGCGCTGTTCCGCAACCCCGGCGAACTCGCCCGGCTGCGCGGCGCGGTGGACGAACTGCTGCCCACCGCCGTCGAGGAACTGATGCGCTGGGACACCCCGCTGCAGATGTTCGAGCGCTGGGTGCTGGAGGACATCGAGGTCCGCGGCGTCACCGTCCCGCGCGGCGCCGAGATCGCCCTGCTCTTCGGCTCCGCCAACCGCGACCCGGAGCGCTTCGCCGACCCCGACCGCCTGGACCTCGGCCGCACCGACAACCCGCACATCACCTTCGGCGCCGGAATTCACTTCTGTCTGGGCGCTCCGCTCGCCAGACTGGAGCTCACCGAGTCCTACGGCACGCTGCTGCGCCGGGCCCCGGGCCTGCGGCTGGTTCGCGAGCCCGAGTGGAACCCGGGTTATGTGATCCGCGGGCTCAAGGAACTGCTGGTCGAGGTCTGAGAACCGGGACGTCTGAGAAGCGGGACGTCCGAGAACCGAGGGGGAGAGGGCCGTGGGCAAGGCGACGGGGGCACTGCTGGGGCTGGCGATCGGCGACGCGATGGGCCGGCCGACCGAGTTCCAGGACGTCGAGCGGATCGCCGCCGAGCACCCGGACTGGCGGCAACTCCCGCTGCCTGCGAGGGCGTTGGTGACCGACGACACCCAGATGACGCTCGCCCTCGGCCGCGGCCTGCGCACCGCCCTGGCGCGCGGGCCGCTCACCCCGCTGCGGCTGACCCGGCCGGTCCGCGAGGAGTTCGTCGACTGGTGGCGCTCCCCGGAGAACAACCGCGCCCCCGGCATGACCTGCCTGCGCGCCTGCGAGCGGCTCAGCCGCGACGAGTACCGCTGGCAGCAGGCCAGTGACGTCGGCTCCAAGGGCTGCGGCGCCAACATGCGGGTCGCCCCGATCGGGCTGGTCCGCGACCTGGACGCCCGGCAGCTCGCCGGCGCCGCCCAGCTGCAGTCCGCGCTCACCCACGGCCACCCGACCGCGCTCGCCGCCAGCGACCTCACCGCGTACGCCGTGCGCCAGCTCGCCGACGGCCTTCCACCCGCCGACCTGCCCGCGGTGCTGCGGGCGTACGCGTCGGCGAGCCGCGAGCGGTACGACGAGTTCTGGCTCGGCGACCTCGCCGACCGCTGGTACGGCGCCTCCCCGCAGGCCGTCATCGCCCGTGGCTGGGACGACTGCCTCACCGTGCTCGACCGGTTGGACGCCGCGCTCGCCGCGCCCGACCTCGACGCCGACCCCTGCCTGGCCACCGGCGAGGGCTGGATCGCCGAGGAGGCCTTCGGCACCGGCCTGCTCTGCTTCCTGCTGCTGCCCGACGACCCGGTGGCCGCCGTCCGCCGGGCCGCCTACTCCAGCGGCGACTCCGACTCGCTCGCCTGCCTGGCCGGCGCCTTCGCCGGCGCCCACCACGGCGAGGCGGTCTGGCCGCAGGAGTGGGTCGAGCGGATCGAGTACCGGGACGAGCTGCTGGAGCTCGGCGCGCTCTGGGACTGAAACCCGCCGGACACGCCCGGAACCCGTTCCCGGGGCGGCGCGTCGAAGGGCCATGACGAACCGCAGCACGCTCGGAAACCACCGCCGTCGCCCGGCGGCGCTGCTCCTCGCCGCCGCCCTCGCCGCACCGCTGCTCAGCGGCTGCGGCGGCACCGGAACCGCCGCCACCGGGGAACTGCGGGCCGCCGCCCCGGCCTCCCGCCCCGCCGTGGACCAGGCCCGGGTCGCGGCCACCGCCCAGGCCACCGACGCCTTCGGGCTGGACCTCCTGCACGCGCTCACCGCGCAGCCGGACGCCGCCGGGCGCAACACCGTGGTCTCGCCGTCGGGCCTGGCCACCGTGCTCGCCATGCTGCTCCCCGGCGCGCGCGGCGCGACCGCCGACGAACTCGCCAAGGCCCTACACACCGACCTCGCCCCCGAGCAGTACGCCCTCGCCGTCGGCGCGCTGAACCGGCCGGCCGCGGCCACCGACAAGCTCACCCTGCGCGAGGCCGACGAGGTCTGGACGAAGCAGGGGCTGGCGGTCTCACCCGGCTACCTGGCCACCCTCGCCACCGCCTTCGACGCCGGGGTGCACACCGCCGACTTCGCGAAGAACCCGGAGGACGCCCGCACGGCGATCAACGCGGCCGTGGCCAGGACCACCGACGACCGGATCAAGGACCTCCTCCCGCCGGGCGCGGTCACCACCGACACCCGGCTGGTCCTCACCGACGCGCTCTACCTGAAGGCCCGGTGGGCCACCGAGTTCAAGCCCGCGAACACCGCCGACCGCCCCTTCCGCCGGCTCGACGGCTCCGCCCCGAACGTCCCCAGCATGAGCCGGGACGGCGACCTCAAGTACGCCGACGGCTCCGGCGGGATCGCCGGGGAACCCTGGCAGGCCGTCGAACTCCCTTACGCGGACGGCACCTTGGCGATGGACCTGATCGTCCCGGCGCAGGGCGGCTTCGCGGCCTTCCGCAAGGGCCTGGACCAGCCCCAGCTGGACCGGATCCTCGGCGCCCTCGCCGAACAGCCCGTCGACCTCCAGCTGCCGCGCTTCCACTTCGACACCTCGAACGAGCTGAGCTCCGCGCTGCGCTCGCTCGGCGTCCACGCGGCCTTCGCGCAGCCCGACTTCGGCGGCATCGCCGCGGAACCGCTCGGCCTCACCGCGGTGCTGCAGAAGGCCACCGTCCAGGTCGACGAGGGCGGTACGGTCGCGGCGGCCGGCAGCGGCGCGGTGGTCGCCGGGGCGGTGCCGGCCGCGCGGCAGCCCGCCGAACTCCACATCGACCGGCCGTTCCTGTTCCTGATCAGGGACACCGCCACCGGGCGGCCGCTGTTCCTCGGCCAGGTCACCGACCCGCAGGCCGGGTAACCGACCCGCAGGCCAGGCCACCGGCCTCAAACAGGGGAGCGGGGGTTCACCAGGCCGGGTAGCGCCCGCCGAGCGCCGGGTGGCCCGGGTCGCGGCTGCCGAACAGCACCAGCAGGTCGTCCGCGACCGTCAGCAGCTCGGTCCGCCCCTCGATCGCCCGGGTCCAGCCGTCGGGCAGCGCCGAGGCGCCGTACGCGGCCCCGACCAGGTTGCCGCAGACCGCGCCGGTCGAGTCGCTGTCCCCGGAGTGGTTGACCGACAGCAGCAGCGCGGTGCGCACCGGGTCGGGGTCGAGGGTGGCCGCCAGCAGCGAGTACACCGCGATGGCCAGGCACTCCTCGGCGATCCAGCCCAGTCCGACCCGTTCCACGGTGTCCGCCGAGGGCTCGGCCTCCTGGGCCAGCCGTACCGCCCGGGCCAGCGCCTGCACGGTCTCCTTGGAGCGCGGCAGCTCGCGGATCTGCTCCACCGTCTCGCCGACCGCCGCCCACGGCTCCGTCCCGGCCGCCAGCCGCTCGACCAGTGCCGCGAAGGCGCCCGCCGCCAGGTAGCCGGTCGGGTGCCCGTGGGTGAGCTGGGCGCACTGCACGGCCAGCCCGAAGGACTGCTCGACGCCCAGCCGGGCCAGCCCGAACGGCGCCGAGCGCATCACCGTGCCGCAGCCCTTGGAGCCGGGGTTGATCGGCCCCGGCAGCCCGATCGGGGCCGGCGCCTCGAACACCGGGTGCTCGGAGGCCCCGCTCAGGCAGGCGTTGCCCGGCGCCCGCCGGGCGTACAGGAACGGCCGGCCCAGCAGCCAGCCGTCGTACGGGCGGGGCTGCGGCTCGGTGTCCGGCGCGGGCTGGAACTGGGTGCGCAGCCAGCGCCGGTACGCGCCGTGCACGGCCTCCGGCACCGAGCCGCCGCCGCCCGTCCAACCCCGGACGAAGCCGCGGATCAGGCCCTCGGCGGTGAACAGCGTCATCTGGGTGTCGTCGGTGACCTCCACCGATCCGGTACCCCCGGACGGCAGTGTGGTCACGCCCTGCGGTCCGAACCGGTCCTGGATCTGGTGGAGCTGCTGGAACTCCACCGGCCAGCCCAGCGCGTCACCGATCGCGCCGCCGAGCAGCGCACCGCGCACCCGGTCCCGGTATCCCGACTCCGCCGCCGACTCGGTCACGTCGAATCCCCCTTCGTTCGTGGCGGGGTCGTTTCTATCAGGCGGGACGTCGGTTGTGGATCTCGCCCCGCCCGTGCAGCGCCGCCCGGTCGGCCGCGGCCCGCCCGGCCGCCCAGCCCTCGCCGTCGCTGACCCGCACCCGCTGCGAGACCAGCTTCGGGAACAGCCGGCCCACCTCGTCGTCCACCGCCGCCGAGCGGGCGGCCAGCGCGGGCAGCAGCCGCTCGTCCGGCAGCAGCTGCTCCTCGGTGCCGTCCTCGCGCAGGTGGCGGCCGACCGCGGCGTCGCTGGTGGCCCGCTCGGTGGCGGCGGTCAGCCGCTCGCGGATCCGCGCCGCGTAGGCGACCAGGAAGGACTGCCGGAACGCCTTGCTGCGGGAGTCCTTGCCGGAGCCCGCCTTGTTGAGCGCGTGGGTGGCCTGCACCAGCAGCGAGGTGTAGAGCAGCTCGACGCCGTCCAGGTCCCCGTCGAAGCCGATCACGGTGCAGAAGCCGAACTCCTTGGCCCACACCACCCGGCACCGGTTGGCCGCCGCCACCGCGTCCAGCAGCATCGTCTTGGGGCCCTCGTACGGGTTGTCCACGCCGATCCGCAGCGCCGCCGGGGTGTCCCGGCCGGCGGTGGCGGCGGCCAGCAGCGCCTCGTCGATGCTGTGCTGGGCCATCAGCTGCTGGGCCTTGGCGGTCAGCGCCTCGGCCTCCTCCGGGTACTCGGTGGACTCGGCCTTGGCCAGCAGCGCCCGGATCCGGGCCAGCATCCGCGGCTCGCCGGTCACCGGGACGGCGGGGCGCTCCGCCCGTACGGCCTGGCCGGGGGCCGGGCCGACCGGCGCGATCGGGGGCAGCCGGCCCCAGCTGCGCAGCAGCTCCAGGACGGCGGTGGCGAGCGCGAAGCGGTCCAGCCGGTGCCGGTGGGCGAAGGCCCCGAGGTACTGCTCGTCGGCCGGCCACCAGACCTCGGTCTCCAGCTCGCGCAGCTGCTCCTGCCAGCGCCGGTCCAGTGCGGCGGCGGGGTGCCGGCGGCCCTCGGCGGCGATCAGGTCCACCGCGAGCGCCAGGTGGACGGGCTTCAGTCCGCGCCGCACCACCCGCACCAGGTCCGCCGGGCGCCACCCGGCCGACCAGCAGCGGCCCACCGCGGTGTCCGCGTACCCCAGCAGCGCCCGGCTGACCGCCGACCACTGCCCGGCCGAGGCGGCCAGCAGCGAGGCCCCGGTGTCCAGCGCGAGGTCCAGCCCCTCCTCCGGCGCGGTGAGCACCGCGCGCACCGCCTGCTCCAGCAGCGGCCCGGCGTTCCCGTCGCCCTGCTGCGCGCGCTTGCCCACGGTGTGTCCCTGCTCTCCTCGACGGTTTCGGCCCCTCCGGCCATGATGCCGGAGGGGCCGAGGGGACGGGATGCGCCCCGGGGCTACCGCTCGATGGCCTTGGCCATGATCTCCGGCACCCGGTCCAGCAGCTTGGCGGCGGCCAGCCGGATGCCCAGGGTGGCGACCAGGGCGCCGTAGAGCGGGCCGAGCAGCAGCAGCGGCCAGGTCGGACCGTCCGAGGTCAGCGCCCAGAGCAGGTAGCCGCCGACCGGCAGGGCGAGCACCGCGACGCCGAGCATCGAGCCGAACTGGTTGAGCAGGATCAGCCCGCCCTGCCCGGGGGCGGCGTTGCGCATCGGGTTGCTGTCGGCGGGCATGGTGTACGGCGCGATCACGCTGAACACCGAGCCGAGCGCGATGCCGCAGCCGAGCACCGCCAGGGCCAGGCCGATCGCGGACGGCAGCCCGGCCCAGTCGCCGGTGGCGGCGGCCAGCACCAGCCCGAGCACCAGCGTGACCGGGACGGCGTACGACAGCACCGCGTACGCCCGGCCGCGCAGCTCGTCCCGGGCGTCGGCGGGGGTGCGCAGGGTGGCGGCGACCATCCAGAACGCCGAGCCGTCCATGCCGAACAGGTTGAGCATCTGCAGCCCGAGGAAGGTCCCGGTCATGGCCAGCAGGTAGACGCTCGACCAGCCCTGGACCACCGACAGCACGCAGATCACCAGCGTCATCCCGATGCTGGTGAACAGCGCGGCCTTGGCCCGCGGTTCGCGCCAGGCGTACCGCAGGTGGCGCTGCATCACCGCGCCGGTGCGGCCCTCGGGCAGGAACCGCCAGCCGCGGCTGTTCTCCACCCCGCGGGCCACCTCCAGGGTGGACGAGTCGGCGGTGACCATCAGCTCCTGGAGGCTGCCCCGCCACCAGCGCAGCAGCAGGACGAGCAGTGCGGCGGCCGCGGCCAGCTGCAGCACCGCCTGGGGGTACTCGCCCGCGCCGACGCTGCGCGGGGCGTCGACCGCGCTGATCGGCGGGATCCAGCGCAGCACCCCGGCGATCGGCTTGAGCGGGCTGAGGTCGAGGTCCTGGCCGTGCTGGCGGCCGAAGATGCTCTGCGAGCCGACGTTGGCGGCCTGGACGAGAAGGGCGAAGGCCAGCCCGCCGAAGATCGCGAAGTCCTTGCCACGCCGGCTGGAGAGCATCCGGGCGTTCCCGGCCGCGACCGCCCGGGACAGCGTGATCAGGCAGAGCAGCGCCAGTGGCACCGCGACCACCGCGACCGCGGCCGAGGCGCCCCCGTCCGCGCCGGACAGCACCGCACCGGTCACCAGCACCAGGCTGATCAGCGGACCGGGCCCGATCAGCGCGGCCAGCAGCGAGCCGCGCAGCAGCGGGCCGGGTCGCAGCGGCAGCATGGTGAGCCTGGTCGGGTCGGCGCTCTCGTCGCTGGAGAAGAGGAACAGCGGCAGCGCGGCCCAGCCCAGGGTGAGCACGCCGAGCAGCATCACCCCGGTGTCCCCGGAGCCGGCGTAGCGCCCGTTCAGCATCGCCATGCCGAGGGCCGTCAGGCCCGCGAGGAGCAGGCCGAGCACACCGCCGATGACGTACACGGCGGTCCGGCCGGGGCTGCGGCGCAGCCCGTTGCGCAGCAGCCGCAGCTTGAGCGCGACCATGCCGCGGACCACCGTTCGCCCGTCGGGCACGGTCGGGGAGGTCACTGGGCGCTCCCGCCGAGCCAGCCGAGGGCCTGGCCGTCGTCCTCGCGGACGCCGATCAGCTCCAGGAAGGCCTCGTGCAGGCTGCGCCCGCCCCGGACGGTGTCCAGCGACCCCTGGGCGATCACCCGGCCGGCGTTGACCACGGCGACCCAGTCGCAGAGTTGCTCGACCAGTTCCATCACATGGCTGGAGAAGACCACCGTGGAGCCGGCCGCCGCGTACCGCTTGAGCACGCCGCGGATCGTCTGGGCGGAGACCGGGTCGACGCCCTCGAAGGGCTCGTCCAGGAACAGCACGTCGGGGTTGTGCAGCAGGGCGGCGGCCAGGCCGATCTTCTTGCGCATGCCGGTGGAGTAGTCGGCGACCAGCTTGTCGGCGTCCCGGCCGAGGTCCAGGACGGCCAGCAGCTCCTCGGCGCGGCGGTCCACCTCGGCGGCGGGCAGGCCGCGCAGCCGGCCGGTGTACTGGAGCAGCTCGCGCCCGCTGAGCCGTTCGAACATCCGCAGGCCCTCGGGCAGGATGCCGATCCGGGCCTTGACGGTGACCGGGTCGGCCCACACGTCGGTGCCGTGCACCAGCACGGTGCCCTGGTCGGGCCGGAGCAGGCCGGTGACCATGGACAGGGTGGTGGTCTTGCCCGCGCCGTTCGGCCCGACCAGGCCGATGAACGCACCGGCGGGCAGCTCCAGGCTGAGCCCGGCCACCGCGGCCTGGGTGCCGAAGTGCTTCCACAGTCCTTGGATGCTGACGGCGGAGGGGGTGCCCGGTCCGGAGGGTCCGGCAGGTCCGGCGGGACCGGCGGGGGTCGGTTCGTCGGGCGACGGTGCTGACGCCTGCATGGCGGCCTTCTGTCTGTGGTCGTGGGTGGTCGGGCGGGTGGTCATGGGCGGTCGGGCGGCTGGTCGGGCGGGGCTGCTGCGGGCCCAGCCTGTCACCGCCCGAACAGGCTGTCGCCCGCTTTGAGGATCCCCTGAGCCTGTCCGCCGAACGGGTGAGGCGCGCCGTGCGGCGGCCGTTCCCGACGGCCGGGTTCCGGTTGGCGTGGATCGGTCGGCGATCCGATCCGGCAACTACTCAGTTCCCTTGTTCGTCCTGCACTATGAGGACCAGTGAGCACACGGGGGTGCCGTGTTGCCGGGAGGTGGCGGATGTCCGTTCAACCGTGGGGCGAGCCCGGCCCCGCCGATCGGCCCGGCCGACGGCCGGCGCCCGGCGGCTGGCCGGCTCCGTCGTCGTCCCAGTCGTCCCCGCAGGCCGCGATGCGGGCGAGCCACGCGGACCGGGACCGGACGGTGGACGTGCTGAAGGCCGGGTTCGCCGAGGGCCGGCTGTCCGCCGAGGAGTACGAGCAGCGCCACGAGGCCGCGGCCCGGGCGCTCACCTACGGCGAGCTGGCCGTGCTGGTGGCCGACCTGCCGACCGGGCCGATGACGCCGCTGCAGGCCGCGCAGCCGGTCCCGGCGACCTTCCTGGTGCCGCCGCCGGTGCCGCAGGCCCGGCCCACCAGCGTGCTGGCGGTGGTCTCCCTGGTGTGCGGCCTGACCGGCTTCCTGGCGCTGCCGGCCCTGCCCGCGGTGATCACCGGCCACCTCGCCCGCGCGCAGATCCGCGAGCGCAACCTGGACGGCGACTGGGCGGCCGTCCTGGGCCTGGTGCTCGGCTACCTGGGCAGCGCCTTCTGGCTGCTGATCTTCCTGCTGGGCGTCGCCTAGGCGTGGCCCGGGGCGGTTCCGCTCCGCTGGCGGGGCCCCGCGGACTGTGGTAGAGCGGGTGGAGGGCGGCCCGACACCGGCCGGTCGCGCACGGGACACCGGGGCGACACCCGGCCGAAGGCCGCGACCTGCGGCGTTGCATTTGTTTTGACCGCGCCCCATGCGCTAGGTACGCTCTGACCTTGTGCCTGGGGTGTCCCCGGGTCCTTGTGCGTGCATGCACACCGGTCGCCGCGCCGAGCCGGAGCGCTTCCCAGCGCGCCGCGCGTAGAGCGCCGTCGCTGTACATCAGCCATGGGATTCCGTGTCGGAAAACGCCCAACACACCCGACCGCGTGGGTCGACCACGGGGTCTGGTGCGAGGGAGACACCACAGGTTAGTTCCACCAAGCCTTGGCACACAGAAAACGGAGAAACGGTGCCTACGATCCAGCAGCTGGTCCGAAAGGGCCGGCAGGACAAGGTCGAGAAGAACAAGACTCCCGCGCTGAAGGGCTCCCCGCAGCGCCGTGGGGTCTGCACGCGTGTGTACACGACCACCCCGAAGAAGCCGAACTCGGCGCTTCGTAAGGTCGCCCGTGTGCGCCTCACCAGCGGGATCGAGGTCACCGCTTACATCCCGGGCGAGGGCCACAACCTGCAGGAGCACTCCATCGTGCTGGTGCGCGGTGGTCGTGTGAAGGACCTTCCTGGTGTCCGCTACAAGATCATCCGCGGTTCGCTCGACACCCAGGGTGTCAAGAACCGCAAGCAGGCTCGCAGCCGCTACGGCGCCAAGAAGGAGAAGTAAGAATGCCTCGTAAGGGCCCCGCCCCGAAGCGCCCGGTCATCATCGACCCGGTCTACGGCTCCCCGGTCGTCACCCAGCTGGTCAACAAGATCCTGCTGCACGGCAAGCGCTCCACCGCCGAGCGGATCGTTTACGGCGCCCTCGAGGGCGTCCGTGAGAAGACCGGCTCGGACCCGGTCGTCACGCTGAAGCGTGCGCTGGAGAACGTCAAGCCGGCCCTCGAGGTCAAGTCCCGCCGTGTCGGTGGCGCGACCTACCAGGTTCCGGTCGAGGTCCGTCCGGGCCGCGCCAGCACCCTGGCGCTGCGCTGGATGGTCGGTTACTCCCGCGCCCGTCGCGAGAAGACCATGACCGAGCGCCTGATGAACGAGATCCTCGACGCCAGCAACGGTCTGGGCGCTTCCGTGAAGCGTCGCGAGGACACCCACAAGATGGCCGAGTCCAACAAGGCCTTCGCGCACTACCGCTGGTAGTCCGTACCCCGTCACTAGACAGAGAGAGAACGAGCCACCATGGCTGCAACCTCCCTTGACCTCGCCAGGGTCCGCAACATCGGGATCATGGCGCACATCGACGCGGGCAAGACCACCACCACCGAGCGGATCCTGTTCTACACCGGTGTCTCGTACAAGATCGGTGAGGTCCACGATGGCGCTGCCACCATGGACTGGATGGAGCAGGAGCAGGAGCGCGGCATCACGATCACGTCGGCCGCGACGACCTGCCACTGGACGGTCGACGGCGTCGACAACACCATCAACATCATCGACACCCCGGGTCACGTCGACTTCACCGTCGAGGTGGAGCGTTCGCTGCGCGTCCTCGACGGTGCCGTGACGGTGTTCGACGGTGTCGCCGGTGTCGAGCCCCAGTCCGAGACCGTGTGGCGGCAGGCTGACCGCTACGGCGTCCCGCGCATCTGCTTCATCAACAAGCTGGACCGCACGGGCGCGAACTTCTTCTTCTGCGTCGACACCATCGTGGAGCGCCTCGGCGCCACCCCGCTGGTGATGCAGCTGCCGATCGGTGCCGAGGCGGACTTCCAGGGCGTTGTCGACCTGGTCCGCATGAAGGCGCTGGTCTGGTCCGCCGAGGCCGCCAAGGGCGAGATGTACGACATCGTCGACATCCCGGCCGACCTGCAGGAGCAGGCCGAGGAGTACCGCACCCAGCTGATCGACACGGTCTCGAACGTCAGCGACGAGATCATGGAGCTCGCCCTCGAAGAGGCCGAGATCCCGGTCGAGCTGCTGCAGGACGCGATCCGCAAGGGCACCCTGAACTCGGACTTCACCCCGATCTTCTGTGGTACCGCCTTCAAGAACAAGGGCGTTCAGCCCCTGCTCGACGCGGTCGTCAAGTACCTGCCGTCGCCGCTGGACATCGAGTCCGTCGAGGGCACCAAGCCGAACGACCCGGACACCAAGATCTCGCGCAAGGCGTCGGACGAGGAGCCCCTCGCCGCCCTCGCGTTCAAGATCATGTCCGACCCGCACCTGGGCAAGCTCACCTTCGTCCGGATCTACTCCGGTCGCCTGGAGTCCGGCACCTCGGTGCTGAACGCCGTCAAGGGCAAGAAGGAGCGCATCGGCAAGATCTACCGCATGCACGCGAACAAGCGTGAGGAGATCGAGTCGGTGGGCGCCGGCGACATCGTCGCCGTCATGGGCCTCAAGCAGACCACCACCGGTGAGACGCTGGCCGACGAGAAGCACCCGGTCATCCTGGAGTCCATGGACTTCCCGGCCCCGGTCATCCGCGTCGCCATCGAGCCCAAGTCCAAGGGTGACCAGGAGAAGCTG
Source organism: Kitasatospora sp. NPDC096077 (assembly GCF_040303245.1). Lineage (NCBI taxonomy): Bacteria > Bacillati > Actinomycetota > Actinomycetes > Kitasatosporales > Streptomycetaceae > Kitasatospora > Kitasatospora sp. NPDC096077. The sequence goes on along the minus strand of NZ_JBEOSV010000003.1, from coordinate 172,061 downwards.
GGTGTCGCCATCCAGCGTCTCGCCGAGGAGGACCCGTCCTTCCAGGTCAACACGGACGAGGAGACCGGCCAGACCATCATCGCGGGTATGGGCGAGCTGCACCTCGAGGTGCTCGTCGACCGTATGCGCCGTGAGTTCAAGGTCGAGGCCAACGTCGGCAAGCCGCAGGTCGCGTACCGCGAGACGATCCGTCAGGCCGTCGAGCGCATCGACTACACGCACAAGAAGCAGACCGGTGGTTCCGGTCAGTTCGCGAAGATCCAGATCGCGATCGAGCCGCTTGAGCAGGCCGAGGGCTACGAGTTCGTGAACAAGGTCACCGGTGGCCGCGTGCCGAAGGAGTACATCCCTTCGGTCGACGCCGGTTGCCAGGAGGCCATGGAGTTCGGTGTGCTCGCCGGCTACCCGCTCCAGGGTGTCCGCGTCACGCTGCTCGACGGTGCCTCGCACGACGTCGACTCCTCCGAGCTCGCGTTCAAGATCGCCGGTTCGATGGCCTTCAAGGAAGGCGCGCGGAAGGCCAAGCCGGTCCTCCTTGAGCCGATGATGGCCGTCGAGGTCACCACGCCCGAGGACTACATGGGCGACGTGATCGGTGACATCAACTCTCGCCGTGGCCAGATCCGGTCCATGGACGAGCGTTTCGGCGCCCGCGTCGTCACGGCGCTGGTGCCCCTCTCCGAGATGTTCGGCTACGTCGGTGACCTGCGCAGCAAGACCTCTGGTCGCGCCAACTACTCGATGCAGTTCGACTCGTACGCCGAGGTCCCCAAGGCCGTGGCCGAGGAGATCATCGCCAAGTCCAAGGGCGAGTGACATCCCGACATTCGGGATGATTCACACCCCTTAGGCTGTCGAGAGGCGACCCGGGAGGATCCGTCCGGATCCTCCCGGGCCCTCCGGCCCCCCACCCACGGGGCGGCGCGAGGTGCTTCGGGCACCCGGGTCGGGCCCGTATCAAAGACCAACTGACGTCAGCACGGCGTACAGGAACTGTCCTCAGGAGGACTCAGTGGCCAAGGCGAAGTTCGAGCGGACGAAGCCCCACGTCAACATCGGCACCATCGGTCACATCGACCACGGCAAGACCACGCTGACCGCGGCCATCACCAAGGTGCTGCACGACGCGTACCCGGAGATCAACCCCTTCACGCCGTTCGACCAGATCGACAAGGCGCCGGAGGAGCGTCAGCGCGGTATCACCATCTCGATCGCGCACGTCGAGTACCAGACCGAGGCGCGTCACTACGCCCACGTCGACTGCCCCGGTCACGCTGACTACATCAAGAACATGATCACCGGTGCGGCCCAGATGGACGGTGCGATCCTCGTCGTCGCCGCCACCGACGGCCCGATGCCGCAGACCAAGGAGCACGTCCTCCTGGCCCGCCAGGTCGGCGTCCCCTACATCGTCGTCGCCCTGAACAAGGCCGACATGGTGGACGACGAGGAGATCCTGGAGCTCGTCGAGCTCGAGGTCCGCGAGCTCCTCTCCGAGTACGAGTTCCCGGGCGACGACCTGCCGGTCGTCCGCGTCTCCGCGCTGAAGGCGCTGGAGGGCGACAAGGAGTGGGGCGAGAAGCTCCTCGGCCTCATGCACGCGGTCGACGAGAGCATCCCGACCCCGGCCCGCGCCGTGGACCAGCCGTTCCTGATGCCGATCGAGGACGTCTTCACGATCACCGGTCGTGGCACCGTCGTCACCGGCCGCATCGAGCGTGGCATCCTCAAGGTCAACGAGACTGTCGACATCATCGGCATCAAGGAGACCAAGACCACCACCACGGTCACCGGCATCGAGATGTTCCGCAAGCTGCTCGACGAGGGCCAGGCCGGTGAGAACGTCGGTCTGCTCCTCCGTGGCATCAAGCGCGAGGACGTCGAGCGCGGCCAGGTCATCATCAAGCCGGGTTCGGTCACGCCGCACACCGACTTCGAGGCCCAGTCCTACATCCTGTCGAAGGACGAGGGTGGCCGTCACACCCCGTTCTTCAACAACTACCGCCCGCAGTTCTACTTCCGTACCACGGACGTGACCGGCGTCGTGACCCTCCCCGAGGGCACCGAGATGGTCATGCCGGGCGACAACACCGCCATGACCGTCGCGCTGATCCAGCCGATCGCCATGGAGGAGGGCCTGAAGTTCGCCATCCGTGAGGGTGGCCGCACCGTCGGCGCCGGCCAGGTCACCAAGATCATCAAGTAATTGATGCTCTGACCTGCCTGCCCCGTCAGGCTCGTCCGAAGGGCCCCACGCACCTCGGTGCGTGGGGCCCTTCGGCGTCTAACCCGGCGCTCACCTGCGCGCACTTCCTCTCACGGGGTGCTCATCGCGGACTGTTATGGTCGGCTCACCATCCAGCCCCGCCGTCGCGGAAAGTGGGATCCAACGCATGTCTACGGCACCGCTGTTGTCGGTCGTGATGCCGATCTACAACGAGCAGGAGGCGCTCCCGCTGACGGTCGAGCGGCTGCGTCCGATCCTGGACGCGCTGGGGGTCGCCTACGAGGTCGTCGGCGTCGACGACGGGAGCCGGGACGCCACGCCCGTGCTCATGCAGAAGATCCGGCAGGACTGGCCCGAGTTCCGCATCGTCCGTTTCGCCCGCAACTCCGGGCACCAGGCCGCGCTCACCGCGGGCATCCACCGGGCCCTCGGCGACTACGTGGTCAGCATCGACGCCGACCTCCAGGACCCGCCGGAGAAGATCCCGGAGATGCTCTCGCTGGCCCGCGAGCAGAGCCTCGACGTGGTCTACGGCGTGCGTGGGGACCGCGGCACCGACACCGCCTTCAAGCGGCGCACGGCCGGCGCCTACTACTGGCTGATGCGCCGGCTGGTCGGCAAGCGGATGCCCAACCAGGCCGGCGACTTCCGGCTGCTCAGCCGGGCCGCCGTGGACGCCCTGAAGCGGCTGCCCGAGCACCAGCCGGTCTACCGGCTGCTGGTGCCCTGGCTGGGCTTCCCCAGCGGCGAGGTGGTGTACGTCCGCGAGGAGCGGGTGGCCGGCGCCACCCACTACCCGCTGTCCAAGATGCTCCGGCTCGCGCTGGACAGCATCACCAACTTCTCCGCCGCCCCGCTGCGACTGGCCACCTACCTCGGCCTGATCAGCTTCGTGGTCTGCATCGCGCTCGCGGTCCACGCCACCGTCTCCTACGCGCTCGGCTCGACGGTGCCCGGCTGGTCCTCGCTGTTCATCGGGATGCTGTTCCTCGGCGGCGTGCAGCTGATCTGCGTCGGCCTGCTGGGGGAGTACGTGGGCCGGATCTACTCGGCGGTGCAGAACCGTCCGACCTACTTCGTCGGCTACGACTCGGCCGAGGACGACGAACGGGGCCGGGGCCGGTGACGCTGATCGAGGAGCCCGTCGGGCCCACCCCGGGCGAGCCCGTCGAGCCCGCCCCCGGGGCCCGTCGCCAGCTGCCGTCCTTCCTGGTCATCGGCGTCCTGAGCACGGTCTTCTACCTGGGGCTGTTCGTCCTCGCCCGGTTGTTCACCGACCCGCAGGTGGCCAACCTGATAGCGCTGGCCGTCAGCGCGGTCGCCAACACGGCGGCCAACCGCCGCTTCACCTTCGGGGTGGTCGGCTCGCAGGGGATGGTCCGCCACCAGCTGCAGGGCGCGGTGGCCTTCCTGATCGGCCTCGGCCTCAGTTCGGGGGTGCTCGCCCTGCTGGACCGGCTGGTGCCGCACGCCGCCCGGCCGGTGGAGGTGGCCGGGCTGGTGGTCGCCAACGGGCTGGCCACGGTGGCGCGGTTCGTGCTGCTGAAGGTCTGGGTCTTCCGCGGGGGTGCCGCCGGGCCCGCCGGCTCCTGACCCCTCCTGCCCCCTCTTGTCCCTTCTTGCCCCCGAACGGATCGGGACGGCCCCCGGGGTCGGTCGTTCGTGGACCGCCCTTCCCCGCCCCTGGGTCACTGGGGGTAATCGGGGCCTCGGTATGCTTGGCCCCCGTAGCCTGCCCGCAGATGGTGGATGAGGTCCGGACCCGGTAGGGGGAGACGGGCGGCAGGGACTGAACCGGAGGGGCACGGCACCGTGTCGACCGTACACAGCTCGCCCGACATCGGGATCCAGCAAGCGACCGCGCCGCCGGAAGAGCGTCGGGCCCCGGGCGGCGGCCGGTGGACGGGCCGCAACCCGCTCGTGCTGGCCGGCGGACTCGCGCTGTCCTGGCTGGTGCCGGCCGTCCTGGTCGCGCTCCACCTGGGCGTCGTGCTGCTGCCGCTGCTGCTGATCGCGACGGCCGCCGTGATCCGGGTCGGCGGCGTGCTGCTGGACCGGCTCTTCGTCGCCGCGCTGATCCTCTTCGGCGCGGTGCTCACCTTCGGCCTGGCCTTCTCGCTCTGGCCCTGGGGCCTCTCGCCGGTGGCCACCACCGGGGTGCTGTCCAGCGTGCTGACGGTGGCCGCCTGGGCCGCCCGGCGGGCGCCGCGGCTGCCGCTGCGCTTCCGCTGGTCCGACCTGCTGGTGCTGGGCACCTTCGCCGGGTTCTGGCACTACCTCTTCCACCCCGTCGCCGGATCGTCGGCGGCCGAGCGGGTCGCCTACTTCGCCACCGCGGAGGACCGGCTCTCGCACTTCTCGTTCTTCTCCGGCATCCAGAGCGTCGGAGGCTACAACTTCCTCCACCAGGACGCCGCCAGGGCCTATCTGATACCGCCCTCCGAGGTGACCTACCCGCAGGGCTCGCACTTCCTGCTGGCCTGGGTCGACAGGTTCTTCCACACCGGCGCCGACCCCGGCGACATGGTCCAGACCATGAACCGGTACTTCCTGTACCTGCTGGTGGCGTACGCGCTGTTCTGCACCGCGCTGGTCTGGGCGGCCCGCTGGATCGGCGGGCCGCGGCTGCGCGGCTGGCGGGCGGCGGCGGTCTGCGCGACCGTCGGCTCGATCATGTTCGCCAGCAACTACCTGGACCTGCTGGCCCACGGCTTCGACTCGACCTTCATCGGTCTGCTGTTGATCGCGCTCGCGCTCGCGGTGCTGATCCGGCCGGCGATGGGCCGCGTCGAGTTCCTGCTGGCCGCCTCCGCCGGGCTGATCGCCGTCACCTACACGTACAACATCTACGGCGCGTTCATCGGCGTGGCGCTGCTGGGAGCGCTGGTCGTGCACCGGCGCAGGTTCGCCGGGCGCTGGTGGTGGACCCTCGGTGCGCTGGCGTGCGCGCTGGCTGTGGCCGCACTGCCGAGCGTCCTCTCGGTGATGGGCGACCTGGACGTGGCCAGCGCCTCGAACATGAGCGGCCCGAGCGTCAGCGCGGACCGCGCGATCCTGATCGGCGGCGGGCTGCTCGGGCTGCTGGCGGCGGCCATGCCGCGCAACCGCCGCACCGCCACCGGCCAGGCGCACCTGGCGGTGCTGCTCGGCACCGGCGGTCTGCTCAGCGCCTTCGCGGTCTACCAGCTGCACACCATCGGCAAGTACTCGTACTACTTCCACAAGATGACGGCCGTGGGCGTCGTGGTCGCACTGATATCGATCGGCGCGGTCGGGTCGGTCCTGCAGACGTCCCACCGGGGCTCCGGCAACGCGTGGACCCGGCGCGTGGGCGAGCTGGTGCTCTCCGGGCTGACCGTCGCCACCGCGCTGAGCCTCTTCGCCAACGTGCAGTGGGGCTTCCTGGCCACCAAGGACAGCCCGTCCGCCTGGTCCGCCAACCCGCTGGTGGCCTGGGGCCGCGGCGGGTTCGAGACCGACATGGGCCCCAAGGGCATGGACGGGCTGAAGGTCCTGCGCAGCGACGGACCGGTGATCGCGCTGGTCTCCAACGACGACGTCAAGAACCTCAAGGCCACCTGGCTCGCCTCGCTGATGAACCGGCGCGGCGGCGACATGAAGGCGCTCTACGACATCCACTGGGTGGACATCGGCGGTCCGCAGGTGAAGGAGGAGGACTACCAGCGCTCCTTCGGCCGGCTGAAGGGGGCCATCGAGAAGCTCCCCGCGCCGCACCCGACGCCGACCATCCTGACCGCGGACCGTTCCGTGGGGGACCGGATCAAGCGGGATCTGGCCGAGCACGGCCTGACGGTCAACGTGCTGAGCGATCCGGGGATCCTGTGGACCCAGCCGTGGGGCCGTACCTTCCCCGGGACCGTCTGAGATGACGTCCGGGGGAACGGGAGTGCGCACGGAGCATTCACCCCTACCCGCTACTATTCACAGCAATCGCACGGCATGGCCGGCCTCGTGCGGAGGTGCCTGGCACGGCCGGCCGGTGAATTCGGTGGTCATGTGATGAAGAACCCGATCGCCAAGCTGCTTGGGGTGCTTCCCCCGGGGGCGCGGCTCGTGGTCGGTGGCACGGTCGTGCTCGGGGCCTCGGCGTACGTCTACATGGCGCTCGTGGGCTACAGCCTGAGCACCGTCGGCGCGGCCAGGGTGACGATGCTCTGGACCATCGTGATGTCCGTGGGGTGGGGACTCTTCCAGCCGGTCGAGCTGGAGCTGACCCGGCTGGTGGCCGCCCGCAAGGTGGCCGGACACGGCGCGTTGCCCGCGGTGCGGCGGATGCTGCTGCTCGCCATGGGGCTCCTGGTCGCGGTCTGCGCGCTGCTGGCGGTCGCCTCCCGGCCGATCGCCGACCAGCTGTTCAGCGGTGACCGCAACCTGGTGATCGCACTGGCCGGCGGTCTGGCGGGCCTCGCGGTGAGCTCGGTGGCCCGCGGCGCGCTGGCCGGCCTCGGGCTGTTCGGCCCGTACGGTACCCAGCTGGCCGTCGACGGCGGGCTGCGGATCGGGCTGGCCGCGCTGGCGGCGGCGTGCGGCCTGCACTCGGCGGTGGTCTTCGGTCTGATCCTCTTCGTCTCCCCGCTGGCCGCCTCGCTGATCGGCCTGCGTGACACCCTGGCCGACCGCACCCCGGGGCCGGAGGTGTCCTGGAAGCAGCTGACCAGCGGCCTCGGCCTGCTGATCGCCTCGGTGATGCTCAGCCAGCTGGTGGTCAACGCGACCGTGGTCTGCGTGCGCCTGCTCGCGCCGAAGCACTCCGAGGCCTCCGACGCGCTGGTCTTCGCGATCGGCCAGGCCGTCGTGATGGCCCGGGCGCCGCTGTTCGCCTACAGCGCCCTGCAGGCCTCGATGGTCTCCGCGCTCTCCGGCGCCGCCGCGGCCGGGAACCACGCCGAGTTCCGCAAGGTGCTGACCCGCACCACGGCGATCGTCGCCGCGATGTGCATCGGCGGTGGCCTGCCGGTCATCGTGCTCGGTGCCAAGCTCAACCCGCTGCTCTTCAACGCCAAGGACGTGCTCGGGCCGCTGGACTTCCTCTGGCTGGTGTTCGGAACGCTCTGCTACGTCCTCGCGACGGTCTTCGGTCAGGCGCTGATGTCCAGTGCCCAGCACCGCCGCCAGCTGGTCGGTTGGACCGCGGGTTCCGTAGCATTGGTGGCTGTCGCGCTCGCTCCGGGTGACATCGGCCTCCGCGCGGAGCTCGCCTACCTGGCCGGCTCGCTGGTCAGCGCGGTCCTGATGCTGTGGTCGCTCTACCGCGCGTTCCCGTCCCGCCCCGCCGTCCCGACCGACCGGCCCGCAGCAGAGCCGCTGCGGACGTCCTGAGGTGCGGGGCCGACGCCATGACCATCACCCATAGACAGACCCGAGGCACGGGCCGCCGTGCCGTTCGCCAAGCATGGAGCACCTGTGTCCGAGTATGACAACGTCTGGCTGGTGATCCCGGCCTACAACGAAGGCCAGGTGATCGCCGACGTCGTGGAGGGGGCACGCAAGACCTTCCCGAACATCGTGGTGATCGACGACGGCTGCACCGACGACACGGCCGAGCACGTCATGACGACCGGCGCCCACCTGGTGCGGCACCCGGTCAACCTGGGGCAGGGCGCCGCGCTCCAGACCGGTCTCAAGTACGCGCTCGCCCAGGAGGGCGCCGAGTACTTCGCGACCTTCGACGCGGACGGCCAGCACCAGACCGCGGACGTCGAGAAGATGGTGGCGCTGCTGCGCGGGGGCGAGGCCGACATCGTGCTCGGCTCCCGCTTCATCGAGCAGACCGGCCAGGTGCCGTGGATCAAGCGGGTGGTGCTCCGCACCGCCGCCGCGGTCAGCCCGACCGCCCGCAAGCTCAAGCTCACGGACGCGCACAACGGTCTGCGGGTGATGAACCGCGAGGCCGCCAGCCGGATCAAGATCACCATGAACGGCATGGCGCACGCGTCGGAGATCGTCTCCTTCCTCGCCGGCTCGGACCTGCGGGTCGCCGAGCTGCCGGTGGACATCCTCTACACCGACTACTCGCGCGCCAAGGGCCAGTCCCTGATCAACGGCGTGAACATCCTCTTTGACATCTCGCTGCGGGAGCGTAACGGCCGATGAACCACCTCTGGATCCAGCTCATCCTGGTCGTGGCCGCGGTGGCCATGGCGCTCGTCTTCGTCTGGCGCTGGGACAAGGCGAACACCCGGGCGTGGAAGCGCATCGCCTTCACGCTCTTCGTGATCGTCAACGTGGTCGCGATCCTGTGGCCGAGCGGCGTGACCAAGCTGGCCACCGCGCTGGGCGTCGGCCGCGGCACCGACCTGGTGCTCTACCTGATGGTCATCGCCATGGGCTTCCTGACCCTCAACACCTACCTGCGCTTCCGCTCGCTGGAGAAGAAGATCACCGACCTGGCCCGCACCGTGGCCATCACCGAGGGTGTCCGGCACAACAGCGACCGCCTCAACGCCCCGGTCGGCTCCGAGCACTGATCGAGAGCGGCCACGACGGCGCGGTACCACCGGTCGAGGGCCGGCACCCCGGGCGGGTGCCGGCCCTCGACCACAGCCGACCCCGGCCGACACGGTCGTCCGGAAAAGCTGGTTGACTTGGCTCGCCCGGCGGCCGCGGCCGGGCGGCACCGAAGCGTGACCCAGGACCAGGAGGTGCGGCGCCGTCATGAGCGTCGATTTCGTCATTCCGTACTACGGCGACCCGGAGTACCTGTTCGCCACCATCGACAGCATCCGGGCCCAGCACCAGCAGGACTGGCGGCTGACCGTGGTGGACGACCAGTACCCGGGCAACCGGGCGCTGGAGTACATCGAGGGCCTGGGCGACGACCGGATCCGCTACGTCCGCAACGAGGAGCGGCTCGGCCCCAACGGCAACACCTACAAGGCGTCCACCCTGGCCGAGCGCGAGTTCGTCTCGATGATGGGTGCCGACGACCTGCTGGAGCCGGACTACCTGGACGTCGTCCTGGAGCGGATGAAGGCCGACCCGAACGCGATCGCGGTCCAGCCGGGTGTGAAGGTGATGGACAGCGACGGCGTCCTGGTGCCGGGGCTCGGCATCGGCGACAAGGTCAAGCGCCGGATCGCCGCCCCGGCCCGCAAGGCCGGCCTGATCAGCGGCGAGGACGCGGTGAAGAGCCTGCTGTCCGGTAACTGGCTGTACACCCCGTCGCTGCTCTACCGCCAGTCCGCGCTCTCGAAGATCCCGTACCGTCCGGACATCGACGCCGTCCACGACCTGGCGTTCATGGTCGACATGCTGATGGAGGGCGGCAACCTGCTGGTCGACGAGCGCGAGGTGTTCCGCTACCGCCGTCACCAGGCCAGCGACTCCTCGAACCGGGTCAAGGACGGCAAGCGCTTCGACGAGGAGCTGAAGTACTACGGGCTGATCGCCAAGGAGCTGCGGGCCAAGGGCTGGAACGCCGCGGCCCGCTCGGCGGACCTGCACCTCTCGTCCCGGCTGCACGCCCTGATGGTCGCCGCCGGACGCCTCGGCGCGGGCGACTTCACCCATGCCGGCGCCATGGTGGGCCGCGCCGTCCGCAGCAGCTGACCCGGCCCGGAACGGGGCCGCGGCCGCGCGTCGTGCACCGAACGATCACACTGGCTCCACAATCCGACCGCGTGGCAGACTTCGTGAGCGATCCAAGGAGTGGGGGTGCGTGCGGGTGACGCACGGCGCATCCGCAAGCAGGACATGACAAGTGCTGGTTCCAACAACAAGGGAAGTGCCCCGGTGCAGCCGTTGATCGATTCCGCCCACGAGGCCGACGAGCGGGCGCCACGGGAGGGTGGCGAGGGGAACGCGACCGGGGCCGCCGAGGGGACGACGCCCTCGGCCCTCGCGGTCCGGCTGGGGGCCCTCGCCACCCACCGCTGGTTCTGGCCGGTCGCCCTGCTGCTCGGCTACCTCGGGCAGACGGCGTTCCGGCTGGTGCTGTCGATCCACAACTACTACCCCTCGGTGCACGCGGACGAGGACGGCTACCTCGCGATCGCGCGGGTGCTGGCGGGCCGGCCGACCACCGAGATGCCGACCGGCGTGATCATCCCCGGCGGCTACTCGCTGCTGATCTCGCCGGCCCTGCGGATAGCCGACAACCCGGCCACCGCGTACCACCTGATCATGGTGATCAACGCGGTGCTCAACGCGCTGGTCTTCCCGCTGGCCTTCGTGGCGGCGCGCCGGCTGGGCCTGTCCCGGCCGCACGCGTTCGTGGCGGGCACCGCGGTCGCGCTGGTGCCGCCGGTGATCTTCTACTCCCAGTTCGTCATGACGGACACCGTCCTCCCGGTGCTCCTGCTGATCTGGGTGATCGGGATGCACGGCTGGCTCTCGCCCGGCTCGCCGCGCCGCCGCGCGCTCCAGGCGGTGGCGATGAGCCTGGCCGCCGGCTACTCGATGGCCACCCATGACCGCGGTGGCGTGGTCGTGGCGCTGACGGCGCTGGTCCTGGTCGTGGTGCTGGTCTTCGGCTGGGCGCCGCGGCTCACCTCGCTGGCCGGGATCGGCGCGCTCGGGGTGTCCTACCTGGGTGCCAAGCTGCTGGACGGCTTCGTCACCAGCCAGTTCAAGGACGTGCCCGGGGCCGGTGTCGGCAACAAGGTCTTCGAGAACCTGGAGGACGGCAAGTACACCGGCACGATCATCGTCCGCAGCCTCGGCGAGCTGTGGTACTTCTTCACCTCCTCCTACGGCCTGGGGGCGGTCGCCTTCGTGCTGTGCACGGTGGCCGTGTTCCACCGCCGGTTCTCGGTGGCCGAGCGGGTGGTGGCCTTCTGCATGGTCGCCATGCTGTGCGGCACCGCGCTGGCCTCCGCCGCGGGCCTCGCGGACAACGAGCGCATCGACAACTGGGTGTACGCCCGGTACTGCGCCGTGCTGGTGCCGGTGTTCATGGTGGTCGGCCTGGCCCCGCTGTTCCGGGCCGGCCGGCGCTCGCTGCTGCGGCTGGCCCTGGCCGGCGTGGTGGTCGTCGGGATCACCGGACTGTCGGTCACCGAGTACGCGGGCTCCAAGCTCAACGCCTGGGTCATACCGTGGACCGTGCCGGACGCGCAGTTCCTCTCGTCGACCTACGACGGCCTGCACATGGGCCGTACGACCTTCGGTGCGCTGGCGGTGCTCGCGGCCTGTCTGCTGCTGCGGGTGGCCGGCGGTCGCCGGATCGTCGCGGCCGTGGTGGGCTGCCTGGCGGTCTTCGCCGCCTACGCGACGGTCACCGTCACCAACAACATCGCCGAGTCGCACTCCAAGTTCCGCCAGTACGAGTCCGTCGGCCTGGCCAAGGAGGCCGGCCTGGGCAAGGGCGACAACGTGATCCTGGACTGGGACCTCGACTGGGGCACCCGGATGTCGCTGGCCTTCGAGGTCTACTGGGGCCGGGTCTGGACCGACAACGTGAAGTACGGCAACACCCCGCCGGAGCAGGCCAACGCGATGCTGCTGACGGTCTCCAAGGACAAGGGCGCCACGCCGGAGTCCAGTTGGCAGAAGCCGCTGCCGGGCTGGCACGTCGCGAAGTACAACATGGACCGCGGCTGGGTGCTCTGGCGCAAGGGCTGAGCACGGTCACCCGATCGGGGTCGGTGAGGTACGCCTCACCGGCCCCGATTGGCATTTCGGCTGCTCCATGTGGCAGTATGTCCAAGTTGCTCGGTTGAGTGCCGATGCTGCGCGCCTCCCGCCGGGAGGACCGGAAGCGAGTCCCATGTACTCGTCGTTCCCGTGATGGCCGTCAAGCGTGAGTTCTACGCCACGGCAGCTGCGGGGCGAAAGTACGGGAATCTTCCGGGAAGCGTGAGCGGGGCCTCGATCCGGCCACCCCCACCCCGAAAGTTTGAAACCGACGAAGTATTTCGCCGGTTTTTTGCAAGCGCGAGTGCGACACGCCCGAGCGCGGGGGTCGGAGGGGGGTCGCGCGGCAACTTGACAGAAGGACTACTGAGTAGCCATGGCGGGACAGAAGATCCGCATCCGGCTCAAGGCCTACGACCACGAGGTCATCGACTCCTCGGCGAAGAAGATCGTCGAGACGGTGATCCGTACTGGTGCGCAGGTCGCGGGCCCGGTGCCGCTGCCCACTGAGAAGAACGTGTACTGCGTCATCCGCTCGCCGCACAAGTACAAGGACTCGCGCGAGCACTTCGAGATGCGTACTCACAAGCGTCTGATCGACATCCTCGACCCCACGCCGAAGACGGTTGACTCGCTCATGCGTCTCGACCTGCCGGCGGGCGTCGACATCGAGATCAAGCTCTGAGAGGCGCACCGAAGATGGCAAAGCAGATTAAGGGCATCCTGGGCGAGAAGCTCGGCATGACCCAGGTCTGGGACGAGAACAACCGGGTCGTCCCGGTGACCGTCGTCAAGGCTGGGCCCAATGTCGTGACCCAGGTCCACACCGCTGACAGCCCGGCCGGCTACGACGCCGTCCAGATCGGCTTCGGCGAGATCGACCCCCGCAAGGTGAACAGGCCCCTCGCGGGTCACTTCGCCAAGGCCGGTGTCACCCCGCGTCGCCACCTGGTCGAGCTCCGGACCTCGGACGCGTCCGAGTACACCCTGGGCCAGGAGATCACCGCCGAGCTGTTCGAGGCGGGTGTCAAGGTCGACGTGACCGGCACCTCCAAGGGCAAGGGCTTCGCCGGTGTCATGAAGCGCCACAACTTCCGGGGCCTCGGCGCCGGTCACGGTGTGCAGCGCAAGCACCGCTCGCCCGGCTCGATCGGTGGCTGCGCCACCCCGGGTCGCGTGTTCAAGGGCATGAAGATGGCCGGCCGGATGGGCCACGAGCGTGTGACCACCCAGAACCTGACCATCCATGCCGTTGACGCGGAGAAGGGGCTGCTCCTGATCAAGGGCGCAATCCCGGGCCCGAACGGCGGCCTCATCCTCGTCCGCACCGCGGCGAAGGGGCTGTGAGGATATGAGCACCATTGACATCCTGTCGCCCTCGGGTGACAAGACCGGCAGCCTCGAGCTGCCGGCCGAGATCTTCGACGCGAAGGTCAGCGTTCCGCTGATGCACCAGGTCGTCGTGGCGCAGCTCGCTGCGGCCCGTCAGGGCACCCACAAGACCAAGACTCGCGCCGAGGTCCGCGGTGGCGGCAAGAAGCCGTACCGCCAGAAGGGCACCGGCCGCGCCCGTCAGGGCTCGACCCGTGCGCCGCAGTTCGCCGGCGGTGGCGTCGTGCACGGTCCCGTGCCGCGCGACTACTCGCAGCGGACCCCGAAGAAGATGATCGCCGCCGCCCTGCGCGGTGCGCTCACCGACCGGGCCCGCCACAACCGCATTCACGTCATCACCGACGTGACCGCGACCGAGGCGCCGTCGACCAAGGCCGCCAAGGGGCTGTTCGGCAAGATCACCGACCGCAAGAACGTCCTCCTGGTCGTCGAGCGCTCGGACGAGCTGGGCCTCAAGTCCGCTCGCAACCTGCCGAACGTGCACATCCTGGACGCCGGTCAGCTGAACACCTACGACGTGCTCGTCTCCGACGATGTGGTCTTCACCCAGGCCGCCTTCGAGCGTTTCGTGGCCGGTCCGGCCGCGTCCGCCAAGGCCGTGGCTGCTGAGGGCGAGCTCGAAGGGAGCGCCGCCTGATGGCTGCAGAGATCACGAGCAAGACGTTCACGGACCCCCGTGACGTCCTGGTGAAGCCGGTCATCTCCGAGAAGAGCTACAGCCTTCTCGACGAGAACAAGTACACGTTCATCGTGTCGCCGGGCGCCAACAAGACCCAGATCAAGCAGGCCGTCGAGGCGGTCTTCTCGGTCAAGGTCGAGGCTGTCAACACGATCAACCGTCAGGGCAAGCGCAAGCGCTCCAAGACGGGCTTTGGCAAGCGCAAGGACACCAAGCGCGCCATCGTGACGCTGGCCGAGGGCAACCGCATCGACATCTTCGGTGGTCCGGTCTCCTAACGGAGATCGTGATCGTCGATAAGGACGAGGACGAGAGAGCCAAATGGGCATCCGCAAGTACAAGCCGACTACGCCGGGCCGTCGCGGCTCCAGCGTGGCCGACTTCGTAGAGATCACGCGGTCCACCCCGGAGAAGTCGCTGGTTCGCCCCCTGCACAGCAAGGGCGGCCGTAACAACGCCGGTCGGATCACCGTTCGCCACCAGGGTGGCGGTCACAAGCGCGCCTACCGCGTGATCGACTTCCGTCGTCACGACAAGGACGGCGTGCCGGCCAAGGTCGCGCACATCGAGTACGACCCGAACCGCACCGCGCGCATCGCGCTCCTGCACTACGCGGACGGCGAGAAGCGCTACATCATCGCCCCGCGTGGCATCACGCAGGGTGACCGGATTGAGAACGGCCCTGGCGCCGACATCAAGCCGGGCAACAACCTGCCGCTCCGCAACATCCCGGTCGGTACCACCATCCACGCGGTGGAGCTGCGTCCCGGTGGCGGTGCCAAGATGGCCCGCTCCGCCGGTTCCGGCATCCAGCTGCTGGCGCGTGAGGGCAAGATGGCGCACCTGCGCATGCCCTCCGGCGAGATCCGCCTGGTGGACGCGCGTTGCCGCGCCACCGTCGGCGAGGTCGGCAACGCCGAGCAGTCGAACATCAACTGGGGCAAGGCCGGCCGTATGCGCTGGAAGGGCGTTCGCCCGACCGTGCGTGGTGTCGCCATGAACCCGATCGACCACCCGCACGGTGGTGGTGAGGGTAAGACCTCTGGTGGCCGCCACCCGGTCTCGCCGTGGGGCCAGAAGGAGGGTCGTACCCGTCGCCCGAAGAAGGCGTCGGACGCTCTCATCGTGCGCCGCCGCAAGACCAACAAGAAGCGCTAGGAGCAGGTCAGATGCCGCGCAGTCTCAAGAAGGGCCCCTT
Source organism: Kitasatospora sp. NPDC096077 (assembly GCF_040303245.1). Classification (NCBI taxonomy): domain Bacteria; kingdom Bacillati; phylum Actinomycetota; class Actinomycetes; order Kitasatosporales; family Streptomycetaceae; genus Kitasatospora; species Kitasatospora sp. NPDC096077. Next base: position 156,971 of record NZ_JBEOSV010000003.1, on the reverse strand, counting down.
CATCGACGGCCACCTTCTCAAGAAGGTGGACGCGCAGAACGAGGCGGGTACCCAGAACGTCATCAAGACCTGGTCCCGTCGCTCCGTGATCTTCCCGGCCATGCTCGGCCACACGATCGCGGTGCACGATGGCCGTAAGCACGTCCCGGTGTTCGTCACCGAGTCGATGGTCGGCCACAAGCTCGGCGAGTTCGCGCCGACGCGTACCTTCCGCGGTCACGTCAAGGACGACCGCAAGTCGAAGCGTCGCTAGTCGCCAGCGAGATTACCGACTCAATGACTTACACCAGCAAGGGGACAACCATGGAAGCCAGGGCCCAGGCGCGGTACATCCGCGTCACGCCCATGAAGGCCCGCCGCGTGGTGGACCTCATCCGTGGCCTTCCGGCCACGGAGGCCCAGGCCGTCCTGCGTTTCGCTCCGCAGGCCGCCACCGTGCCGGTCGGCAAGGTGCTCGACAGCGCCATTGCCAACGCCGCGCACAACTACAACCACTCCAACGTGGACGACCTCGTCATCAGCGAGGCGTACGTTGACGAGGGTCCGACCCTGAAGCGGTTCCGTCCGCGTGCGCAGGGTCGTGCCTACCGGATCCGCAAGCGGACCAGCCACATCACCGTGGTCGTCAGCAGCAAGGAAGGGACCCGGTAATGGGCCAGAAGGTTAACCCGCACGGGTTCCGCCTCGGCATCAGCACGGACTTCAAGTCCCGCTGGTACGCCGACAAGCTGTACAAGGACTACGTCAAGGAAGACGTTGCCATTCGTCGCATGATGACGAAGGGCATGGAGCGCGCCGGCATCTCCAAGGTCGAGATCGAGCGCACCCGCGACCGCGTCCGCGTCGACATCCACACCGCCCGTCCCGGCATCGTCATCGGGCGTCGTGGCACCGAGGCCGACCGCATCCGCGGCGACCTCGAGAAGCTGACCGGCAAGCAGGTCCAGCTGAACATCCTCGAGGTCAAGAACCCCGAGCTGGACGCCCAGCTCGTGGCTCAGGGCGTCGCGGAGCAGCTGTCCTCCCGCGTCTCCTTCCGTCGTGCCATGCGCAAGTCGATGCAGGGCACCATGAAGTCCGGCGCCAAGGGCATCAAGGTCCAGTGCTCCGGTCGTCTCGGCGGCGCCGAGATGAGCCGTTCGGAGTTCTACCGCGAGGGCCGTGTGCCGCTGCACACCCTGCGCGCGAACGTCGACTACGGCTTCTTCGAGGCCAAGACCACCTTCGGCCGCATCGGCGTGAAGGTCTGGATCTACAAGGGCGACGTCAAGAACATCGCCGAGGTCCGCGCTGAGAACGCCGCTGCCCGCTCGGGCAACCGCCCGGCCCGTCCCGAGGGTGGTCGTCCCGCCCGCGGTGGCGAGCGCCGTGGTGGCGAGCGCGGTGGCCGCGGCCGTCGTCCCGCCGCTGCCGAGGCCCCCGCGGCCGCGGCCGTCGAGGCTCCGGCTGCCGAGAACACCGGAACGGAGGCCTGACCCAATGCTGATCCCCCGTAGGGTCAAGCACCGCAAGCAGCACCACCCGAAGCGCCGTGGCGCTGCCAAGGGTGGCACCGAGCTCGCGTTCGGCGAGTACGGCATCCAGGCCGTCACCCCGGCCTACGTGACGAACCGGCAGATCGAGTCCGCTCGTATCGCCGTCACCCGTCACATCAAGCGTGGCGGCAAGGTCTGGATCAACATCTACCCGGACCGTCCGCTCACCAAGAAGCCGGCCGAGACCCGCATGGGTTCCGGTAAGGGTTCGCCCGAGTGGTGGATCGCGAACGTGCACCCGGGTCGGGTCATGTTCGAGCTGTCGTACCCCAACGAGAAGGTGGCTCGTGAGGCGCTGACCCGCGCAGCTCACAAGCTCCCGATGAAGTGCCGGATCATCCGGCGCGAGGCAGGTGAGAGCTGATGTCGGCCGGCACCAAGGCTGCTGACCTCCGCGAGCTGGACAACGAGGGTCTCGTTGCCAAGCTCCGTGAGGCCAAGGAGGAGCTGTTCAACCTCCGCTTCCAGGCGGCGACCGGGCAGCTCGACAACCACGGACGGCTCAAGCTCGTCCGTAAGGACATCGCGCGGATCTACACCCTGATGCGCGAGCGCGAGCTGGGCATCGAGACGGTGGAGAACGCCTGATGACTGAGAACACCAACGAGACGCGCGGTTTCCGCAAGACCCGTGAGGGTCTCGTCGTCAGCGACAAGATGGACAAGACCGTCGTCGTCGCCGTCGAGGACCGCGTCAAGCACGCTCTGTACGGCAAGGTCATCCGCCGTACGAACAAGCTGAAGGCGCACGACGAGGCGAACGCCTGCGGCATCGGCGACCGGGTCCTCCTCGCGGAGACCCGCCCGCTGTCCGCGACGAAGCGCTGGCGCGTCGTCGAGATCCTCGAGAAGGCCAAGTAACGAAGTTGATGCGGTACGGCCGTATGTGCACCGGGTCCCTTGCGGGCGCCGGTGTGAGCAGCGGCCGGCCCGTCAGCTCTCGTTGACGATCAGGAGAAAGCTGTGATCCAGCAGGAGTCGCGACTGCGTGTCGCCGACAACACGGGCGCGAAGGAAATCCTTTGCATCCGCGTTCTCGGTGGTTCCGGTCGCCGCTACGCCGGTATCGGGGACGTCATCGTCGCGACCGTCAAGGACGCGATCCCCGGCGGTTCGGTGAAGAAGGGTGACGTCGTCAAGTGCGTCGTCGTCCGTACCGTGAAGTCGCGTCGTCGTCCGGATGGCTCGTACATCCGCTTCGACGAGAACGCCGCGGTCGTTCTGAAGAACACCGATGGTGACCCCCGTGGCACCCGCATCTTCGGCCCGGTGGGCCGCGAGCTGCGTGACAAGAAGTTCATGAAGATCATCTCGCTTGCGCCGGAGGTGCTCTAACTCATGGCGAACAGCATGAAGATCAAGAAGGGTGACCTGGTTCAGGTCATCACCGGCAAGGACAAGGGCAAGCAGGGCAAGGTCATTCAGGCCATGCCGGCTGAGAACAAGGTCCTGGTCGAGGGTGTGAACCGGGTCAAGAAGCACACCAAGCCGGGTCCGGGCACCCAGGGTGGCATTGTCACCGTCGAGGCTCCCGTCCACGTCTCCAACGTCCAGCTGGTCGTGGAGAAGGACGGCAAGAAGGTCGTCACCCGCGTTGGTTACCGCTTCGACGACGAGGGCAACAAGATCCGCGTTGCCAAGCGAACCGGTGAGGACATCTGATGTCTGAGACGTCTGTTGAGAAGGTGACCCCCCGCCTCAAGGAGCGTTACAACTCCGAGATCAAGGGTCAGCTGCAGGAGCAGTTCTCGTACGAGAACGTCATGCTGACGCCCGGCCTGGTCAAGGTCGTCGTCAACATGGGTGTCGGCGAGGCCGCCCGTGACAGCAAGCTGATCGAGGGCGCGATCCGCGACCTGACCGCGATCACCGGTCAGAAGCCGGCCGTGACCAAGGCCCGCAAGTCCATCGCGCAGTTCAAGCTGCGCGAGGGCCAGCCGATCGGCACCCACGTCACCCTCCGTGGTGACCGCATGTGGGAGTTCCTGGACCGTCTGGTGTCGCTGGCCCTGCCGCGTATCCGTGACTTCCGTGGTCTCTCCCCGAAGCAGTTCGACGGCCGTGGCAACTACACCTTCGGTCTGACCGAGCAGGTTATGTTCCACGAGATCGACCAGGACAAGGTCGACCGTCAGCGCGGTATGGACATCACCGTCGTGACCACCGCTCAGACCGACGACGAGGGCCGGGCGCTCCTGCGCGCTCTGGGCTTCCCGTTCAAGGAGGCGTGAGCCAATGGCGAAGAAGTCCCTCATCGCGAAGGCCGAGCGGAAGCCGAAGTTCGGCGTCCGGGCCTACACCCGGTGCCAGCGCTGCGGCCGTCCGCACTCGGTGTACCGCAAGTTCGGCCTGTGCCGTGTGTGCCTCCGTGAGATGGCGCACCGCGGCGAGCTGCCGGGCGTGACCAAGAGCTCCTGGTAGTCCAGGACCTCGCGGTAACGCCATAGCGAAGCAGGTGTGCCCGATCCCACGGTGCCCCTTTTTTGGGGCTGCGTACGGAATCCCGTAGGGTAGTGGGGTCGGGCCCCCTGTCGCGACGGCTCCATAGCCGTCGTCGACCCTCTTCGGAGGGCTCGCACCCAGTCTTACGACGCCGCAGGTCCCCTGCGTCTGTGCCCCCGACGCACTCCTCGGAGTGCCCCGGGGGGACCTGGCGCGGAGAAACCACGGCGAGAGAGGCCTGAGGCCATCATGACCATGACCGACCCCATCGCAGACATGCTCACGCGTCTGCGTAACGCGAACTCGGCGTACCACGACACCGTGGCGATGCCGGCCAGCAAGATCAAGGCGCACGTCGCCCAGATCCTGCAGCAGGAGGGGTACATCTCCTCCTACAAGGTTGAGGAGCCGGTTGAGGGCGAGGTCGGCAAGAAGCTGACCATCGAGCTCAAGTTCGGCCCCAACCGTGAGCGCTCGATCGCTGGCATCAAGCGGATCAGCAAGCCGGGCCTGCGGGTCTACGCAAAGTCCACCAACCTGCCGAAGGTGCTCGGCGGCCTGGGCGTGGCGATCATCTCCACGTCCTCCGGTCTCCTCACCGACAAGCAGGCTGCCAAGAAGGGCGTAGGCGGAGAAGTTCTCGCCTACGTCTGGTAATTCGGGAAACGGAGGTACAGCAATGTCTCGCATTGGACGGCTGCCCATCTCGGTTCCCGCCGGCGTGGACGTCACCATCGATGGCCAGGCGGTCTCGGTGAAGGGCCCGAAGGGCTCCCTCACCCACGTTGTCGCCGCGCCGATCGAGATCGGCAAGGGCGAGGACGGCACTCTGGCTGTCACCCGCCCCAACGACGAGCGTCAGTCGAAGGCCCTGCACGGCCTGACCCGCACGCTGGTGGCGAACATGATCACCGGCGTGACCGCGGGCTACCGCAAGTCGCTGGAGATCAGCGGTGTTGGTTACCGTGTGACCGCGAAGGGCTCCGACATGGAGTTCGCGCTCGGTTACAGCCACCCGATCCTGATCACTGCGCCGGAGGGCATCTCCTTCGTCGTCGAGTCGCCCACCAAGTTCCACGTGGACGGCATCGACAAGCAGAAGGTCGGCGAGGTCGCCGCGAAGATCCGCAAGCTGCGCAAGCCCGACCCGTACAAGGCCAAGGGTGTCAAGTACGCGGGCGAGGTCATCCGCCGCAAGGTCGGAAAGAGTGGTAAGTAAGCGATGAGTGTCTCTGTCAAGATCGGCAAGGGCAACGCCTACAAGGCCGCCGCTCGCAAGCGTCGCGCGATTCGCGTTCGCAAGCGCGTCGTCGGCACCGAGGTGCGTCCGCGCCTCGTTGTGACGCGCTCGAACCGCCACATGGTCGCCCAGGTCATCGACGACGCCAAGGGTCACACCCTGGCGTCGGCGTCCACCCTCGACGTGTCCATCAAGGGCGCCGAGGGCGACAAGACCGAGCTGGCCAAGAAGGTCGGGAGCCTGGTCGCCGAGCGCGCCAAGGCCGCCGGCATCGAGTCGGTCGTCTTCGACCGCGCGGGCAACCGGTACGCCGGCCGCATCGCCGCCCTGGCGGACGCGGCCCGCGAGGCCGGGCTCGACTTCTAAGCCGCTCGTCGACTCTGTCGGCGGACGTAATCGAGAGAGGTAATTCCAATGGCTGGACCCCAGCGCCGCGGTAGCGGCGCCGGCGGCGGCACCGGTGGCGAGCGGCGCGACCGTAAGCGTGACGACCGGGGCAACGCCCCCGCCGTCGAGAAGACCGCTTACGTCGAGCGCGTTGTCGCGATCAACCGTGTCGCCAAGGTTGTCAAGGGTGGTCGTCGCTTCTCCTTCACCGCGCTGGTCGTGGTGGGCGATGGTGACGGCACCGTGGGTGTCGGTTACGGGAAGGCGAAGGAGGTTCCGGCCGCCATCGCCAAGGGTGTTGAGGAGGCCAAGAAGAACTTCTTCAAGGTCCCCCGTATCCAGGGCACCATCCCGCACCCGATCCAGGGTGAGAAGGCCGCCGGCGTCGTGCTGCTGAAGCCCGCCGCCCCCGGTACCGGTGTTATCGCCGGTGGTCCGGTGCGCGCCGTCCTGGAGTGCGCCGGCATTCACGACATCCTGTCGAAGTCGCTCGGCTCGGACAACGCGATCAACATCGTGCACGCCACGGTGGCCGCTCTGAAGGGCCTCGTGCGCCCCGAGGAGATCGCCGCCCGTCGTGGTCTGCCGCTGGAGGACGTGGCCCCCGCCGCTCTGCTGCGGGCGCGTGCTGCTGGGGTGAGCGCCTGATGGCTCGCCTCAAGATCACGCAGACCAAGTCGTACATCGGCAGCAAGCAGAACCACCGTGACACCCTGCGTTCGCTTGGTCTCAAGCGCATGCACGACGTCGTGGTGAAGGAGGACCGTCCCGAGATCCGCGGGATGGCCCAGACGGTCCGTCACCTGGTGACGGTTGAGGAGGTGGACTGATCATGGGCGAGAACCCGATCAAGATCCACAACCTGCGTCCCGCCCCGGGTGCCAAGACCGACAAGATCCGTGTGGGTCGTGGTGAGGCCTCCAAGGGTAAGACTGCCGGTCGTGGTACCAAGGGCACCAAGGCCCGCTACCAGGTTCCGCAGCGCTTCGAGGGTGGCCAGATGCCGCTCCACATGCGTCTGCCGAAGCTGAAGGGCTTCAAGAACCCGTTCAAGATCACGTTCCAGGTCGTCAACCTCGACAAGCTGGCCGAGCTCTACCCGCAGGGTGGCGCGGTCACGGTCGAGGACCTGGTCGCCAAGGGCGCGGTTCGCAAGAACTCCCTCGTCAAGGTGCTCGGCACCGGCGAGGTCTCGGTTGCGCTGCAGGTGACGGTCGACGCCGTCTCCGGCTCCGCCGCCGAGAAGATCAAGGCCGCCGGCGGTACGGTCACCGAGCTCGTCTGAGCCCGCTGAACCCGCCGAAAACCGGCTTCGAGCCCCGCACCTCCTTCGGGAGGTGCGGGGCTCGTGCTTTTACCGCGCCTTTTGTCCGACGGCCGGAATCAGGCGCCCGGGCCGTCGTTCTTTTGTGTGGCAAACCCGGGCATCCCGTACCCCCGTGAGTGGGGGAGGGACGGTACGCGCTTCTTTCGAGTGGCCGCGCACTGTTAGAGTCCGTGGAGTTCCCTTGTAGGCTGCGCGTAGGCTCGCCTGTGCCGTCTGTACGGGAGCCCGTACCGCCAAACTCCCCATTCAGGACCGACCCTCCCGCCGACGACGCGCGGGAGGCGCAGGAGGCACCGTGCTCAGTGCGTTCGCGCGGGCGTTCCAGACGCCCGACCTGCGCAAGAAGCTGCTGTTCACGCTGGGCATCATGGTGCTGTTCCGGCTGGGCTCGCACATCCCGATTCCGGGCGTGAACTTCGAGGCGGTCAACGCCTGTGTGAGTGCCAACAAGAAGAACGGCCTGTTCGGGCTCGTCAACCTGTTCAGTGGTGGCGCGCTCCTTCAGCTGACGATCTTCGCGCTCGGCATCATGCCGTACATCACGGCGAGCATCATCCTCCAGCTCCTCACGGTCGTGATCCCGCGACTGGAGTCGCTGAAGAAGGAGGGGCAGGCCGGCCAGACGAAGATCACCCAGTACACCCGGTACCTGACCATCGCGCTCGCGGTGCTCCAGGGCACCGGCATCGTGGCCACGGCCTCCAGCGGCGCGCTGTTCTCCGGCTGCCCGGTGGCGAATCAGGTCGTCCCGGACACCGGGGTGTTCCGGATCGCCGTCATGGTCATCACGATGACGGCCGGCACCACGGTCATCATGTGGCTGGGTGAGCTGATCACCGACCGCGGTATCGGCAACGGCATGTCGCTGCTGATCTTCACCTCGATCGCCGCCCAGTTCCCGTCCTCGATGTGGGCCATCAAGCAGTCGGGCACCATCGGCGGCGGCTGGGTCGAGTTCCTCTCCGTGGTCGCGGTCGGCGTCATCGTTGTGATGCTGGTCATCTTCGTCGAGCAGGCCCAACGCCGGATCCCGGTCCAGTACGCGAAGCGCATGATCGGCCGCCGGGCGTTCGGCGGTACCTCGACCTACATCCCGCTCAAGGTGAACCAGGCCGGTGTCATCCCGGTCATCTTCGCCTCGTCGCTGCTGTACATCCCCGCCCTGGTGGTCCAGCTGACCAACAGCCAGGCGGGCTGGGCGCTCTGGATCAGTCGGAACTTCATCAAGGGTGACCACCCGATCTACATGGCCACCTACTTCCTGCTGATCGTGTTCTTCGCCTTCTTCTACGTCGCCATCTCCTTCAACCCCGAAGAAGTTGCCGACAATATGAAGAAGTATGGTGGCTTCATCCCGGGCATCCGGGCCGGCCGGCCCACGGCCGAGTACCTGAACTACGTGCTCACCCGCATCACGTGGCCGGGTTCGCTCTACCTGGGCATGATCGCGTTGATCCCGATGATCGCCCTCGTCGCCTTCGGACAGCAGACCAACTTCCCGTTCGGCGGCACCAGCGTGCTCATCGTCGTCGGCGTCGGACTCGAAACTGTGAAGCAGATCGAGAGCCAGCTCCAGCAGCGCAATTACGAAGGGTTCCTCCGCTGATGCGTATCGTCCTCGTTGGTCCTCCCGGGGCCGGGAAGGGTACTCAGGCGCACCTGCTCGCCAAGACCCTGTCCATCCCCCACATCTCCACCGGCGACCTGTTCCGCGCGAACATCGGCCAGGGCACCCCGCTGGGGCTCGAGGCCAAGAGCTACATGGACGCGGGTCGCCTGGTGCCGGATGAGGTCACCATCGGGATGGCCAAGGACCGGATGCTCCAGGAGGACGCCGGCAACGGCTTCCTGCTCGACGGCTTCCCCCGCAACCTCGGCCAGGCCAAGGCGCTCGACGAGTTCCTCGCCGAGCAGGGCATCGAGCTGGACGGCGTCCTGGACCTGGAGGTCCCCGAGGACGAGGTCGTGCGCCGGATCGCCGGCCGCCGCCTGTGCCGCAACGACGGGGGCCACGTGTTCCACGTGGACTACAACCCGCCGAAGGTCGAGGGCGTCTGCGACGAGTGCGGCGGCGAGCTGTACCAGCGCTCGGACGACACCGAGGAGAAGGTGCGCACGCGCCTGGAGGTCTACCACACGGAGACCGAGCCGATCATCGACTACTACGCCCAGCAGGGCCTGGTGGCCACGATCTCGGCCCTCGGCAAGGTGGACGAGGTCACCCAGCGCGCGATCGAGGCGCTGAAGAAGAACGGCTGAGTTCGCTCGGCGAGGTACGCGTGGAACGGCCGGGTCGCCCGTGGAGCGGGCGGCCCGGCCGTTTCCGTCGTCGTACGGTGGTAGGCAGTGGTAATCCGGACTTGGAAGGCGTGACCCTGATGGTGGAGATCAAGACCCCCGAGCAGATCGCGAAGATGCGGGCGGCCGGGCTGATCGTCGCGGAGGCCCTCAAGGCCTGCCGCGAGGCGGTCGCTCCCGGGGTGACCACCCAGGAGCTCAACGACATCGCCGACAAGGTCATCACCGACCACGGCGCCACCTCGAACTTCCGCGCCCACCACGGCGGCCTGTGGTTCCCGGGGGTGATCTGCGCCTCGGTGAACAACGAGGTCGTGCACGGCATCCCGGGGGAGCGGGTGCTGCAGGAGGGCGACATCATCTCCATCGACTGCGGCGCCATCCTGGACGGCTGGCACGGCGACTCGGCGATCACCGTCGCGGTCGGCGAGGTCCGCCCCGAGGTCGAGATGCTCAGCCGGGTGACCGAGGGCTCGATGTGGGCCGGCATCGCCCAGATGAAGAAGAACAACCGCCTGGTGGACGTCTCCAAGGCGATCGAGGGCTTCATCCGCCGCCAGCCGCTGCCCCCCAAGGGCAAGTGGGGCATCACCGAGGGCTACGGCGGCCACGGCATCGGCACCGCGATGCACATGGAGCCGCACGTGCTGAACTACGTCGAGCGCGGCCGCGGCAAGGGCCCCAAGCTGGTCCCCGGCACCGTGCTGGCGATCGAGCCGATGGTCTCGCTGGGCACCCCGCACACCACCGTGCTGGAGGACGACTGGACGGTCGTCACCAACGACGGCACCTGGGCCTCGCACTGGGAGCACTCGGTGGCCGTCACCGAGCAGGGCCCGCTGGTGCTGACCGCCTTCGACGGCGGCAAGGCCGAGCTCGCCAAGCTGGGCATCACCGCGGCTCCGGACCCGCTCGGCTAGTCGCCGGGGTGGCCAACTGCCGCCGCTGACAAGGGATCAGAGCCCTGGAGGTTTGGACCTCCAGGGCTTTTGTCCTATTTTTAACGGCTGGCAGTGGCAGTTGGCTTACGAGCGAGCAGGAGAGAGCACGTGCTCAAGGGATTCCGCGACTTCATGATGCGCGGCAACGTCATCGACATGGCGGTCGGTGTGGTCATCGGCGCCGCGTTCACCGCGGTGGTGACCGGCTTCGTCTCCGCCTTCCTCACCCCGCTGGTGGGCGTGGTGGTCGGCGCGGCCGGCGACTTCAGCTCGTACACCGCGACGGTCCTCGGGGTGAAGTTCCCGTACGGGCAGTTCCTGAACGTGCTGATCGCGTTCTTCATGACGGCCGCGGTGCTGTACTTCTGCGTGGTGCTGCCGATCACCAAGGCGACCGCGAAGTACCTGCCGAAGAAGCCGAAGACCCCGATGCGCCCCTGCCCCGAGTGCCTGACCGAGATCCCGGAGGCGGCCCGCCGCTGCTCGGCCTGCACCGCGCACGTCGATCCGCTGACCGTCCCCGCCGGGGTCTGAGCCGCCGGGTGTGACGACGGCCTCCTTCCGGGGCCCCGTTTTGGCCCGTGGGACGCGCTGGCGTAGGATGGACCGTCGGCTCACTCGTAGCGTGCTTCAGCGCGCCCTCTTTCCCCTGTGGAAGGGGTGAACCCAGGTTCGCACGAGCGTTCCGCATACGGTAGCCGGTCCCGGAAGGTGGATCTCGCAGTTCATGGCTAAGAAGCAAGGCGCCATTGAGATCGAGGGCACCGTGATCGAGTCTCTTCCGAACGCGATGTTCAAGGTCGAGCTGCAGAACGGTCACAAGGTCCTCGCGCACATCAGTGGCAAGATGCGCATGCACTACATCCGCATCCTGCCGGACGACCGGGTCGTCGTGGAGCTCAGCCCCTACGACCTCACGCGCGGCCGGATCGTCTACCGCTACAAGTAAGAACGTCAGATCTAGACCCGGAGAACCTGAAACATGAAGGTCAAGCCGAGCGTCAAGAAGATCTGCGACAAGTGCAAGGTGATCCGCCGTCACGGCCGGGTCATGGTGATCTGCGACAACCTGCGCCACAAGCAGCGCCAGGGCTGATCTCTCCCCAGCATTTCTCGTAGTACTTCGCGCGACGCGAAAAACGTCATACGCGGGCTACCCGATCCGTCCCGTTCGCGGACGGAATGCCTCCCCCGGTCAGAGGCCGGGGCTCCCTCACCGTGAGGTGTCGGAGTAGGTAGCACGCAAGACCTCTGAAGAACCACAGGAGCCTTGAATGGCACGCCTCGCCGGCGTTGATCTCCCCCGTGAGAAGCGGATCGAGATCGCCCTTACGTACGTGTACGGCATCGGCCGTACCCGCGCCCAGCAGACCCTCGCCGAGACCGGCGTCAACCCGGATGTCCGCGTTCGCGACATCACCGAGGACGACCTGGTCAAGCTCGGCCAGTACATCGACGCCAACTACACGGTCGAGGGTGACCTCCGCCGTGAGGTGGCCGCCGACATCCGCCGCAAGGTCGAGATCGGCTGCTACGAGGGTCTGCGTCACCGCCGTGGCCTGCCGGTCCGCGGCCAGCGCACCCACACCAACGCGCGTACCCGCAAGGGCCCGCGTCGCGCGATCGCCGGTAAGAAGAAGCCGGGCAAGAAGTAGTCCGTCCCGTAACCGGACATCCCTCCGGCCCGCGGGTCAGCGGACCGACCACCTCAGTAGGAGAACAGACTTATGCCCCCCAAGGGTCGTCAGGCTGCCGGCGCGAAGAAGATCCGCCGCAAGGAAAAGAAGAACGTCGCTCACGGCCACGCGCACATCAAGAGCACGTTCAACAACACCATCGTTTCGATCACCGACCCCGCGGGCAACGTGATCTCCTGGGCCTCTGCCGGCCACGTCGGCTTCAAGGGCTCGCGCAAGTCCACCCCGTTCGCCGCGCAGATGGCCGCCGAGGCCGCTGCCCGTCGCGCGCAGGAGCACGGCATGCGCAAGGTTGACGTCTTCGTGAAGGGTCCGGGCTCCGGCCGCGAGACCGCGATCCGTTCGCTCCAGGCCACCGGCCTGGAGGTCGGCTCGATCCAGGACGTCACCCCCACCCCGCACAACGGCTGCCGTCCGCCGAAGCGCCGCCGCGTCTGACGCAGCGCCTTCGGGCACTCGGTAGTACTGCTTGAAACCTCGTACGGGCTCCCACGTAGTGATTCGTCGCTTCCTGCGGGAGCCCGTACGCTTGGTCCTGTCGGCATCAAATAGTGGGTGCCGAAGACAACTGGAGGAACACCCCCCATGCTTATCGCTCAGCGCCCCTCGCTGACCGAAGAGGTCGTCGACGAGTTCCGCTCGCGGTTCGTGATCGAGCCGCTGGAGCCGGGCTTCGGCTACACCCTCGGCAACTCCCTGCGCCGCACGCTCCTGTCGTCGATCCCGGGTGCCGCTGTCACCAGCATCCGCATCGACGGCGTCCTGCACGAGTTCACCACCGTGCCGGGCGTCAAGGAGGACGTGACCGACCTCATCCTCAACATCAAGCAGCTGGTCGTCTCCTCGGAGCACGACGAGCCGGTCGTGATGTACCTGCGCAAGCAGGGCCCGGGTGTCGTCACCGCCGCCGACATCGCCCCGCCGGCGGGTGTCGAGGTGCACAACCCCGAGCTGGTCCTCGCCACGCTGAACGGCAAGGGCAAGCTGGAGATGGAGCTGACCGTCGAGCGCGGTCGCGGCTACGTCTCCGCCGTCCAGAACAAGGCCTCCGGCCAGGAGATCGGCCGCATCCCGGTCGACTCGATCTACAGCCCCGTGCTGAAGGTCACCTACAAGGTCGAGGCCACCCGTGTCGAGCAGCGGACCGACTTCGACAAGCTGATCGTCGACGTCGAGACCAAGCCCGCCATGCGTCCGCGCGACGCCATGGCCTCGGCCGGCAAGACCCTGGTGGAGCTGTTCGGTCTCGCCCGCGAGCTGAACATCGACGCCGAGGGCATCGACATGGGCCCGTCCCCGACGGACGCCGCCCTGGCCGCCGACCTGGCGCTGCCGATCGAGGAGCTGGAGCTCACGGTCCGCTCCTACAACTGCCTCAAGCGCGAGGGCATCCACACCGTGGGTGAGCTCGTCGCCCGCTCCGAGGCCGACCTGCTCGACATCCGCAACTTCGGTGCGAAGTCGATCGACGAGGTCAAGGCGAAGCTGGCCGGCATGGGCCTGGCCCTCAAGGACAGCCCGCCCGGGTTCGACCCGACCGCCGCCGCCGACGCCTTCGGCGCCGACGACCTGGACGACGCGGGTTACGCCGAGACCGAGCAGTACTAAGAGATTTGGCCGCGGGGGCGGTTCCACGGAGCCGCCCCCGTCGTCATGGAAAGTCGTACCGGCAACAGTGCCGGTACGCCCGCTGCGGTACCTGATACGGCCGTAGTCGGAGATTCAAGGAGTCACCATGCCGCGTCCCACCAAGGGTGCCCGCCTCGGCGGCGGCCCGCACCACGAGCCGCTGCTGCTCGCCGGTCTGTGCCGGGAGCTGTTCCAGTACGGCCGCATCACCACGACCGAGGCCAAGGCCCGTCGGATGCGCCCGCTGGCGGAGAAGCTGATCACCAAGGCGAAGAAGGGCGACATCCACAACCGTCGCCTGGTGCGCAAGACCATCACCGACATCTCGGTGCTGCACACCCTCTTCACCGAGATCGCGCCGCGCTACGAGAACCGCCCGGGTGGTTACACCCGTATCACCAAGATCGGTCCCCGTCGTGGCGACAACGCCCCGATGGCCGTGATCGAGCTGGTCGAGGCGCTGACCGTCGCGCAGACCGCCGTGGGTGAGGCCGAGGCCGCCACCAAGCGTGCCGTCAAGGAGGCCGACGCCAAGGTCGAGGCCACCGAGGTCGAGGCCGCCGAGCAGGCCTGACACCTCCAGGTGTGATGCGGGCCCGCTCTCCCAGCGATGGGGGAGCGGGCCCGTTCCTTATTCGTAGGAGCGGGAGCAAGTGGTCAACGATTGCGCGGAGCAGCCGCCGGTGAAGGACGGACCGGCGGACGGCTGTGTCCGGGTCCGGTTGGACCTCGCCTACCAGGGCGCCGAGTTCTCCGGCTGGGCCCGGCAGAAGGGCGGCCGCCGGACGGTCCAGGAGGAGATCGAGACCGCGCTGCAGGTCGTCACCCGCAGCCAGCAGCTCTTCCCGCTGACCGTGGCCGGCCGCACCGACGCCGGCGTCCACGCCCGCGGCCAGGTCGCCCACGCCGACCTGCCGGCCGAGCTGTGGGAGGAGCACCGGGAGAAGCTGCTGCGCCGGCTCGCCGGGCGGCTGCCCGGGGACGTCCGGATCTACCGGGTCGGCGAGGCGCCGGCCGGGTTCGACGCCCGCTTCTCGGCGATCTGGCGCCGGTACGCCTACCGGGTCGCCGACCACCCCGGCGGGGTCGACCCGCTGCTGCGCGGGCACGTGCTCTGGCACGACCGGCCGCTGGACGTGGACCGGATGAACGAGGCCGCGAAGCTGCTGCTCGGCGAGCACGACTTCGCCGCGTACTGCAAGAAGCGCGAGGGTGCCACCACCATCCGCACCCTGCTGGAGCTGCACTGGGACCGCGTCCCGGTGGACGGCTACGCGAGCCAGGAGGGCACCCTGGCGGTCGCCACCGTCCGGGCCGACGCCTTCTGCCACAACATGGTCCGGGCGCTGGTCGGCGCGATGCTGCTGGTCGGCGACGGGCACCGGCCGGTGGAGTTCCCCGGCGAGGTGCTGGCCGGCGGGGTCCGCAACTCGGCCGTCAACGTGATCCGGCCGTACGGGCTCACCCTGGAGGAGGTTGGCTACCCGCCGGACGACCAGCTCGCCGAGCGGAACCGGCAGGCCCGGCGCCTGCGCACGCTGCCCGGGCAGCCCGCCGCCGGGTAATCCGTTTTGGCCGGGGGCGTCCGCTTGGGACAATCCCTTCCATGGGACACGTCGAGATTTCGCACCTGGAGTACTACCTGCCGGACGGGCGGGTGCTGTTCGACGACGCGTCCTTCCGGGTCGGCGAGGGCGCCGCGGTCGCCCTGGTCGGCGCGAACGGCGCCGGCAAGACCACGCTGCTGCGCATGATCGCGGGGGACATCCAGCCGCACGGCGGCACGGTCACGATCAGCGGCGGGCTCGGCGTGATGCGCCAGTTCGTCGGCACCACCGGCCGCGAGGACCAGAGCGCCACCCCGGGCGCCCTGCCGGCCGACGCCTCGGTGCGCGACCTGCTGGTCTCGGTCGCGCCCGAGCGGATCGCCAAGGCGGCCCGGGCGGTGGACGCCGCCGAGCTGGCGATGATCGCCCAGGACGACGAGAAGACGCAGATGGCCTACGCCCAGGCGCTCTCCGACTGGGCGGACGTCGGCGGCTACGACTACGAGACCGACTGGGACGTCTGCACCGCGGCGGCCCTCGGGATGCCCTTCGACAAGGCCCAGTGGCGCGGCCTGAACACCCTCTCCGGCGGTGAGCAGAAGCGGCTGGTGCTGGAGGCGCTGCTGCGCGGCCCGGACGAGGTGCTGCTGCTCGACGAGCCGGACAACTACCTGGACGTCCCGGCCAAGCGCTGGCTGGAGGAGGCCATCAAGGCCACCTCGAAGACCGTCCTGTTCATCTCGCACGACCGCGAGCTGCTCTCCCGCACCGCCGACAAGATCATCAGTGTCGAGTCCGGCGGCACCGGCAGCAGCGTCTGGGTGCACGGCGGCGGCTTCGACACCTTCCACGAGGCCCGCAAGGCCCGCTTCGAGCGCTTCGAGGAGCTGCGCCGCCGCTGGGACGAGGAGCACGCCAAGCTCAAGAAGCTGGTCGTCACCCTGCGCCAGGCCGCGGCGGTCAGCCACGAGATGGCCTCCCGCTACGCGGCCGCCCAGACCAGGCTGAAGAAGTTCGAGGACGCCGGCCCGCCGGAGGCGCCGCCGCGCGAGCAGAGCATCACCATGCGGCTCAAGGGCGGCCGCACCGGTGTGCGCGCCTTCACCATGGAGCGGCTGGAGCTCACCGGCCTGATGCAGCCCTTCGACCTGGAGGTCTTCTACGGTGAGCGGGTCGCGGTGCTGGGTGCCAACGGGGCCGGCAAGTCGCACCTGCTGCGGCTGCTCGCGGGGGACACCACGGTCGCGCACTCCGGCGACTGGAAGCTCGGCGCCCGGGTCGTGCCCGGCCACTTCCGGCAGACCCACGCCCACCCGGAGCTGTTCGGCCGGACGGTCCGCTCGATCATCGAGGAGGAGCACGCGCTCAGCCGCGGTGCCGCGATGGGCGCGCTGCGCCGGTACGAGCTGGACCGCCAGGAGGAGCAGAAGTTCGAGTCGCTGTCCGGTGGGCAGCAGGCCCGACTGATGATCCTCAAGCTCGAACTCTCCGGCGTGACGGCCCTGTTGCTCGACGAGCCGACCGACAACCTGGACCTGGAGAGCGCCGAGGCGCTGCAGTCCGGGCTGGAGGCCTTCGACGGCACGGTGCTGTGCGTCACCCACGACCGCTGGTTCGCCAAGACCTTCGACCGCTTCCTGGTGTTCGGCGCGGACGGCCGGGTCTTCGAGTCGGCCGAGCCGGTCTGGGACGTCACCCGGGTGGAACGCGAACGCTGAGTGACGGGCGGGTGGGAGCCGAGCGATTTTTGACCGCTTCCCGCCCGCCCGGTAACCTGGACGCTTGATGTGCGTATTGGCTCGCTCTATCTCACGTGAGAGGTCGGTACGCCGGAGACATCAGGTCGACGACCAGCGGTCACCCTTGAATTGCGTCCAAGGGTGATCAGGCTGCTCTTCCGTCCGGGTGCTCCTGTCAGGACTCACTCACTGAAAAGCGAAGGCTACGACCGTGCGTACGTACAGCCCCAAGCCCGGCGACGTCCAGCGTCAGTGGCACGTCATCGACGCGAACGACGTCGTGCTCGGCCGCCTGGCCTCCCAGGCCGCCAACCTCCTCCGGGGTAAGCACAAGGCGATCTACGCGCCGCACGTTGACACTGGTGACTTCGTCATCATCATCAACGCCGACAAGGTGCACCTGTCCGGTAACAAGAAGACCCAGAAGCTGGCCTACCGCCACTCGGGCTTCCCGGGCGGTCTGCGCTCGGTGCGCTACGACGACCTGCTGGCGAACAACCCGGAGAAGGCCGTCGAGAAGGCCATCAAGGGCATGATCCCCAAGAACAGCCTGGGCCGCCAGATGCTCTCCAAGCTGAAGGTCTACTCGGGCGACCAGCACCCCCACGCTGCCCAGCAGCCGGTGCCGTTCGAGATCACCCAGGTCGCGCAGTAATTCGGCCACCAAGCCCCCCAACACTGAAAAGAGCTGAGGAACATCGTGGCCGAGACCACTGAAACCCTTGAGGTCGACTTCGACGAGGCCGTTGAGGCCGTCGAGGGCGAGTACACCTCCGAGGAGAGCTACACCTCCGAGTCGCTGGCCGGCCGCTTCGGCGAGGCCACCCCGGGCGCCGGCCTCGGCCGTCGCAAGGAGGCGATCGCCCGCGTGCGCATCGTCCCCGGCACGGGCCAGTGGAAGATCAACGGTCGCACCCTTGAGGGTTACTTCCCGAACAAGGTGCACCAGCAGACCGTCAACGAGCCCTTCAAGCTCCTGGAGCTGGACGGCCGTTACGACGTCGTCGCCCGCATCAGCGGTGGCGGCGTCTCCGGTCAGGCCTACGCGCTGCGCCTCGGCGTGGCCCGCGCCCTGAACGAGGCCGACGTGGACAACAACCGCGCCGCCCTCAAGAAGGCCGGCTTCCTGATGCGTGACGCCCGCGCCGTCGAGCGCAAGAAGGCCGGTCTCAAGAAGGCCCGCAAGGCGCCGCAGTACAGCAAGCGCTAGTCGCACCCCGGGGGGTGCGGTCCGCCCTGGCGGTGCACCCCCTGGTTGCGCCAACCGTCGCCCCGGAGTACCTCGTGTACTCCGGGGCGACGTGTTCCCCGGCTAACGTGCGGCGGCCGGGATCAACGGTGGGTTCCGAGCATGGTGATGGAGGACGGGACAGTGGGACGACTCTTCGGTACGGACGGCGTACGCGGTGTGGCCAACGAGGGCCTGACGGCGGAGCTGGCGCTCGGCCTGTCGGTCGCGGCCTCCCACGTGCTCGGCGAGGCCGGCGCCTTCGACGGGCACCGGCCGGTCGCGGTGGTCGGCCGTGACCCCCGTGCCTCGGGCGAGTTCCTGGAGGCCGCGGTCATCGCCGGCCTGGCGAGCTCCGGCGTCGACGTGCTCCGGGTCGGCGTGCTGCCCACCCCCGCCGTGGCCTACCTCACCGGCGCGCTCGGCGCCGACTTCGGCGTGATGCTGTCCGCCAGCCACAACGCCATGCCGGACAACGGCATCAAGTTCCTCGCCCGCGGCGGCCACAAGCTGGACGACCGGATCGAGGACGCGATCGAGGCCCACTACCGCAAGCACACGGTGGGCGGTGAGGACTGGAACCGCCCGACCGGCGCCGCCGTCGGCCGGGTCCGCGAGTACACCGAGGGCTTCGACAAGTACGTCGCCCACCTGATCGGCGTGCTGCCCAACCGCCTGGACGGCATCCGGGTCGTCATCGACGGCGCCCACGGCGCGGCCGCGTACGTCGCCCCCGAGGCCTTCGCCC
The DNA here is from genome assembly GCF_040303245.1 of Kitasatospora sp. NPDC096077. Classification (NCBI taxonomy): domain Bacteria; kingdom Bacillati; phylum Actinomycetota; class Actinomycetes; order Kitasatosporales; family Streptomycetaceae; genus Kitasatospora; species Kitasatospora sp. NPDC096077. The sequence continues at coordinate 138,214 of NZ_JBEOSV010000003.1, read as the reverse complement.
GGGCCGGCGCCGAGGTCGTCCACACCCTGGGTGCCGAGCCCACCGGCCTCAACATCAACGACGGCGTCGGCTCCACCCACCTCGACCGGCTGCGCGACGCGATGAAGGAGTACCGGGCCGACCTCGGCATCGCCCTGGACGGGGACGCCGACCGCTGCCTGGCCGCCGACGCCGAGGGCGACGAGGTGGACGGCGACCAGATCATCGCCATCCTCGCGGTCGCCATGAAGGAGTCCGGCACCCTGCGCCGCAACACCGCGGTCGCCACCGTGATGTCCAACCTCGGCTTCAAGCTGGCGATGGAGCGCGAGGGCATCGACCTGGTGGAGACCGCCGTCGGCGACCGCTACGTGCTGGAGGCCATGAAGGAGCACGGCTTCGCGCTGGGCGGCGAGCAGTCCGGCCACGTCATCCTGCTGGACCACGCCACCACCGGCGACGGCACCCTCACCGGCCTGATGCTGGGCGCCCGACTGGCCGCCACCAAGCAGCCGCTGGCCGACCTGGCCGCCGTGATGACCCGGCTGCCGCAGGTGCTGATCAACGTCAAGGGCGTCGACAAGAGCCGGGTGCGGACCAGCACCGAGCTGGCCGCCGCGGTCGCCGCCGCCGAGACCGAGCTGGGCTCCACCGGCCGGGTGCTGCTGCGCCCCTCCGGCACCGAGCCGCTGGTCCGGGTCATGGTCGAGGCCGCCGACCCGGCGCAGGCCGAGACGGTCGGGCAGCGCCTGGCCGAGGCGGTGCGCACCCACCTGGGCTGAGCCCCCGGCACGCGCGAGAGGCCCCCGCCACGGCGGGGGCCTCTCGCGCGTGCCCGGCGGTCAGAGCTTGCGCAGCAGCGCCCGGCGGACCTTGTGGTCCGCGCCCTTCTGCAGGACGAGGGTGGCCCGGCCGCGGGTGGGCAGCACGTTCTCCAGCAGGTTGGGCTTGTTGATGGTGCGCCAGACCTGGCGGCCGTACTCCATCGCCTCCTCCTCCGGCACCTCGGTGAAGCGGCGGAAGTAGGAGTTCGGGTCCTGGAAGGCGGTCTGCCGCAGCTTGCGGAAGCGGTCCAGGTACCAGTGCTCGATGTCGTCGGTGCGGGCGTCGACGTAGATCGAGAAGTCGAAGTAGTCGGCCACCGCGAGCCGGGTGCGGCCGTCGGTGCCGGGCAGGGCCGGCTGGAGCACGTTCAGCCCCTCGACGATCAGGATGTCCGGGCGCTCCACGGTCAGCCGCTGGTCCGGCACGATGTCGTACACCAGGTGCGAGTACACCGGCGCGGTGACCAGCTCCTTGCCCGCCTTCACGTCCGCGACGAAGCGCATCAGCGCCCGGCGGTCGTACGACTCGGGGAAGCCCTTGCGGGCCATCAGGCCCCGGCGGCGCAGCTCGGCGTTGGGGAGCAGGAAGCCGTCGGTGGTGACCAGTTCGACCCGGGGGTGCTCGGGCCAGCGGGCCAGCAGGGCCTGGAGCAGGCGGGCGGTGGTGGACTTGCCGACGGCGACCGAGCCGGCCACGCCGATGATGAACGGGGTGCGGGTGCGCTCGGTGTCCGGGGTGTCCAGGAAGGTGCCCAGCGCGCCGCGCAGTTCGTGCGTGGCGTGGATGTACAGGTTCAGCAGCCGGGAGAGCGGCAGGTAGACGTCGCGGACCTCGTCCAGGTCGAGGGCCGTGCCGAGGCCGCGCAGCTGCTCCACCTCCTCGGCGGTCAGCGGTAGCGGCGTACGCTCGCGCAGCGCGCTCCACTCGGCCCGGCTGAGGTCCACGTAGGGGGACGGGGACGGGCCGGGCGTGGCAGCGCCCCGTGTACAGAGTTCGGTCAGCACATGCTCCATTGTGAGCCGTCGTGGTGTTCACGGTGGCTGTGGTGTCGGTCACGCAGCGTTCGCGCGGGACGGGAAAGCCGGGAATACGGCCACAGAACCGCCCTTATGCTGGCACGCATGTGCGGAATTGTTGGATACGTGGGCGCGCAGTCCGCCCTCGACGTAGTTATCGCTGGCCTGCAGCGACTGGAGTACCGGGGCTACGACTCGGCCGGTGTCGCGGTGCAGGTGGAGGACTCCCAAGGGCAGTGGAGTCTCGTCACGGACAAGCGGGCGGGCAAGCTCGCCAACCTGGAGAAGTCGCTCGCCGAGTCCCCTCTGCCCGGCGGCACCACCGGCATCGGCCACACCCGCTGGGCCACCCACGGCGGCCCGACGGACGCCAACGCCCACCCCCATCTGGACGACGACCGCCGGGTGGCCGTCGTCCACAACGGCATCATCGAGAACTTCGCCCAGCTGCGGGCCGAGATCGCCGAGCGCGGCCACACCCTCCGGTCCGAGACCGACACCGAGGTCGTCGCCCACCTGCTGGGCGAGGCGTACCAGGGCGACCTGGCCGAGGCCATGCGGGTGGTCTGCCGCCGGCTGGACGGCGCCTTCACCCTGGTCGCCGTGCACGCGGACGCGCCCGACGTGGTGATCGGCGCCCGCCGCAACTCGCCGCTGGTGGTGGGCCGCGGTGAGGGCGAGAACTTCCTCGCCTCGGACGTCGCCGCCTTCATCGCGCACACCCGCGAGGCGATCGAGCTGGGCCAGGACCAGGTCGTCGAGCTGCGCCGGGAGGGCGTGACCGTCACGAACTTCGACGGCACCCCGGCCGAGGTGCGCGAGTACCACGTCGACTGGGACGCCTCCGCCGCCGAGAAGGGCGGCTACGACTACTTCATGCTCAAGGAGATCGCCGAGCAGCCGAAGGCCGTCGCCGACACCCTGCTCGGCCGGATCGGCACCGACGGTCGGCTCACCCTCGACGAGCTGCGCATCTCCGACGCCGACCTGCGGTCGGTCGACAAGGTCGTCATCGTCGCCTGCGGCACCGCGTTCCACGCGGGCATGATCGCCAAGTACGCGATCGAGCACTGGACCCGCATCCCCTGCGAGGTCGAGGTCGCCTCGGAGTTCCGCTACCGCGACCCGATCATGGGCCCCGGCACGCTGGTCATCGCCATCTCGCAGTCCGGCGAGACCATGGACACCCTGATGGCCCTGCGGCACGCCCGGGAGCAGGGCGCCAAGGTGCTGGCGATCTGCAACACCAACGGCTCCACCATCCCGCGCGAGTCGGACGCGGTGCTGTACACCCACGCCGGGCCGGAGGTCGCGGTCGCGTCCACCAAGGCGTTCCTGACCCAGCTGGTCGCCTGCTACCTGGTCGCCCTCTACCTGGGCCAGGTGCGCGGCACCAAGTGGGGCGACGAGATCTTCACCATCATCCGCGAGCTCGGCGACGCGCCGAAGCAGGTCGAGCAGGTGCTGGAGACCATGGAGCCGGTGCGCGAGCTGGCCCGTTCGCTGGCCGACGCCCGCTCGGTGCTGTTCCTCGGCCGCCACGTCGGCTTCCCGGTGGCCCTGGAGGGCGCGCTCAAGCTCAAGGAGCTCGCCTACATGCACGCCGAGGGCTTCGCGGCGGGCGAGCTCAAGCACGGCCCGATCGCGCTGATCGAGGAGGGGCTGCCGGTCGTGGTGGTCGTGCCCTCGCCGCGCGGGCGGTCGATCCTGCACGACAAGATCGTCTCCAACATCCAGGAGATCCGGGCCCGCGGCGCCCGCACCATCGTGATCGCCGAGGAGGGCGACGAGGCGGTCGTGCCGTACGCGGACCACCTGATCCGCATCCCGGCCACCCCGACCCTGCTCCAGCCGCTGGTCTCCACCGTCCCGCTCCAGGTCTTCGCCTGCGAGCTGGCCACGGCCAAGGGCCACGAGGTCGACCAGCCGCGCAACCTGGCGAAGTCGGTCACCGTCGAGTAGTCGACCGCCCTTCGTGGCGCCCCTGCGGTGGCTGTGCCCTACCGCAGGGGCGCCGTGTCGAGCGTGAAGGAGAACGGGGCGGGGAGCTTGACGGGCTCGCCGAAGGGGACCTTGGTCCGGGTCATGTAGTCCTCGCCCACGGGGTCGGTGAACAGGGAGACCACGCCTTCGCTGCGGTCGATCAGCAGGTAGCAGGGGATACCCGCGGCGGCATAGCCCTTTCGCTTCGGCTCGCGGTCCTTGTACGGATTGGTCGACGTCACTTCGAACACCAGCAGCACCCCTTCCGCAGAGGCCCACGAATCGGCATGCGCGAAATGGCCGACCGGGCTCAGGGTGCCGTCGGGGATGAACCGTCCCTTGGGTGTGATCAGCCCCTTGTTGCCGGAGAGGTCCAGCTCGGTGTCGACCTTGCGCATGAACTGCCGGTTCAGCAGGGAGTAGACGGTTTCGTGCTCTCCGTCCGGTGGCGGCGTCACGACGATCTCCCCTTCGATGAATTCGGCCTTGCTTCCCAGCGGGGTGTGCAGCTCCAGGAACGCCTGGAGGAGGCTGTCCTCGCCCAGCGGGTACTCGACTGCCGGCATGGCGACCATGGCCCTTCTCCCTCCTGTGGGTCCGTGCCGAGCCACAAGGTAGGCGTACGGACCGACACCGGCGGGGAATCGACGTGGGTGTCACTCGAAAGTGTGCCGCAGGCCCGGCCCCCGTGGGGCGGTGGCGCGGGCTAGCGTCGGCGGTAGCGCCGACTGCTGAAGGAGTTCTCCCCATGCGTCATGCACACCCTGTGGACGTCGTCCGGGCCGCCGAGGCCGAGCTGATGGCGCGGTTGCCGGAGGGCACGCTGATGCAGCGGGCGGCCGCCGGGTTGGCGGCGACCTGTGCGCGGTTGCTGATCCGGCGTCGGGGGCGGGTGTACGGCAGCCGGGTGACGGTGCTGGCGGGCAGCGGGGACAACGGGGGTGACGCCCTGTACGCGGGTGCGGCGCTGGCGCGGCGCGGGGCGCGGGTGACGGCGGTGCTGCTGGCGCCCGGGAAGGCGCATCCGGGTGGGCTGGCGGCGTTGCGGGCGGCGGGCGGACGGGTGACGGCGGAACAGGAGGTCGGCCTGGCCGACTTCTCGCGCGCGGACCTGGTGCTGGACGGGATCGTCGGGATCGGCGGCCGGGGCGGGCTGCGTCCGGAGGCGGTGCCGTACGCCCGGGCCGGGCGGCGCGGGGTGGTGGTCGCGGTGGACCTGCCCAGCGGGGTCGAGGCGGACAGCGGCGAGGTGCCCGGCGAGGCGCTGCGCGCGGACGTCACGGTCTGCTTCGGCACCCACAAGCCCGGGCTGCTGATCGATCCGGGCGCCGAGTACGCGGGCGCCGTGCAGCTGGTGGGCATCGGGCTGGAGCCGCCGGAGCCGGAGGTGACGGCCCTGCAGCACGCGGACGTGGCGGGGCTGCTGCCGCTGCCGGGCGCGGAGAGCGACAAGTACCGGCGCGGCGTGGTCGGGGTGGCGGCCGGTTCGGCGCGGTACCCGGGTGCGGCGGTGCTGGCGGTCGCCGGGGCGCTGCGCGGGGGTGCGGGCGCCGTCCGGTACGTCGGCACGGCGGCCGAGGAGGTGGTGCGGCGCTTCCCGGAGACGCTGGTCACCGAGGGCGGCCCGGCCGGGGCCGGCCGGGTGCAGGCCTGGGTGGTCGGGCCGGGCGGCGGCGAGGGGGCGCGGCAGGCGCTGACCGAGGCGCTGGCGAGCGACGTCCCGGTGCTGGTGGACGCGGACGGGCTGACCGAACTGGGCCGGCTCGGCCCGTCCGCACTGGCCGGCCGGACCGCGCCCACCCTGCTCACCCCGCACACCGGGGAGGCGGCCCGGCTGCTGGCCGGCGCCGAGGGCACCCCGCCGCCGGCCGCCGACGACCTGGCCGCGGCCCGGCTGGCCACCGCCCGCCGACTGGCCGCCGGGTACCGGGCCACCGTGCTGCTGAAGGGCTCCACCACCGTGGTCGCCGACCCGGGCGGGGCCGTCCGGGTGAACCCCACCGGCACCTCCTGGCTCGCCACCGCGGGCAGCGGGGACGTGCTGGCCGGTCTGGCCGGCTCCCTGCTGGCGGCCGGCCTGTCCTCGCTGGACGCCGCCTCGGTGGCCGCCTACCTGCACGGGCTGGCGGGCCGGGAGGCGGCCGGCGACCCGGGCGCGCCGGTGACGGCGCTCGCGGTGGCGGAGGCGCTGCCGGGGGTCTGGCGGGCGGTCCGACGGTCGTAGGGCGTGTCCGACGGCCCCAGGGCGGTCCGACGGTTGTAGGGCGCGCCGGGCGGGCGGAACCGGAACGTCCGTTCGCCGCGTCCTCCCCAGGGCGAACGGGCCGTCCACCGCAGGTCGGCGGGGTGCGGGAGGCCGTGGCGCGGACCGCCGCGCAGCCGGGCCGTTCGGCGAGGACTCCGGGACGTCTGGGAGACTGACCCTGATGACAACTGCGAACACGACCGGCACGGCCACCCTCACCGACGGCGTACGGGCCGAGGCGACCATCGATCTCGCCGCCCTGCGCGGCAACCTCGCTGCCCTGCGCGAGCGCGTCGGGAGCTCGGCGGTGATGCTCGCGGTCAAGGCGGACGCCTATGGCCACGGCGCGGTCGCGTGCGCCCGCGAGGCGGTCGCGAACGGGGTCGGCTGGCTCGGTTGCGCGACGCCCGAGGAGGCGCTGGCGCTGCGCGCCGGGGGCATCCGCCCGGAGCAGGCCCGGATCCTGTGCTGGCTGTGGACGCCCGGCGGGCCGTGGCGCGAGGCGCTGCGAGCGGACCTGGACATCTCGATCAGCGGCCGGTGGGCGCTGGAGGAGCTGCTGACGGCCGTTCGGGAGACCGGCGTGCCGGCCCGGGTGCACCTGAAGGCCGACACCGGCCTCGGCCGCAACGGCTGCCAGCCGCACGACTGGCCGGAGCTGCTGGCCGAGGCGCGGCGCGCCGAGGTCGGGGGGCTGCTGGAGGTCGTCGGGATCTGGTCGCACTTCGCCGCCGCCGACGAGCCCGGCCACCCGTCGATCCGGGCCCAGCTGGACTCCTACCGCGTTGCGTTGGCGCAGGCCGAGGCCGCCGGGGTGCGCCCGGAGGTGCGGCACCTCGCGAACTCCCCGGCGACCCTGCTGCTGCCCGAGTCGCACTTCGACCTGGTCCGCACCGGCCTGGCCGCGTACGGGCTGTCGCCGGTGCCCGAGGTGGGTTCCCCGGCCGACTTCGGGCTGCGCCCGGTGATGTCGCTGTCCGCCCGGCTGGCGCTGGTCAAGCACGTCCCCGGCGGGCACGGGGTCAGCTACGGCCACCACTACGTGACGCCCGGCCCGACCACGCTGGGCCTGGTCCCGCTCGGCTACGGCGACGGCGTCCCGCGGCACGCCAGCGGCACCGGCCCGGTGCAGATCGGCGGCAAGTGGCGCACGGTGGCCGGCCGGGTGGCGATGGACCAGTTCGTGGTGGACCTGGGCGGTGACACCCCCGAGGTCGGCGACGAGGTGCTGCTGTTCGGCAACGGCGAGCAGGGCGAGCCGACCGCCGAGGACTGGGCCCGGGCCTGCGGCACCATCTCGTACGAGATCATCACCCGGATCGGCGCCCGGGTGCCCCGCCGCTACCTGGGCGGCGGCCACGACGGGGGTCGCACGGCATGACCGACACGCCGGGCGGCGGCAACCCGGTCGCGGCGGTGGCCAAGGCGGCCGACGCGGCCTCCGGGGTGAGCCGGGCCGGCGTGATCGGGATCTCGGTCGGCGTACTGGCGGCCGGTGCGGCCGCGGGCGTCGCGATCGAACGGCTGACCGTCGGCCGGGCGATGCGCCGCCGGGCCCGGGCCGAGCTGGACGCGGCCGCGCCGTACGGCTCGCTGCGCGGGCGCCCGCGGACGGTGGCCGCGCCGGACGGCACCGAGCTGTACGTCGAGCTGGACGGCACCGGCTGGGAGGACACCGAGCGGGCCACCGGCTCCGCGGAGCCGCTGACCGTCGTGTTCAGCCACGGCTACTGCCTCAACCAGGACAGTTGGCACTTCCAGCGGGCGGCGCTGCGCGAGGGCCTGCGACTGGTCTTCTGGGACCAGCGCAGCCACGGCCGCTCCGAGCGCTCCCGCTCGTACCTGGCGGGCGAGCCGGCCGGCATCGACCAGCTGGGCGGCGACCTCAAGGCGGTGATCGACGCGGTCGCGCCGACCGGGCCGCTGGTGCTGGTGGGCCATTCGATGGGCGGCATGACGGTGATGGCGCTGGCGGACCAGTATCCGGAGCTGTTCCGGGGGAGGGTCGCCGGGGTCGCGCTGATCGGCACTCTGGCGGGGGACTGGAACGAGGTGAGCCTCGGTCTGCCGAAGGCCGGGGCCAAGCTGTTCAAGAAGGTCGCGCCCGGGGTGGTGAAGCTGCTCGGCCGTCAGGTCGAGCTGGTGGAGGCGAGCCGGCGGCTCGGCTCGGAGGTGGCCGCGGTCTTCTACCGGAGGTTCTCCTTCGGGAGCCGGGACGTCGACCCCGGCGTGGTGCGCTTCGCCGAACAGCTGCTGGACGCCACCCCGATCGACGTGGTCGCCGAGTTCTACCCGGTGTTCGGCGCGCACGAGAAGTACGGGGCGCTGGCCGCCCTGCGCGGCCTGCCGGCCCTGGTGCTGGCGGGGACGAAGGACCTGCTGACGCCCTCCGCGCACAGCGAGGCGATGGCGGAGCGGCTGCCGGGCGCCGAACTGGTCCTGGTCGAGGGCGCCGGGCACCTGGTGCTGCTGGAGCGCCCGGAGCTGGTCGACCACGAGCTGGCGCTGCTGCTGCGCCGGGCCGCCGACTTCGCGGGCGCCGCGCCGCTGCCGCCCGCCGTCCTGGAACTCGCCGACGAACCGCCGGCTGCGGACCCGTCCGGGGAGCCGTCCGGGCAGCCGTCCGGTGCCACGGCCGTCGATCCGGCCTGAGGCCGCGTCCGCGGCCCGGTCCTGAGACCCGGCCCGCGGCCCGCCCGAGCCCCCGGGCGCGGCGGCGGGGTGCGGCGATGTGGCACCGTAGCGGTGGCGGCCGGTGGTCGGCGCGCCGCTCCGGACCGAAGGGCAAGACACGCGCATGGGCTCGCACGCCACTCTGACCGTCCCCACTCCGGACCGGATGGGCCGGCTCGGCCGGGAGCTGGCCGCGCTGCTGCGGCCGGGTGACCTGGTGCTGCTCTCCGGCGAGCTGGGGGCGGGGAAGACCACGCTGACCCGCGGCCTGGGGGAGGGGCTGCAGGTCCGCGGCGCGGTGACCTCGCCGACCTTCGTGATCGCCCGGGTGCACCCCTCGCTGGTCGGCGGGCCGGCCCTGGTGCACGTGGACGCGTACCGGCTGGGCGGGGACCTGGACGAGATGGAGGACCTCGACCTGGACGTCTCGCTGCCGGAGTCGGTGGTCGTGGTCGAGTGGGGCGAGGGCAAGGTCGAGCGGCTGTCCGAGGACCGGCTGGAGGTGCGGATCGAGCGGGCGATCGGCGACACCGCCGGGGAGGACCACGACCCGCGCCGGGTGGTGCTGGTCGGCATCGGCGAGCGCTGGTCGGGCGTGGAACTGGCGGAGCTGGCCTGAGCCGCACCCCCGCACCAATCGCCCCGAGCCGAAGGGGCGCGCCGCTGCCGAAAGGGAGAAACGACTGGCGAGGCACGAGCGCCGGAGCGCCGACCGTCGGCATCGGGTCCGAGCGCCCCGGAAGCGAGCGGGCGAGTAGTCGATCGGGTTCCACCGTTTTGCCGACAGGCTGTCGGCAAGGTGTTGCGGGCGGGGTGCCGGGCGTGGTGGGATGGGTGCTGCGGTTAGGTCTGCCTAACTAGGGAGGCGCCATGTCGAGCCCCACCCCCGCCCCGGAGCGTGCCACGCGCACCGCCGGGGCCGGAGAGTCCGTCCGCCGCGCTCCGGGGGAGCCGATGCGGGCGCTGCTGGCCGCCTGCGCGGCCGCCGAGGCGGTGTCCACCCCGCCCGAACCGGCACCCCGGCAGGCCGAGGAGCCCGAGGCGGGGACGCCCCGGGCCGCGTAGCGCCCGGCTCAGGCGACCACGACCACCTTGGTGCCGTTCGGCGCGAAGTCCCAGAGCAGCTGCCCGTCGGCGCGACCGCTGCGGATGCCGCCGGTCTTGGTCTTCGGGTCGGCGGTCGGGGTGGCGCCGTCCAGTGCCGCGCTGAAGCCGAACACCACGCCGTTCTGCTGGGCGAACCGCACCACGTGTTCGATCTGCTTGCCGTCCGTCCCGGTGGCGGTCTGGGTGCGGCTGTACACCGAGTAGCTGCCCGGGGTGGGCTCGATCGAGCCCGGGGTGACCGGGAAGGCGGCCGCGACCTGCGGGTTCTTCTTCGGGTCGACCAGCCAGACGAAGTGGCTGCCGGCCGAGTACACCACCCTGGTGCCGCTGCCCGAGGTGGCCGGCAGCGGCGGCACGGTCGGGGTGGCGGAGGCGCTCGGCGTGGCCGAGGCGGCCGGGCCGGTGGTCGTCGATGCGACGGTCGGGCGGGTTCCGCCGGCGCGGTCCTGCGCACCGTTGGCCTGGAAGGCCAGCAGGCTCACCACCGCCAGGGCCCCCAGGGTCAACCCCGTGACCACCACTCCAGGACCCATCTTCGCCACGTGCCCGCTCCCGCCGCCGTCCGCTGTTCGTACCGCCCTTATCGTGCCAGGTCCCCCGGGCGGGTCGGCAGCGCCCAGTACGTGTGTTCCGAATGGGGACACCAGCTCGATCGACCGGTCGGCCCAACGGCGGTCTAACCTTGACCCGTGCTGCTGCTCGCGTTCGACACCGCTACCCCCGCCGTCACCGCCGCCGTCCACGACGGCACGGCCGTCCTCGCCGAGACCCACCAGGTCGACGCCAGGCGCCACGGCGAACTGCTGCTTCCCGCGATCGACCAGGTCCTGCGGGCCGCCGGGGTGGACAAGCACCGGCTCACCGGCATCGCGGTCGGCGTCGGCCCGGGCCCGTACACCGGCCTGCGGGTCGGCCTGGTGACCGCCGCCGCGCTCGGCCACGCGCTCGGCCTGCCGGTGCACGGCGTGTGCACCCTGGACGCGATCGCCTTCCAGGCCCGCGCCGAGGGCCTGGCCGGGCAGCCGTTCACGGTCGCCACCGACGCGCGCCGCAAGGAGGTCTACTGGGCCTCGTACGACGCCGAGGGCAACCGCACCGAGGGCCCCGGCGTGGACCGCCCGGCCGAGCTGACCCCCGCGCCCCGCTCGGTGGGCGCCGGGGCGCTGCTCTACCCGGACGCCTTCCCGGGCGGGCACGGTCCCGAGCACGTCTCGGCCGGCGCCCTGGCCGGCTTCGCCGCCGCCGAGCTGGCCGCCGGGCGCGAGCTGCTGCCGAACGTCCCGCTGTACCTGCGCCGCCCGGACGCCCAGGTCCCGGCGGGCTACAAGGCGGTGCTCCCGGCGTGAAGGACGGCACCACCCTGCGCCCGATGCGCTGGTGGGACATCGATCCGGTGATGGACCTGGAGCTCCGGCTGTTCCCCGAGGACGCCTGGTCCCACGGGATGTTCTGGTCCGAGCTCGCCGAGGCCCACCCCGGCGGCACCCGCCACTACTCGGTCGCCACCGCCGCGGACGGCACGATCGTCGGCTACGCCGGTCTGATGACCGTGGCCGACGAGGGCGACGTCCAGACCATCGCCGTCGACGAGCGCCACCAGGGCGCCGGCCTCGGCACCGCCCTGCTCACCGACCTGATCCACGAGGCCGCCCGGCGCGGCTGCGCCGATCTGCTGCTGGAGGTGCGGGTGGACAACCGGCGCGCCCAGCGGCTGTACGAGCGGCACGGCTTCGAACCGGTGGGCATCCGGCGCGGCTACTACCAGCCCGCCGACATCGACGCGCTGGTGATGCGCCTCGAACACCCGAGCACTGACCCGAAGGACCCTAAGGACACCCCCCATGGCTGACGAACCGCTCGTCCTCGGCATCGAGACCTCCTGCGACGAGACCGGCGTCGGCATCGTGCGCGGCACCACCCTGCTGGCCGACGCGGTCGCCTCCAGCGTCAACGACCACGCCCGCTTCGGCGGCGTCGTCCCGGAGATCGCCAGCCGCGCCCACCTGGAGGCGATGGTCCCGACCATCCAGCGCGCCCTGGACACCGCCGGGATCAAGGCCAGCGACCTGGACGGCATCGCCGTCACCGCCGGCCCCGGCCTGGCCGGCGCGCTGCTGGTCGGCGTCAGCGCGGCGAAGGCGTACGCCTGGGCGCTGGACAAGCCGCTGTACGGCGTCAACCACCTCGCCTCGCACATCTGCGTCGACCAGCTGGAGCACGGCCGGCTGCCCTCGCCGACGATGGCCCTGCTGGTCTCCGGCGGGCACTCCTCGCTGCTGCTCAGCGAGGACATCACCACCGACGTCCGCCCGCTCGGCGCGACCATCGACGACGCGGCCGGCGAGGCCTTCGACAAGGTCGCCCGGGTGCTCGGCCTGGGCTTCCCGGGCGGCCCGATCGTCGACCGGGCGGCCCGCGAGGGCGACCCCAAGGCGATCAACTTCCCGCGCGGCCTGTCGGGCCGGAACGACCCCGCGTACGACTTCTCCTTCTCCGGCCTGAAGACCGCCGTCGCCCGCTGGGTGGAGGCCAAGCGCCGGGCCGGCGAGGAGGTGCCGATCGCCGACGTCGCGGCCTCCTTCCAGGAGGCGGTCACCGACGTGCTCACCCGCAAGGCCGTCAAGGCGTGCAAGGACAACGGCGTCGACCACCTGATGATCGGCGGCGGCGTCGCGGCCAACTCCCGGCTGCGTGAGATGGCCCAGCAGCGCTGCGACCGGGCCGGGATCCGGCTGCGGGTGCCCCGGCCGGGCCTGTGCACCGACAACGGCGCGATGGTGGCGGCGCTGGGCTCCGAGATGGTGTGGCGCGGCCGCACCCCCTCCGCCTTCGACCTGTCCGCCGACTCCTCGCTGCCGGTGACCGACACCCACGTCCCGGCCACGGCGATCGGCCACGGCGACCTCCACGGCCAGGCCTACGACGCCCTCGGCGGCGGTGCGGCGTGACCGTCGCCGCCATGTGGGAGGCCCGGGCGGCGGACGGCCGCGGGGCCGAACTCGCCGCCTGGGTACGGGAGTCGGCGCTGCCCGCAGTGCGCGGTGCGGCCGGGCTGGAGCGGGCCGAGCTGCTCGCCGCGGCGGGCGAACGGGTGCTGCTGATCACCTGGTGGAGCGGCGAGCCGGTGCCGGTGGCCGACCCGCCGGCCGAGCTGCTCGGCCGGCCGGTGCACCGCTGGTCCTTCACCAGCGAGCACGTCGAGTAGGCCGCGGCGGGGAACCGCCGCCGCGGCCGCTACCGTGCTAGCTGAGAGATGGCTGGACGGGACCGGGAGCGCGCTGCGGTGAACAGGGACGGGCTGAGCAGGACCAGGACGTACGCGGCGGGGGCGCTGGCGCTGCTGGCCTTCGCCACCGCGTGCGGCGACAACGGGGGCGGCGGCAGCGCCGCCCCGGCCGGGAACACGGCGACCACGGCGGCGTCCGGGCCGGCGTCCGCCGCCGGCGGGACGCCGACCGCCGCCGCCACCACGCCCGGCGCGGCCCCGGCCCAGGGCGACGCCGCGGCCTGGGCGAAGTGGAACCTCAAGCCGCTCGCCCCGGCCCCCGCGCCGCCCGCCGACAAGCCCATCAAGCTCGAACGCACCGGCACCGTACCGGTGTTCAGCGATGTGAAGACGAGCGACAAGGTCGTCTTCGTCACCATCGACGACGGCGCCGAGAAGGACCCGAAGTTCGTCGAGATGCTGACCGACCTCAAGGTGCCGATCTCGATGTTCCTGACCAAGGACATCGTCAAGAACGACTACGGCTACTTCAAGCCGCTCCAGGCGCTGGGCAACCACATCCAGAACCACACCGTCACCCACCCGGTGATGAGCAAGCTGTCGGCGGACAAGCAGAAGTCCGAGATCTGCGAGGACCAGGCCGCGCTCACCCAGCAGTACGGCACCGCCCCGCTGCTGTTCCGCCCGCCGTTCGGCGACGGCGCCAACACCCCGATGCTCAACACCTCGGTGCAGCAGTGCGGGCCGCGGGCGATCGTGCTCTGGCGCGAGTCGATGCAGATCCACGACATGCAGTACCAGGCGGCGGACAAGAAGCTGAAGCCCGGCGACATCATCCTGGCGCACTTCCGCGGCCCCAAGGAGCTCAAGGGCGCCACCATGACCCAGATGTTCGGGGACCTGCTGGCCCGGATCCAGGAGCAGGGCTTCTCGGTGGCCCGGCTGGAGGACTACATCCAGGCGCCGGCCTCCTAGGGCGCGCCCTGGAGGCCCGTCACCGGCTGCCCCAGCATCATCAGCGGCCCGTTGTCGGTGCGGCTGAGGATCACCGTGACGCTGTTCGGCCCGGAGGGCTTGAGCTGCCGGCGCAGCTCCTCCGGGGTGATCGCCATCCCGCGCTTCTTGATCACCACCGTGCCGACGCCGCGCTCGCGCAGCAGCGCCTTCAGCTTCTTGACGTGGTACGGCAGCACGTCGGTCAGCTCGAAGGCGTGGGCGTACGGGGTGGCGACCAGCCGGTCCGAGGTCACGTAGGCGATCTTCGGGTCGATCAGCCGGCCGCCGACCTGCTCGGCCACCTCGGCCACCAGATGGGCCCGGATCACCGCGCCGTCCGGCTCGTACAGGTAGCGCCCGACCGGGCCGGCCGGCGGGTCGGGCAGGTCGCCGCCGGTCAGGCTCGCGCCGTGCGGCAGCAGGGTGGCGCGGTGCGGACGGGCCGCCCCGGTGCCGAACCAGAGCACCGCCTCCTTGACGTCCCCGTGGTCGGAGACCCACTCGGCCTCGGCGTCCGCCGGGACGGCCTCGTGCGGGATGCCCGGGGCCACCTTCAGGGCGCCGATCGGGGTCCGCCGCCCGGCCTCGATCGCCCAGGAGAGCGGCGGGGCGTACGCCTCCGGGTCGAACACCCGGCCGCGCGAGGTGCGCCGGGCCGGGTCGGTGAACACCGCGTCGTAGCCGGTGACGTCCACCTCGGCGACGTCCGCGCAGCGCACCTCGACCAGCTCGGCGAGGCCCAGCGCGGCGGCGTTGGCGGCGGTGGCGGCGCAGGCCGCCGGGTCCTTGTCGACGGCCAGCACCCGGATCCCGGCCCGGGCCAGCGCCAGCACGTCCCCGCCGATGCCGCAGCACAGGTCGGCGAGCCGCCGTACGCCCAACTCGGCGAAGCGCCGGGCCCGCCACTCGGCCACGCTGCGCCGGGTGGACTGCTCGACCCCGTTGGGCGTGAAGTACATCAGGTCGGCGTCCGCCCCGAACTTCGCCCGCGCCCGCTGCCGCAGCCGCGCCTGCCCGAACGCCGCCGACACCAGCTCCGCCGGGTGCTCCCGCCGCAGCCGGGTGGCCAGCGCCAGCTCCTCCTCGGGGGCGAACTCGCGCAGTTCGGCGAGCAGGGCCTGACCCTCGGGGGTCAGCAGGGGCTGGAGGTTCTCGGTGTCCACGGGCCCATTCTCGCGGGTCGCGGGTACCGGGGCGGCGGCGTGCTCACCAGAGGGCGCCCGTGGAGAGCAGGGCCGGGGCGACGAACGGGGAGAGCGCGGCGGCGACGGGGAGGTACCGGTAGCCCGTCCGGTGGCTGCGCACGGCGACCACGACGTCCACCACCAGGGCGACGAGCGGGCCGGCGATCATCCCGTACCCCAGGAAGGCCCACATGAGGCCGTCGCCGTCGTCCCCGTGGCCGGGGCCGGAGCCGAGGGCGCAGACGAGGGAGAAGACGGCCAACGGGAGTACGGCCCCCAGCAGGGGCAGCGACAGCAGGGAGAGGGAAGCGTCCTTCAACCGGGACGGGCCGATGCGGGCCGGGGTGTCGGTCATGGCACGAGTCTGGCCGTGGGCGCAGCGGTCGCACATGAGTACGGCTACTCAACCGCGGAGCGGGCTCCATTGGCGCGCCGTTGGCACTCTGGTTGACTGAGTGCTAGCGGCGGCCTATGGTCGTCCTTGGCACTCCCCACTGGGGAGTGCTAACGCGAAGACGCGTGTCTGACCCCCGCGACGGCAGGCCCGCAGGTTCGCCACCTACCCGTTAGAAAACCCCGTAATCTCCGAAGGGGAGCTCGGACGTGACCACCAGCAGCAAGGTTGCCATCAAGCCGCTCGAGGACCGCATCGTGGTCCAGCCGCTCGACGCCGAGACCACCACGGCCTCCGGCCTGGTTATCCCGGACACCGCCAAGGAGAAGCCCCAGGAGGGCGTCGTCCTGGCCGTCGGCCCGGGTCGCTTCGAGGACGGCCAGCGTCTGCCGCTCGACGTCGCCGTCGGTGACATCGTCCTGTACTCGAAGTACGGCGGCACCGAGGTGAAGTACCGGGGCGAGGAGTACCTCGTCCTCTCGGCCCGCGACGTTCTCGCCATCATCGAGAAGTAATCGCAGTACCGAGAAGCAAGTCGTTCCGACCCGCCCCGGATCCGTGTCCCTAGTGACAGGGGCCCGGGGCGTGGTTGTTGGTTCACGTAGTTCGGCGGCCGGTCGGCCGGCCGCAGCCCCGAGGGAATAGGGAACATGGCGAAGATCCTGCAGTTCGACGAGGACGCGCGCCGCTCGCTGGAGCGCGGTGTCAACAAGCTGGCCGACACCGTCAAGGTGACCATCGGCCCCAAGGGCCGCAACGTCGTCATCGACAAGAAGTTCGGCGCCCCGACCATCACCAACGACGGTGTCACCATCGCCCGTGAGGTCGAGCTGGACGACCCGTACGAGAACCTTGGCGCGCAGCTCGTCAAGGAGGTCGCCACCAAGACCAACGACGTCGCGGGTGACGGCACCACCACCGCCACCGTGCTGGCCCAGGCCCTGGTCAACGAGGGTCTGCGCAACGTCGCCGCCGGTGCCGGCCCGGCCGCCCTGAAGAAGGGCATCGACAAGGCCGTCGCCGCCGTCTCCGAGCACCTGCTGTCCATCGCCCGCGAGATCGAGGGCAAGGACGACGTCGCCGCCGTCGCGTCCCTCTCCGCGCAGGACACCCAGGTCGGCGAGC
The DNA here is from genome assembly GCF_040303245.1 of Kitasatospora sp. NPDC096077. Taxonomy (NCBI): domain Bacteria; kingdom Bacillati; phylum Actinomycetota; class Actinomycetes; order Kitasatosporales; family Streptomycetaceae; genus Kitasatospora; species Kitasatospora sp. NPDC096077. The sequence goes on along the minus strand of NZ_JBEOSV010000003.1, from coordinate 121,461 downwards.
TGATCGCCGAGGCGATCGACAAGGTCGGCAAGGACGGTGTCATCACCGTCGAGGAGTCGAACACCTTCGGCGTGGAGCTGGACTTCACCGAGGGCATGCAGTTCGACAAGGGCTACCTGTCGCCGTACTTCGTCACCGACGCGGAGCGTCAGGAGGCGGTCCTCGAGGACCCGTACATCCTGATCAACCAGGGCAAGATCTCCTCCATCCAGGAGCTGCTGCCGCTGCTGGAGAAGATCCTGCAGTCCGGCGCCTCCAAGCCGCTGCTGATCATCGCCGAGGACGTCGACGGCGAGGCGCTGTCGACCCTGGTCGTCAACAAGATCCGTGGCACCTTCAACGCCGTCGCCGTCAAGGCCCCGGGCTTCGGCGACCGCCGCAAGGCGATCCTCGGCGACCTGGCCGTCCTGACCGGCGGCACGGTCATCTCCGAGGAGGTCGGCCTCAAGCTCGACCAGGCCGGTCTGGACGTGCTGGGCACCGCCCGCCGCGTGACCATCACCAAGGACGAGACCACCATCGTCGACGGTGCCGGTGACAGCGAGGCCGTGGCCGGCCGCGTCGCCCAGATCAAGGGCGAGATCGCCGCGACCGACTCCGACTGGGACCGCGAGAAGCTGCAGGAGCGCCTGGCCAAGCTGGCCGGCGGCGTCTGCGTCATCAAGGTCGGCGCCGCCACCGAGGTGGAGCTGAAGGAGCGCAAGCACCGCCTGGAGGACGCCATCTCGGCGACCCGCGCCGCGGTCGAGGAGGGCATCGTCGCCGGCGGTGGCGCCTCCCTGGTCCACGCCGCCAAGGTGCTGGACGGCGGCCTGGGCCTGTCGGGTGACGAGGCCACCGGTGTCGCCGTGGTCCGCAAGGCGCTGCACGAGCCGCTGCGCTGGATCGCCCAGAACGCCGGCCTGGAGGGCTACGTCATCACCTCCAAGGTCTCCGAGCTGGAGGCCGGCCAGGGCTACAACGCCGCCACCGGCGAGTACGGCGACCTGGTGAAGGCCGGCGTCATCGACCCGGTCAAGGTCACCCGCTCCGCCCTGGAGAACGCCGCCTCGATCGCCTCCCTGCTGCTCACCACCGAGACCCTCGTGGTGGAGAAGAAGGAAGAGGAGGCCGACGCCGGCCACTCGCACGGCGGTCACGGCCACTCGCACTGAGGCCGATAGCCACAGCGGTTGACCGGAGGCCCGGTCCACGCCCCCGCGAGGGGGTGCGGACCGGGCCTCTGTGTTGTCGCCCGCTCGCCTCCGGGGCGCTCTGATCCGGTGCCCACGGTCGGCGCTCCCTCGCTCCTCCGTCGCTCCCTCGCTTCTCCCTTTCGGCACCGGCGCGCCCCTTCGGCTCGGGGCGGGGCGGGGGCTTGGTGCTGCGGTGTTCCAGGCTTCAACTATCAGTAGAATTTTGCAGAATGCAAAGATTGCCTTATAACTGAGGCATGATCGAGGCCCGCCATCTGCGCGTCCTGCGTGCCGTCGCCCGCACCGGCTCCTTCTCCGCCGCCGCCCGTGAGCTGGGGTGTACGCAGCCTGCCATCAGCCAGCAGATGAAGGCGCTGGAGAAGTCGGTGGACACCCCGCTGGTGGTCCGCTCGGGCCGCGGGATGCAGCTCAGCGAGGCCGGGCGGGTCCTGCTCAAGCATGCCACCGGAATCCTGGCCGGGCTCTCCGCCGCCGAGGAGGAGGTGGCCGCGATCGCCGGGCTGCGGGCCGGGCGGGTGCGGCTGGTGTCCTTCCCGACCGCGAGTTCCACCCTGGTGCCGCCCGCGGTCGCCCGGCTGCGGGACAGCCATCCGGGGGTGCGCGTGTCGCTGGTCGAGGCCGAGCCGCCGGAGTCGCTGGCGATGCTGCGCGGCGGCGAGTGCGAGCTCGCGCTGGCCTTCCGCTACCCGCAGTCCGACGGCGCGGCCGTGGTGTCGGCGCCGGCGCACGGCTCGCCGCGCGAGGCGCGGGCCGAGGCGAACCTGGAGGCCCAGCAGCTGTCGGCCGGCACCGACTGGTCCGACCTGGTGGTCACCCCGCTGCTGGACGACCCGCTGGTGGGCCTGTTGCCCGCCGCCCACCCGCTGGCCGGTCGGGGCGGCCCGGTGGAGCTGGCCGAGCTGGCGGGGGAGCAGTGGATCGCCGGCTGTCCGCAGTGCCGGGGGCACCTGGTGGAGCTGTGCGCGGGGGCGGGCTTCGAGCCGCGGATCGACTTCGCCACCGACGACTACCCGGCGGTGGTCGGCCTGGTGGCGGCCGGACTCGGGGTGGCGGTGCTGCCCCGGCTGGCCCTGCAGTCGGTGCGTCCTGACGGTGTGTCGACGGTGCCGGTGCGGACCGCCTCCGGGGCGCCGGCGGTGCGCCAGGTGGTGGCGCTGACCCTGCCGGACCTGGCCGAGGTGCCGGCCGTGGCGCTGATGCAGGAGCGATTGGTGGGCGCGGCGGCCGGTCGCTGACCGACGTCTCCCCTGCATGGGGTGCGCCTGGGCCCTGGGCGCCGCGAAGAAACGTTTCTCCACGGCGCGTCGGGGAGGCGGGTCTAACGCTGCGCGACCGCCGGCGGGGTCAGCGGGACCTCCACCAGGCGGTGCCGCGAGCGGCCCAGCATCTCCTCGCGCTCGTCCTCGGTCATTCCGCCCCAGACCCCGTACGGCTCCCGGACCGCCAGGGCGTGCGCCGCGCACTCGGCGATCACCGGGCAGCGCATGCAGACCTCCTTGGCGCTGGTCTCGCGCGAACTGCGGGCGGCTCCGCGCTCCCCCTCCGGGTGGAAGAAGAGCGAGCTGTCCACGCCGCGGCAGGCCGCCGAGAGCTGCCAGTCCCAGAGGTCCGCGTTGGGACCGGGGAGGCGGGAGAAATCTGCCATGGCTCATTCCCTTCAGAGGCGGTCGGCGGCGGCCGGGCGTTTCGGCGGGCTGCTGCCGAACGGTGCCCGGCGGGGCGTCCCGCGCTGGTGTGGACACCTGGAAATATGACTTAAGGCAACTCCATGGACAAGTCACCCACACACTGGCACAACAGTCAATGACCATACGAAAGCTATAAAAACGGGCAAAGTGGGCAAGGGGTTTGCCGGGCGTGGACGTGGCAATCGGGTGGCCGAGGGGCGCGCGACACACCGCACCGGTGTGCGGGTGGTGCGCCCACCGCGCGCGAGCTGCGCAAAAGAGCGGCGTGTGCACCGCGATGCGGCTGATCGGTAATGGGTTGGCCACGTACAGTGGTGGAGATGGCCTGAAGGCCGTAACTCATTCGAGTGACGGTCGTTGGAAGTGCGGAGGCGGTTAGCGGGCGCCGGACGTCGGGAACGATCGCGGGCAAGTCGGGGCGATCAGGACGAAGTCCGTCGCCGATCGGCCGTGTCGGAGAGGTTCGTACCAGCCAGGAGGCTCAACGTGACGCGGATCAGCTGCGGAGGACGACGGTCATGACTTCCGTTCTCGTTTGCGACGATTCCCCGCTCGCCCGCGAGGCGCTTCGCCGCGCCGTCGCGACCGTACCCGGTGTGGACCGGGTCACCACCGCGACGAACGGGGAGGAGGTCCTCCGCCGCTGGGTGGCCGACCGCTCCGATCTCGTCCTGATGGACGTCCGGATGCCCGGCCTCGGCGGGGTCGAGACGGTTCGGCGGCTGCTGTCCGCCGACCCGGGCGCCCGGATCATCATGCTCACCGTCGCCGAGGACCTCGACGGGGTCGCGCTCGCGGTGGCCGCGGGCGCCCGCGGGTACCTGCACAAGGACGCCTCGCGCGCCGAGCTGCGGGCCACCGTGACCCAGGCCCTCGCCGACCCGACCTGGCGGCTCGCCCCGCGTCGGCTGCGCAGCCCCGACATGGGCGCGGCACCGACCTTGACGGCGCGTGAGATCCAGGTCCTGGAGGGCATGAGCCACGGGCGCAGCAACGCCGAGATCGGGCGCGAGCTGTTCCTCTCCGAGGACACCGTCAAGACCCACGCCCGGCGGCTGTTCAAGAAGCTCGGGGCCTCCGACCGCGCACACGCGGTGGCGCTGGGTTTCCGCTGGGGCCTGGTCCGCTGACCGTCGGCGGCGCCGCCGGCTGCGGTGCGGCGCCGTCGAATTCCGGAGCGGGTGCCGCACGGGCGTGTGACGTTACGGTCCCGAGGTTGCACCATGGAGGAGTGGAGCACCTCGGGGACCAGCGGACAGGCACTGCGGCGAACCACACGGCCGCGGGACACTCGGCGGACGGCGCGACGGACGGGACCACCCACGGCGGCGGGGCGGAAGGCGGCACGGTGCAGGAGGGGCCGGTGGTGCGCGGTACGCCGCACGGTGCCGCAGCGCATAACGTTCCGGTGCACAACTCCGGACGCGGTGCCGCGTTTTCCCGGTCGACCAGGCACCATGGACCGATGCGCGACGATGTCGCCGGTGCGGCCGGCCAGGCGGACCCGGGTGAGGCCCAGCCCTCCGGCCCGGGTCACGATCCGTCGTACGCGGACCCCGGCGAGCCCGGCGATGCCGGCCCGTCCGGTTCCTCCGGGACGGAGTCCGGTCCGGGGCGCCCGCCGGTGCTCGGTTCGGGCGGCTCGCCCCTGGTGGGCGAACTGGTCGCGGCCGCCGTGCGCGGTGAGGGCCCGGCCATCGACGCGCTGCTCGCCTACGTCCACCCGCTGGCGCTGCGGTACTGCCGCGCCAAGCTGGTCCGGCTGCCCGGCGGGGCCCGGCACCACGTGGACGACGTGGCCCAGGAGGTCTGCGTCGCGGTGCTGTGCGCGCTGCCCCGGTACAAGGACCAGGGGCGGCCGTTCGAGGCCTTCGTCTACGGCATCGCCGCCCACAAGATCGCCGATCTGCAGCGGGCCGCGATGCGCGGGCCCGGTTCGACCGTGGTGCCGCAGGACGACCTGCCGGAGGTGCCGGACGAGGCGCTCGGCCCGGAGGAGCAGGCACTGCTGAGCAGCGACGCGGCCTGGGCCAAGGAGCTGCTCTCCAACCTGCCGGCCCGTCAGCGCGAACTGGTGCTGCTGCGGGTGGCCGCCGGATTGTCGGCGGAGGAGACCGGCGAGGTGCTCGGGATGTCGCCGGGGGCCGTCCGGGTGGCCCAGCACCGGGCGCTCAGCCGGCTGCGGGCGCTCGCGGAGGAGTCCTCCTGATCCGGAGGGGCGGGGGCGGGGCGTTCCGCGGGGCGGAATGAGCCGCCCGGGGTGCTTGTTGTCAAGGGCACACGAGGGCACATTCGCGGTGCCAGTACCATGGGGTATCGGCGCCTGGGCAGGTTGCCAAAGTTTCGCGGGTGCGCACGGGGTTTCCTTGGAGGTTCGTCCAAGTCCGGCCCACCCGGCTTTCGGCGGTCTGCGCGAGTGAGCGATCAACGCGCCCCTTCCCTCTGGGCGCGAGCGGATAAGGCCGGCCACGGAAGGTACCCCCAAATGTCTTACAACGCCGCAGGCGTACCCGAGAAGTTCGCCATGCTCGGGCTCACGTTCGACGACGTCCTGCTGCTGCCCGGGGCCTCCGCGGTGCTGCCGAACCAGGTCGACACCTCCTCGCGGGTCTCCCGGAACGTCCGCGTCAACATCCCGCTGCTGTCCGCGGCGATGGACAAGGTCACCGAGGCGCGGATGGCCATCGCGATGGCCCGCCAGGGCGGCGTCGGCGTGCTGCACCGCAACCTGTCGGTCGAGGACCAGGCCAACCAGGTCGACCTGGTGAAGCGCTCCGAGTCCGGCATGGTCACCGACCCGATCACGGTCGGCCCGGACACCACGCTGGCCGAGGCCGACGCGCTGTGCGCCAAGTTCCGGATCTCCGGCGTGCCGATCGCCGACGAGTCCGGCAAGCTGCTCGGCATCGTCACCAACCGTGACATGGCCTTCGAGTCGGACCGCAGCCGCCAGGTCCGCGAGATCATGACCCCGATGCCGCTGATCACCGGCAAGGTCGGCATCTCCGGCGTGGACGCGATGGCGCTGCTGCGCCGCCACAAGATCGAGAAGCTCCCGCTGGTCGACGACGAGGGCCGGATCAAGGGCCTGATCACCGTCAAGGACTTCGTCAAGGCCGAGCAGTACCCGAACGCCGCCAAGGACGCCGAGGGCCGGCTGCTGGTCGGTGCCGCGGTCGGCGCCAGCGCCGAGGCCTTCGACCGGGCCCAGGCCCTGGTCGAGGCGGGCGCGGACTTCCTGGTCGTCGACACCTCGCACGGCCACAGCCACAACGCGCTGGCCTGGATCGCGAAGATCAAGTCGGCCGTCGGGATCGACGTGGTCGGCGGCAACGTCGCCACCCGGGACGGCGCCCAGGCGCTGATCGACGCCGGCGTGGACGGCGTCAAGGTCGGCGTCGGCCCCGGTTCCATCTGCACCACCCGCGTCGTCGCCGGCATCGGCGTGCCGCAGATCACCGCCATCTACGAGGCCGCCACGGCCTGCCAGGCGGCCGGCGTGCCGGTCATCGGCGACGGCGGCCTGCAGTACTCGGGCGACATCGGCAAGGCGCTCGCCGCCGGTGCCGACACCGTGATGCTGGGCTCGCTGCTGGCCGGCTGCGAGGAGTCGCCGGGCGAGCTGATGTTCATCAACGGCAAGCAGTTCAAGTCCTACCGCGGCATGGGCTCGCTGGGCGCCATGCAGTCCCGCGGCCAGGCGAAGTCCTTCTCCAAGGACCGCTACTTCCAGGGCGAGGTCACCTCCGACGAGAAGCTGATCGCCGAGGGCATCGAGGGCCAGGTGCCGTACCGCGGCCCGCTGTCCGCGGTGCTGTACCAGCTGATCGGCGGCCTGCGGCAGACCATGGGCTACGTGGGCGCCGCCACCGTCGCCGAGATGGAGAGCAAGGGCCGGTTCGTCCGGATCACCTCGGCGGGCCTCAAGGAGAGCCACCCGCACGACATCCAGATGACCGTCGAGGCGCCGAACTACTCGTCGCGCTGACGCACGGGACCGGATCCGACCACCGAGGGGCTCGTGGCCGCACTGCGGCCGCGGGCCCCTCGGGGTGCGCGGGGAGCCGGGCCGTCGGGGCGGGACCAGCGGTAGTACGGGATACTGGGGGCGGCCGGGGTGACCCGGCGGGCATGGAGCAACAAACCAGAAGGGCTCGAAGTGACTGAGATCGAGATCGGGCGAGGCAAGCGCGGCCGCCGGGCGTACGCCTTCGACGACATCGCCGTCGTCCCCAGCCGGCGTACGCGTGACCCGAAGGAGGTCTCGATCGCCTGGCAGATCGACGCCTACCGCTTCGAGCTGCCGTTCCTGGCCGCCCCGATGGACAGCGTGGTCTCGCCGGCGCAGGCCATCGCGATCGGCCGCCTGGGCGGTCTGGGCGTCCTGAACCTCGAAGGCCTGTGGACCCGCTACGAGGACCCGCAGCCGCTGCTGGACGAGATCGCCACGATCACCGACGAGTCCGCCGCGACCCGCCGTCTGCAGGAGATCTACGCCGCGCCGATCCGGGCCGAGCTGATCAAGCAGCGGATCCAGGAGGTCCGCGACTCCGGTGTGGTCACCGCCGCCGCGCTCTCGCCGCAGCGCACCGCCGAGTTCTCCAAGGCCGTGGTGGACGCCGGGGTCGACGTCTTCGTCATCCGCGGCACCACCGTCTCGGCCGAGCACGTCTCCAGCGCCGCCGAGCCGCTCAACCTCAAGCAGTTCATCTACGAGCTCGACGTCCCGGTGATCGTCGGCGGCTGCGCCACCTACACCGCGGCGCTGCACCTGATGCGGACCGGCGCGGCCGGCGTGCTGGTCGGGTTCGGTGGGGGCGCGGCCCACACCACCCGCAACGTGCTGGGCATCCAGGTGCCGATGGCGACCGCGGTCGCGGACGTGGCGGCGGCCCGCCGTGACTACATGGACGAGTCGGGCGGCCGGTACGTCCACGTGATCGCGGACGGCGGCGTCGGCTACAGCGGCGACATCCCGAAGGCGGTCGCCTGCGGCGCCGACGCGGTGATGATCGGTGCGGCGCTGGCGCGGGCCACGGACGCCCCGGGCAAGGGCTTCCACTGGGGCATGGAGGCCGTCCACGAGGAGCTGCCGCGCGGCAAGCGGGTGGACCTCGGGACCGTCGGCACCACCGAGGAGATCCTGACCGGGCCCTCGCACACGCCGGACGGGACCATGAACCTCTTCGGGGCGCTGCGCCGGGCGATGGCCACCACGGGCTACACGGAGCTGAAGGAGTTCCAGCGGGTCGAGGTGACGGTGAACCCGGCGCTCGACCACCGCTGAGGGGTTCGCTGACGCGCTGACGGAGGCCTCCGTCCGGTTCCACCGGACGGAGGCCTCCGGGTTTTCCGGGCGGGGTCGCGCCGGTGGGGGCTTTCGGGCGGGGCCGCGCCGGCGGGGCGGTCAGCCGCGGTTCGCGGTGCGGCGGGTGAGGAGGAAGCCGCCGACCAGGGCGATGGCGTAGAAGGCCAGGTCCAGGGGGCGCAGCTCGGCGCGCCAGGTGGTGAGGGTGTCGTGCAGCAGGCCGTGCGGGGCGGGGCCGGCGGCGTGCAGCCGGCGCAGGTGCTGGGTGAGCTGGCCCAGGAACAGGGCACCGGCGGCGAGCAGGGCGGCCAGTGCGGGGAGTAAGCGGCTCCGGCCGCCGAGGCGGCCGAGCGGGAGGGCGACCAGGCCGGCCTGGGCGATGGTGAGCCAGCCGAGGCTGTCGGCGGCGCGCAGCGGGGCGCAGCCGTAGGCGAGGCCGCCGAGCAGGGCGGCGAGCAGGGCGAGGGCGACGGCCAGGGCGGTGCGGCGGCGGCGCGGGCGCCGGTGGGCGGCGGGGGCGTGGGGTGCGTAGCCGGTGACGGGGACGCCGGGCATGCCGGGGGCGACGTAGCCCTCGGGGGTGTCCAGCACGGGGGCGACCGAGTAGTGCTGGGCGGTGCGGGAGCGGAGCGATGGGCCGTCAGCGCCCGGTGCGGGTGCGGTCATGGGCGTCGAGTCCCCTCGGGAAAAGACGATGAGCTGCCGAACGGTAGCAGCGCCTCGGGCAGATCTTGGCGAGTTTTCGATCACAGATCGGGCACAGAGCGTCGCACCCGTTCCGGTTCGTCCCGTCTTGGGCCGGGGGGCGGGTGGTCGTCGCCCCCGCGGACAGGAGATGATGGAGGCTTGGCCGTTCGGGCCCGGCCGGGCCGACGCGCCGTCACCACGACCGCCAGCAGCACATGGGGGAACGTTCCGAATGACCCAGGCGCAGGGTTCCACCGGCCGCCTCCTGGCCGGCCGCTACCGGCTGAACGGCGTGCTCGGACGCGGTGGCATGGGTACCGTCTGGCGCGCCGAGGACGAGATGCTGGGCCGGACCGTCGCGGTCAAGGAACTGCGGATGAACGCCAGCGTCGACGAGGAGGAGAAGCACCGGCTGATCGTCCGGACGCTGCGCGAGGCCAAGGCGACCGCGCGGATCCGGCACAGCTCGGCGGTGACCGTCTTCGACGTGGTCGACGAGGACGACCGGCCGTGGATCGTGATGGAGCTGGTGGAGTCCCGCTCGCTGGCCGACGTCGTCCGGGAGGACGGGCCGCTGGCCCCCGGTCGGGCGGCGGAGATCGCGCTTGACGTGCTGGGCGTGCTGAGCGCGGCGCACGCGCTGGGCATCCTGCACCGGGACGTCAAGCCGTCCAACGTGCTGATCGGCGATGACGGCCGGGTCGTGCTCACCGACTTCGGAATCGCGAGCGTCGAGGGCGACGCCTCGGTCACCTCCACCGGCATGCTGGTCGGCGCGCCCTCGTACATATCCCCGGAGCGGGCCCGCGGGCAGAAGCCCGGACCGCCGGCCGACCTGTGGTCGCTGGGCGGCACGCTGTACGCGATGGTCGAGGGGCGGCCGCCGTACGACCGCGGTTCGGCGCTGGCCACCCTGACCGCGGTGATGACCGAGGAGCTGACCGCGCCGACGAACGCCGGGCCGCTGCTGACGGTGATCGAGGGGCTGCTGGAGAAGGACCCGGCGAAGCGGCTGGACGCGGCGCAGACCCGGTCGATGCTCAAGCGGGTGGTCGCGGAGGCGACCGTGAAGGCTGAGTCGACCACCGAGCACGCGATGCCGGTGGAGTCGGTGGCCGCGGCGGCGGGCGAGCAGGCCGGGGAGGCCGGGGAGAAGGCCTCGGAGAAGGCTTCGGAGAAGGCCGGGACGAAGGCCGAGGCGGACGCGGACCCGAAGCCGAAGGCCGAGGAGAAGCCGAAGCGGACCGTCGGCGGGCTGCTGGGGACGGTCCGGGTGGGGAGCCGGGCCCGGGACGGGGAACCCGCCGTCGAGGCCGAGGGCGGGAAGCCCGCCGAGCCGGCGCCGGCCACCGAGTCGATCCGGCCGGTCACCAGCGAGTGGACGATGGGCGCGACCCAGGCGGCCGGGGCCGACCCGCGCAAGGGGCGGCGGAGGCTGGCCATCGCGACCGTGGTGGTCGTGCTGCTGCTGATCGCCGGGATCGTCGCGCTGCTCCAGGCCGTGGGCAGCGGGGACGGCTCCACCAACGGGGCGGGCGCCCACAGCCCCGGTGCCAGTGCGCCGGTCGCGGCGACCGCGCCCGGTCGGGACGCGTCGGCGCCGGCCGGTGAGTCGGCCCCGACCGCGACGCCCGACGAGTCGCCGGCCGCGGCCGGGGCGCCCGCCGGGACGCCCGACGAGCCGCCGGCCACGCCCGCGTCCTCGGCGGCCGCCCCACCGCCGGCCCAGGCGCCGGCCCAGACCCCCTCGCCGACTCCGTCCGGCGCTCCGGTGCCGGCCGGGTTCCACGCGTACCAGGACCCGAGCGGCTTCTCCGTCGTCCTGCCGGACTGGCTGCAGCCGGCCGGGTCCGACGGCAACCGGCGGATCTTCAAGAACTCCGCCGACGGCAGCCAGCTGCGGATCGAGTGGACCACCTCGCCGGGGGCCAGCGCCGTCGCCGACTGGCAGGACTCGGAGCCCAACGTCCGTGGCCAGGTGACCAATTACCAGCGGGTCAACCTGGCGGCGATCACCTACCGGCAGTGGACGAACGCGGCGGACTGGGAGTGGACCAACGGCACGCCCAAGACCCACTCGCTCAACCGGGGCTTCGTGACCGGCAGTCCGGCCAAGTACGGCTACTCGATCTACTGGATCGTCCCGGACGCGCAGTGGGGCGCGCAGGCCCAGGCCCGGGACGTCGTGTTCAACAGCTTCCAGCCGGCCCCGTAGGGCGTGTCCGGCACGCCCCGGGGCGCCGGCTCGGTGGGAGGTCAGCCGAGCAGGAGCTGCTTGGCCCGGGTGAACTCCTCGTCGGTGAGGGCGCCGGCGGTCCGCAGGGCGGCCAACCGCTCCAGCTGGCCGAGGAGTTGCTCGCCGGCCGAGGGCTCGGTGGGGGTGGCGTCGACGGGGGCCGGGACCGGCGGCGGGGTGGCGCTGCGTGCGGTTCGGGCCGCCTCGCGGATCCGTTCGGCGAAGACCTCGGCCTTGACCACCTCCTCGAAGCGGTGCGAGCCGGTCAGTGCGACGACCGTCAGCACCTCGCCGTTGAACTTGGTACGGGCCACGGTGGCGTCGGTGACGGCGGTGAGCGGAACCGGTACCGGAGGCTTTCCGTCCTTCAGGAAGAGCAGCCGGTGGGTGGTGAGCACGAGCACGCCCTTGCGGAAGTGGTCGGGATGGCGTCCGGCCGTGGAGGCGACGGGCTCCTCGCCGTCGATGACGGCCGCTTCGACCGTGCGGACGGCCTCGGCCCGATTGGCTTGGTTACTGTTGCCCGCCACCTTGAAGGCGGTGTCGATCAGGTCGGTCCATTCCATGGGACCGAGCGTAAAGGAGCCGCTCAGTAGGCTGCTCGGCGAGCGAGAGGAACTGCCATGCGAGGCGGCCCCGGCCAGGTGTTGGCGGGTCGGTACCGGCTGACGGACCGTCCCGAGCTGCTGCGTGCCCTCGCGGTGGACGAGCGGACCGGCGAGGCCGTGCAGCTGCGCGCCGTCGAACTGCCCGCGCTGCTGACCGCGGGTCAGGATCCGGACGAGCCCAACCCCGGGCACGGGGACCGGCTGGTGCGGCGGGTGGCGACGGTCGGCTCGGCCGCGCCCGCCTGGCACCCCCGGCTGCTGCGCGGGGTCGGCGCCTTCGTCGAGGGCGAGCTGCTGTGGACGGTGGAGGAGCGGCCGGCCGGCTGGACGCTGGCCGACCAGCTCGCCGGCGGGCCGCTCCCGCCGTACCGGGCGGCCGAGTTGGCGGCGGACCTGGCCGGTGCGCTGCGGGCGCTGCACGAGGCCGGGCTCTCGCACGGCAATCTGACCGCCGAGTCGGTGCTGGTCTGCGAGGACGGTGCGGCGATGCTCGGCGGGCTGCTCGACGGGGTGGCGCAGGAGGCGCTGGCCGAGGACCTCGGCGGGCCGGGCGGACGGCGCCGGTACGAGGTGCGGGCCACCCTGGTCGGCGCGGTGGCCGAGCGCTGGCCGCTGGACGGCGGCCCGGCGGGGGACTGCTGGGCGCTCGGGGTGCTGCTGCAGCGGATGGTCACCGGCCGCGCGCCGTTCCCGGAGGGCGGGGTGCCGGAGCTGGTGACGGCCGTACGGGACGGGCGGCGCGAACCGGCGGCGCTCTGCGGGCCCTTGGCGCCGCTGGCCGAGCGCCTGCTGCAGCCCGACCCGGGCCTGCGGCCCACCGCGCAGGCGGTGTGGGCTGAGCTGGCGGCGCTGCTGGCGGGCGCCCCGGAACCGGCGGACGGGGAGCGGGCGGCGCGGGAGCTGGAGCTGAAGCCGGAGGCGCCGCTGGTGCCGTTGCGGCCGCGACGGCGTGGGCGGGGCGGTGGCGCGGCGCGGGTGGTGCCGGAGGGTGGCGCGGCGCGGGTGGTGCCGGAGGGTGGCGCGGACGGGGGGAGGACCTCGCGGATACCCCCGGCCCTGCTGGGCCCGTTGCTGGTGGGCGGGGTGTTCGCGCTGCTGGTGGTGGGAATGGTCGCCGTGGTGCTGTTCGCAGGCTGACGGCCCCGAAGTCCGCCGTCCCGCGGGTCCGGTGGGTGGGCGAGATTACCGAGCGTGGCACGGTGCGCCTAGGGTGTCCGTGGGATTAGTTCGAACAGCGGTCCGCAGCGGGCTTTCGGTCGCGGTGACGGCAGGTGGAATCGAGAGGGGGAGCGGTCGCCGATGGGCGTGCAGGACCGGCCGGAGGCGGCCGAGGCGGAGCGGTTGCTGGCCGGGCGGTACGAGCTCGGTGAGCGGCTCGGCCGGGGCGGGATGGGGACGGTCTGGCGTGCCTGGGACCGGATGCTGGACCGCGAGGTCGCGGTCAAGGAGCTGACCGTCAACCACCTGCCGGAGGAGGATCTGCAGATCCTGCACACCCGGATGAAGCGCGAGGCCAGCGCCGCCGCCCGGATCAAGCACCCCGGTGTGATCACCGTGCACGACGTGCTGGAGCAGGACGGCCGGCCCTGGATCGTGATGGAGCTGGTCGACGGCCGTTCGCTGGCCGACGTGATCAGCCAGGACGGCACCCTGCCGCCGCGCGCCGCCGCAGAGGTCGGCAGCCAGGTGCTCGCCGCGCTGCACCGCGGCCACCAGCTCGGGGTGCTGCACCGGGACGTCAAGCCGGCCAACGTGCTGCTGGAGCGCGGCACCGGGCGGGTGGTGCTGCTGGACTTCGGCATCGCGAAGTACGAGGGCTCGACCGAGCTGACCCGGCCCGGCGACCTGGTCGGCTCGCCGGACTACCTGGCCCCCGAGCGGGCCCAGGGCGAGCGGCCCGGACCGGCCTCCGACCTGTGGGGCCTCGGGGCGACGCTGTACGCGGCGGTCGAGGGGCAGTCGCCGTTCCGCCGGGACTCGCCGATCAGCACGCTGGCCGCGGTGGTCGACGAGCCGCTGCCGGAGTCGCGCCGGGCCGGGCCGCTCGGGCCGGTGCTGGCCGCGCTGATGGCCAAGGACCCGGCCGACCGGCCGAGCGCGGACGAGGCGGCCCGGATGCTGGCCGAGGTGCACTCCGGGCACACCATGGGGCTGAAGTCGGTCGGGCCGTCGGCCGCGCCGGTGCGCACGCCCACCCAGTCGGTGCCGGTGGTGGACCGCAGCGTGGGGCAGGACGGGACCGTGGCCTCCGCACCGGAGAGTGCCGAGGGATCGGAGGACCCGACGGATCCGCGTCCGGCCGGGACGGCCTCGACGGCGGTGACGGCCGTGCGCTCCTCCCAGCCGGTTCCGGTCGTGCCGGTGGTCCCGGTCGGCGCGGTCGTCGCCGACACCGCCGGGGGCGGGGCCGCGGCCGGGCAGGCGCGTACCTCCGCCGGCGCGCCGGTCGCGCACTCCAGTGCGCCCGCACGCGGTCCGGCCAAGCGCCGCAACCGGGTCAAGCTGGTCGCCGTCGTGGTGGCCGTCGGCGTGCTGGCGGCCGCGGCGACCTTCTTCGCCACCCGGCACGTGACCGGCGGCTCGGACGCCGGCCCCGGCCCGACCGGGCAGCCGGACACGGCCGAGTCCACCGGAACGGACCAGACCGGCACCCCCGCCCCGGGGGCGCCCGCGCCCGCCGGCTACCGCTGGGCCGACGACCCGGCCGGCTTCCGCTTCCCGATGCCGGTCGCGACCCCGGCCTGGCAGCGCAGCACCGGGACGGACGCCAACCAGATCTTCTACAGCCCCGACAACCGGGTGCACTACCTGCAGTTCGCGGTCACCGTCGGACAGTCGGTCAAGCCGTTGGAGCACATGCGGCAGATGGAGACCAACGTCTCCAAGTCGCTCAAGGACTACAAGCAGCTCCGGATGGCCGGCGCCGTGGTGAACGGCCACGAGGCGGCCACCTGGGAGTTCAGCTACGCGGCCAAGGAGGGCGGTCGCCGGCGGGCGATCGAGACCGAGTTCCTCGACGAGGACGGCACCTCCTACGCGATCTACGCGTCCAGCCCGGACAAGGGCGACGACTGGCAGCAGACCGAGCAGCGGTTCACCACGGTGCTCAACCACTTCACGCCGACCCGCTGATCCCGCTGATCCCGCTGATCCCGCTGATCCCGCTCATCTCGCGGGTTCGGCGGGTTCGGCGGCCGGTGCGGGCGGAGCGCCCCGCTATCGCCCGACTCCGGCAGATTCTTGTTACCGACGGGTACCGCGCCGGGCACCGAAGGCCTAGGCTGCGCCGTATGTCGGACCTCTCAGCAGACGCAGCGGCCACCGAACACCCCGGCGCCGCCCCCGCGGACGGCAACCCGGCCGCCCCCGGCGGCGGGCGGACCGTCGGGACCGCCGTCCCCCGCTCCCTGGTCGACCGGCTGGCCGCCGGGATCACCGCCACCGGCGTGCCCAGCGTGGTGGAGACCGTCGCCCCGCTGACCGGCGAGCGGCTGGCCGCCCTGCCGCAGTCCACCCCGGCCGACGTCGAGGTCGCCTTCCAGCTGGCCCGCCGCGCCCAGGCGGCCTGGGCCGCGCTGCCGGTGCGCCGCCGGGCGGGGGTGCTGCTGCGCTTCCACGACCTGCTGCTCAAGCGGCAGGACGAGGTGCTGGACCTGGTCCAGGCCGAGACCGGCAAGGCCCGGCTGCACGCCTTCGAGGAGGTGCTGGCCGTCGCGATGGCCGCCCGGCACTACGGGCGCGCCGCCCAGGGCTACCTGAAGGACCGCCGCCGCGGCGGTGCGCTGCCGGTGCTCACCCACGCCGTGGAGGCCCGCCGCCCCAAGGGCGTGATCGGCCACATCTCGCCGTGGAACTACCCGCTGGAGCTGTGCGTCGGCGACCTGCTGCCCGCCTTCGTGGCCGGCAACGCGGTGGTCAACAAGCCCGACACCCAGACCGCGCTGACCGGGCTGTGGGCCCGCGAGCTGCTGATCGAGGCCGGGCTGCCGGCCGACCTGTGGCAGGTGGTGATCGGCGACGGACCGGTGATCGGCCCCGCCGTGGTCGAGCACGCCGACTACGTCTCCTTCACCGGCTCCACCCGCACCGGCCGCGAGGTCGCCCAGCGCGCCGCCGCCCGGCTGGTCGGCGCCTCGCTCGAACTCGGCGGCAAGAACGCCATGTTGGTGCTCTCCGACGCCGACCTGGAGGCCGCCGCCGCGGGCGCCGTCCGGGCCTGCTTCTCCTCCGCCGGGCAGCTGTGCATCTCGATCGAGCGACTGCTGGTGCACCGCTCGGTGGCCGACCGCTTCCTGGAGCTCTTCGTCGCCCGCACCCGGGCGCTGCGCCTGGGCGGCGGCCTGGCGTACGGCGCCGACATGGGCTCGCTGGTCTCCGTCCGGCAGCTGGACACCACCACCCGGCATGTGGACGAGGCGGTCAAGGCCGGCGCCACCGTGCTGACCGGCGGGCGGGCCCGGCCCGACCTTGGCCCGTACTTCTACGAGCCGACCGTGCTGGACGGGGTCACCCCGGAGATGGCGGTCTGCGGCGAGGAGACCTTCGGCCCGGTCGTCTCGGTCTACCGCTTCGACACCGAGGAGGAGGCGGTGGCCGCCGCCAACTCCACGCCGTACGGCCTGAACTCCAGCGTCTGGACCAGGGACCTGCGGCGCGGCCGGGCGGTCGCGGCCCGGCTGCGCACCGGCACGGTCAACGTCAACGAGGCCTACGCGGCCGCGTACGGCTCGGTCGCCGCGCCGATGGGCGGCATGGGCGACTCCGGGCTGGGCCGGCGGCACGGCGCCGAGGGCATCCTGCGGTTCACCGAGGCGCAGACCGTCGCGACCCAGCGGATGATGCCGATCGCGCCCTCGTTCGGGCTGGACGACAAGCAGTTCGCCGCGGTGATGACCGGCGGGCTGCGGATGCTCAAGGCGCTCCGCTTCAAGTAACCCGCTTTTCCCCCGTTTTCCCCCCGTCAGGTTCGACCCCCGAGGAGCAGAGGCAGATGGTGGAGTCCGGTGGTGCGGCGGAGTTCGACTACGACGTGGTCGTGGTCGGCTCCGGCTTCGGCGGTTCGGTCGCGGCGCTGCGGCTGACCGAGAAGGGCTACCGGGTCGCCGTCCTGGAGGCCGGGCGGCGGTTCGAGCGGGACGAGCTGCCCCGCACCTCCTGGGACCTGCCGAACTACCTGTGGGCGCCGCAGCTCGGGCTGTACGGCATCCAGCGGATCCATCTGCTGGCCAATGTGCTGATCCTGGCCGGCGCCGGGGTCGGCGGCGGCTCGCTGAACTACGCCAACACCCTCTACGTGCCGCCGAAGGCCTTCTTCGAGGACCGCCAGTGGGGCCACATCACCGACTGGCAGCAGGAGTTGGCGCCGTTCTACGACCAGGCGCAGCGGATGCTCGGGGTCCGGCTGAACCCGACCGTCACGCCGTCCGACGTCCACCTCAAGGCGGCGGCCGAGCGGATGGGCGTCGCGGACACCTTCCACATGGCGCCGGTCGGGGTCTTCTTCGGGGACGGCAAGGACACCGACGGCACCACCAAGGCGGCGCCCGGCGATGAGGTCGCCGACCCGTACTTCGGTGGCGCCGGCCCGGCCCGCAAGGCCTGCGTGGAGTGCGGCGAGTGCATGACCGGCTGCCGGCACGGCGCCAAGAACATGCTCACCGAGAACTACCTGTACCTGGCCGAGCGGGGCGGCGCGGAGATCCACCCGCTCACCACGGTGGCCCGGATCCGGGAGCACACCGGTGCCGACGGGACCAGCGGCTACGCGGTGGACGTGCGGCGCACCGACTCCCGCTCCAGGACCGACCGGGTCAAGGCGGGTGCCCGGACCGTCACCGCCGCCCGGGTGGTGGTCGCGGCCGGCACCTACGGCACCCAGTCGCTGCTGCACCGGATGCGCGACGCCGGCCACCTGCCCCGGATCTCCGAGCGGCTGGGCGAGCTGACCCGCACCAACTCCGAGGCACTGGTGGGCGCCCAGACCACCGACCGGCGCTACGGCAGCAAGGCGGACTTCACCAAGGGCGTGGCGATCACCTCCTCGATCCACCCGGACGCGAACACCCACATCGAGCCGGTCCGCTACGGCAAGGGCTCCAACGCGATGGGCGCGCTGTCGATAGCGCAGGTCAAGGGGGGCGGGAAGGCCCCGCGCTGGCTGCGCTACCTGGGCAACTCGGTGCTCCACCCGGTGACCTTCGGCCGCTCGATGAACCAGCGTGGCTGGTCCGAGAAGACGATCATCGGCCTGGTGATGCAGTCGCTGGACAACTCGATCACCGTCTCGCTCAGGAAGGGCCCGCTCGGCAAGCCCCGGCTCACCTCACGCCAGGGCCACGGCGAGCCCAACCCGACCTGGATCCCGGCCGCCGAGAAGGGCGCCCAGGCGCTGGCCGACGAGATCAACGGCTTCGCGGGCAGCTCCGTCGGCGAGATCTTCGACATCCCGATGACCGCGCACTTCCTCGGCGGCTGCCCGATCGGGGACACCCCCGAGACCGGTGTGGTCGACCCGTACCACCGGCTGTACGGGTACCCCGGGATCAGTGTGGTGGACGGCTCGGCGGTCTCCGCCAACCTCGGCGTGAACCCCTCGCTCACCATCACCGCGCAGGCCGAGCGGGCGATGTCGCTGTGGCCCAACAAGGGCGAGGCGGACCGGCGTCCGGCCCAGGGCGACGACTACCGGCGGGTCGACCCGGTCGCGCCGGTGCGGCCGGCCGTGCCGGAGGACGCGTTCGGCGCACTGCGACTGCCGCTGCTGCCCGTCCCGGAGGTCCCGAAGAAGCGCGGCTGAGCCCGACCCCGAGGGCCAACTCGCCCGGTCCGCTTCCCGGTTGACATCCGTTCGGGTCCGATGGGATAAACGGGCTCCCTGGGGGACCAGGAACTCGTCGAGCGGGGGGAATGCGGGTCATGGCCAACTGCGCATCGTGCGGCGCGACGCGGGTGGAGGGGGTGCCCGCCTGCGGTTCGTGCGGGCGGCCGACGGCACCCCCGCCCCCGACGGCCGTCGGCCTGCCCGCCGTTCCGCCGCCGGGCCCCGGGTACCCGCCGCCGCCCGCCGGGCCGGCCGGGTACCACCCGCTGCCGCCCGGTCCCGGCTACCCGCCGCCTGGCCCTGGCTACCCGCCGCCGGGCCCCGGCTACCCTCCGCCGCCAGGCCCCGGCTACCCGCTGCCCGGGTACCCGCCGGTGGGCGGCCCGCCCGCGCTGGGCCACTGGGGCGCCGGCCGGCCGTACCAGCCCTCCTCGCCCGCCCGGCGCCTGCTGGCCGGGGCCGACTGGCGTCCGGCGCTGCGGGCGGCCGTCGCGCCGACCGCGGTGCTGCTGCTGGCGGCGCTGATCGCGGCGATCCCGAGCGACTACACCTACGACCGGGCCTTCCGGACCCCCGAGTTCGGCGACCGCTTCCTCTCCACCCTGGCGATGGCGCTGAACGCGCTCGGCGCGCCGTTCCGGCTCGGCTTCCGCAGCACGATCACCGGGACCCGCTCCGAGGGCCTGGACAACACCTTCTGGCTGGTGCCGATGACGGTCACCGTCCTGTGGGGCGTGGCCCTCTGGCTCGGCCTGCGGGCCGGCCGGCGGCGGCGCAAGGCCGACGGTTCCCAGCTGACCCGGGGCCAGGCGGCCGGCGAGGCGCTGCGCACGGCGGTGGTGCTCGGACTGGTGACGGTGCTGCTCGGGCTGGTGGCCGGCAGCGACTGGCGGCCGAGCGGCGCCGTGGGCGACGGCGACTACGACTACGGCTCCCGCCCGGCCCTCGGGGCGCCCTCCTTCAGTACGGACTCCGGCTGGCTGTGGGCGGTCGGCTGGACCGTGCTGCTGGCCGGGCTGCTGGCCTTCACCGTCCACGGCACCGACGCACTGCGCTGGGCCGCCTGGCGCAGCCGTGCGGTGCGCGGCTGGGCGGTGGCCGCGCTGACCGCGGGCCAGGCGCTGGCGCTGACCCTGGGCCTGGCCTCGCTGACGGCCTTCGTGCTGGTCGCGGCCACCAGCGACCAGGGCTGGCGGACCGCGCTCTCGGTGGCCTTCCTGCCCAACCTCGGCCTGATGCTGCTCGGCCTGGGGTCGGGCGCGACCTTCCGCACCGGGCGGGAGATGGGCGGGGTCGGGGGCTGGAGCGAGTACCGCGACACGCACACGGAGTTCTCCTTCTTCGACCTGCGCGACCAGACGGCCGACTGGCGCTGGGCCGGGCTGCTGGCGCTCGCCGCAGCGGGCCTGCTCGGCTGGAGCGCCTACCGGCGGCGGCTGGACGGGGCCGACCGGCTGCGGCTGGCCGTGGTGTACACCGCGCTGCTCACCGGGCTGACGGCCGCCTCCGGCCTGCTGAGCAGCACCGCGATGACCTTCCGGGTGCCGGGCTCGGGGAGCTGGGGCGGCGTGGGACCCTCGGCCACCACCCAGGAGGTCTCGGCGGGCCTGGTGTTCCCCGGCGTGCTGGTGGCGAGCGCGGTCTGGGCGGTGGTCGGCGCGGTGCTGGTGCCCGCGCTGCTGGCCGCGCTCGGCGGCCGGGGGGCCGGGGCCGGGTACGGCACCGCCCCGTACGGCGGGTACGGCGCGGTGCCGCCGCAGGCCGGGCCGCCGCAGGGTGTGCCCCCGTACGGCGTTCCGGGCCAGGGCGTGCCCCCGTACGGTGTGCCCCCGTACGGTGTTCCGCCGCAGGCCGGGCCGTACGTCCCGCCGCAGGACGTGACGCCCGGGGCGCCCGGAGTCGGGCTGAGCGAGGTGATCGAGTCGCACGGGGCTCCGCCGACCCCCGCCGCCGGGACGCCGCGGCCGCCGGTCCCGCCGCGGCCGCCGGAGGAGCCGGTCGACCCGACGGTCTGGCGGGACCACCCGTAGGAACCTCCAAGACCGTTCGGGAAGGTCGGGAAGGGGCGGAAAGGGGCGGAAAGGGCAAAGGGCCCCGCGGGGGAACGGGGCCCTTTGTCGCTCAGCACGCGGCGTCAGGGCTGCGCCGGTGCTGGGGGTGACGGCGCCGGGGGAGGAGCGCCGTCGGGTCGGTCGGCTCGTGGACGCGCCTGTCCGGGCCGGCGTGGGTGGCCGGCGGAGCGGGCGCGCGGCTCCGTGCGGCGGCGGGTCGGCGGGCAGGTCTGCGCCGGTCCCGCGCTCACGGAGCGTGAGGTGACAACCGCTGTCGCCCGGTCGCGCGGCGGCCGTGGAGACAGCGGTCCGGACCCCCGCGGTGCGCCTTGCGGCGGCCGGGAGAACCGTTCACACCGAGCATGGTGGTGGACGGAGGGGTTTCTCTGCAACCGGTTCGGCGCAGTTCAGTACAGTCCGTTTGCCGAGAGTACTGCGTCGAATGATCACGGTGCGTAGTGGTTCGGCCGGTTGCGGCGCACGGGGACGCGCGTAGCGGCGCGGGACGGCGGGGTGTGTGCGCCCGGGGCGTGCCCCGGATCGCAGGGCGGTGCGACGGCCGGCTCCGGGCGTCCCCGGGAAGCCGGCCGTCCCACCTCTCGGCCCAGTCGCGGCCGGGGTCGCTGTCCCCTGCTGGCCGGCCGCGGCACCCGCGCACGGTCCCACGGAGCCGCGTGCCCCGGCGGGCCGGGGCGGCGGCGCCACATGCGCCGGTGGACTGGGGTGAAGCTCCACGCGTGGTCCTGCAGCCGGTACGGCGGTGCCCCCGGTCGGGGGCGGCGGCGGCGCGTCTGGCGGACGCGGCCGGCCGTCCGGTCGTCAGAAGCAACGAACCGCGGCCCCGCCCGGTCACGGTCCTTTGGACGTGCAGACGAGTGAAACCGGACAGCCCGGTAGAATCGGTGTCCAGACACCCCACACCCGTCCGCCGCCGCTGCCCCCGCCGGGGAGGCGGTTCAGCGCGACACCTCGATACCGCTGCCGGAAGGCCGTCTGTGTCCTCTGCAATTCCCGTCCAGTCCGCGCCGGACAACGACACCGTCCTGGTGGTCGACTTCGGTGCCCAGTACGCCCAGCTCATCGCCCGTCGGGTGCGTGAGGCGCGGGTCTACAGCGAGATCGTGCCGAGCAGCATGCCGGTCGCCGAGATGCTCGCCAAGAACCCCAAGGCGATCATCCTCTCCGGCGGTCCGTCGTCGGTCTACGAAGAGGGCGCACCGCAGCTCGACCGTGCGATCTTCGAGGCCGGTGTCCCGGTTTTCGGCATGTGCTACGGCTTCCAGCTGATGGCCAAGACGCTGGGCGGCACCGTCGACAACAACGGCGCCCGCGAGTACGGCCGCACCCCGCTGGTCGTCTCCCGCACCGGCTCCACCCTGTTCGAGGGCGTCCCGGCGGAGCACTCGGTGTGGATGTCGCACGGCGACGCCTGCTCCGCCGCCCCGGCGGGCTTCACCGTCACCGCCTCCACCGACCTGGTCCCGGTCGCGGCCTTCGAGAACGACGAGGCCCGGCTGTACGGCGTCCAGTACCACCCCGAGGTGCTGCACTCCGACCACGGCCAGCAGATCCTGGAGCACTTCCTCTACCGCGGCGCCGGCATCGCCCCCACCTGGACCACCGGCAGCGTGGTCGAGGAGCAGATCGCCCTGATCCGCGAGCAGGTCGGCACCAAGCGCGCCATCTGCGGCCTGTCCGGCGGCGTGGACTCCGCAGTCGCCGCCGCCCTGGTCAACAAGGCCATCGGCGACCGGCTGACCTGCGTGTACGTCGACCACGGTCTGATGCGCAAGGGCGAGACCGAGCAGGTCGAGAAGGACTTCGTGGCCGCCACCGGCGTCCAGCTGAAGGTCGTCGACGCCTCCGAGCGCTTCCTGAACGCGCTGAAGGGGGTCACCGACCCCGAGGAGAAGCGCAAGATCATCGGCCGGGAGTTCATCCGGGTCTTCGAGCAGGCCCAGGCCGAGATCGTGGCCGAGGCCGGCGCGCACGGCGAGTCGGTCGACTTCCTGGTCCAGGGCACCCTGTACCCGGACGTGGTGGAGTCCGGCGGCGGTACCGGTACCGCCAACATCAAGTCCCACCACAACGTCGGCGGCCTGCCCGAGGACCTCCAGTTCCAGCTGGTCGAGCCGCTGCGCAAGCTGTTCAAGGACGAGGTCCGGATGGTCGGCCAGGAGCTGGGCCTCCCGGAGGAGATCGTCCAGCGCCAGCCGTTCCCGGGCCCGGGCCTGGGCATCCGGATCGTCGGCGAGGTCACCGAGGAGCGCCTGAACCTGCTCCGCGACGCCGACGCGATCGCCCGCGAGGAGCTCACCGCGGCCGGTCTGGACCGCGAGATCTGGCAGTGCCCGGTCGTGCTGCTCGCCGACGTGCGCAGCGTGGGCGTGCAGGGCGACGGCCGCACCTACGGTCACCCGATCGTGCTGCGTCCGGTCTCCTCCGAGGACGCCATGACCGCCGACTGGTCGCGCCTGCCGTACGACGTGCTGGCGAAGATCTCCACCCGGATCACCAACGAGGTCCGCGACGTCAACCGCGTCGTCGTCGACGTCACCAGCAAGCCGCCGGGCACCATCGAGTGGGAGTGAGCACTCCCCGCGAAGCCTGAACAGCCGCGCCGTCGTTCCCGTAGTGCAGGGAACGGCGGCGCGGCCGTTCCCGGCCCCCGCACCGGCACGTCCCACCGAAAGCGGGCAGGAGCGGGCAGAATGCGGACCGGACCTGTCAGGGAGTGGCGGGCCGTGAGGGAAGGTGAGACGGATGCCGGAGGTCAGCAACTCCGAGGCGGGCGACGGGGGAGCGGCCGGCCGGGCCGAGCGGGCGGCGCAGCGCCGGGCCCTGGCATCCCGGTACGCCCTGCTGCCGCTGCGGCTGTTCCTCGGCGTCACCTTCGTCTACGCCGCCCTGGACAAGCTCTCCGACGCCCACTACCTGGCCGGTGCGGGCGATCCGGCCTCCTTCGTCTCGCAGACCCAGGCCGCCAAGGCCGGCGGCAGCCCGATCGCCTTCCTGCTCGGTCCCGCCCTGGACGCGCCCACGCTGTTCGCGCTGGCCATCGCCTTCGGTGAGCTGGCCGTCGGCCTCGGCACCCTGCTCGGCCTGTGGGGCCGGGTCGCGGCGCTCGGCGGCGCGCTGATCAACCTGAGCCTGTGGCTGACCGTCAGCTGGAACGTCTCGCCGTACTACCTCGGCAACGACCTCGGCTACCTGATGGCCTGGACCCCGCTGCTGCTGGCCGGCACGCCGTACCTGTCGGTGGACGGCTACCTGGCCCGCCGGGCCGGGCGGGACCGCGAGCGCGGGCTGACCGAGGACCACGTCCGGCGCCGGACGCTGATGGACGGCGGGATCGCGGCGGTCGCGATCGGCGGCGCCGGGCTGCTGAGCGGCTCACTCACCCGCACCTTCGGCCGGAACCGGACGGCGGCGCCCAAGCAGTCCGCGGCCCCGGACCCCGTCGCCGCGCCCGCCCCCGCGGTGGCCGCGGCGAGCGTGCCGGTCGGCGGCTCGGCCCAGGTCAAGGACCCGGCCACCGGGGACGCCGTCTACATCGTGCAGCCCAAGGCCGGCCAGTACTGCGCCTTCTCCTCGGTGTGCACCCACTCCGGCTGCGCGGTGGACGCGCCCAGGAACGGCCAGCTGTACTGCCCCTGCCACGGCTCCCGGTTCGACGCCGCGACCGGCGCGGTGGTCAACGGGCCGGCGGTGAAGCCGCTGCCCAGGTACGGCGTCACCAAGGACGGCGACCAGCTGACCCTGGGCCCGCTGCAGAGCTGACGTCCGCGCTCGTCCGTCGTTCCCGTCCGTCGAGGTTCTCCGCAGCGGACGCCGCGGTCATGCGTCGCGGTCATTCACCGCGGTTATGCGCCGTGGTCATTCGTCGCGGTCGGCCCGGCCCCGGCGGGCCACCGCGGCGACCGCGCCGGCCAGGCCGCCGACGCCGAGCACGATGAAGGTGACCGGGACGACGATCCGTCCGTTCACCGACCGGTCGTTGAGCGCCGCGACCAGGTAGAGCACCGCGAGCACGGTGAACAGCGCGCCCGCGATCAGCGAGAACAGGTCGAGCCGGTGCTTCCTCACTACTGGACCACCTTGATGTCGCCGATGCCGAGGCCGAGTTGGAGATCGATGGTGCCCTTGGACGGCTGACCGCCCACCGGGCCGAGCTGGTAGACGTGCCGGCCGGTGCCGTCGTTGCGGTCGCCGGGGACGTTGACGCTGCCCAGGCCGACCCGGGCCACCAGGTTCACGTCGACGTCCGGCGGCAGCATGACGACCAGCTCGCCGGCGCCGAGGTCGGCCTTGGTGGTGAGGGTGGCCCCGGCCGGGTCGAGCCGGGAGAGGTCCAGCCGGGCGTCGCCGGCGCCGAGGTTGTAGCGGTCCTTCAGTTCGGCGGGCGTGGCGACCGTCCAGGTGCGGTCGCCGATGGCGTCCTGCACGGTGTGCGGCGAGTGGCCGGCGAAGGCCAGCGCCAGGGTGGTCAGCAGGCCCAGCACGGCGAGCTTGCGGGCCTTGCCGAACTTCGCGGCCAGCAGCAGGGTGAGACCGATCACCAGCAGTCCGGTGGCCAGCACGACGGTGCTCAGCCGGGTGACGTCGGTGTGGCCGACCGAGGCGGACCAGACCGCGGTGGCCGCACCGATCGCCAGCAGGAAGCCGAAGAAGCCGAGCGGCGAGCGCTCCCTGGGGTGCCGGACGGCGGCCGGCTCGCGGCGGAGCTCCAGGCGCTCCGGGCGCTCCGGGCGCTCCTTGCGCAGCGGGTCGCCCTCCGGGAGGTCGGTGCGCTGCCACCAGGCCTGGGTCGGGCCGCCGGGCGGCGGCAGCTTGGTGCCGTAGGCGGGCGTGGTGGTGCCCGGGTCGGTGGCGTCGTACGGGTTGCGCTCGGGGTGGCGGGGGTCCCACAGGTAGCCGCTCGGGCCGGGTGCGGGGGCGTCGGCGGGCACGGTCCCGGCGGCCTGGCCGGCGGCGTGCCGGGCCCGGGCGGCCTCCTCGTCCTGCGGCCAGCCGTAGCCGTCCGGCTCGGGGAAGTGGCGGTCGTACGGGCCGCCGCGCCGACGGCCGCGGACCCGGCCGCCGCGGCGTCGCTCCGGGTCGTAGCGCACCGCGAGGAAGACCAGGCCGCCGAGCAGCAGCAGCGGGAACAGCTGGTCGCCGTCGCCCATCGAGGAGAAGAACACCCCGGTGCCGATCACGGTCAGCAGGACCGCGCCGATCGACTGGCCGTCGACCCGGCCGGTCAGCACCCGCTGGAGTTCGGTGCGCCCGCCGCGGCGGCCGTCGGCGGAGTCCTCGGTCGGGACGATCAGCCAGGCCAGGCCGTACAGGAAGAGCCCGAGGCCGCCGGAGAGGCAGAGCACCACGGTGACCACCCGGAAGACCACCGGGTCGATGTCCAGGTGCCGCCCCAGGCCGCCGCAGACGCCGGCCACCACGCGGTGGTGCTCGGCCCTGGTCAGCGGGGGGCGTTCCGGTTCCGGCGGGGCGGTGGGCCCGGCCTCCTGGATGCGGTGGTCCTCGGTCATGGGCACCATCCTTCCGGCAGGGGGCGGGCCGGCCCAACCGGGTACGGCCCTGCCCGTACCCTGACTTGTCCCTGATAAGCGTGGGGGCCCCACCCTGATGCGCGCGGACACGCCCGCGTGGAACCATCGGTGGCGTGGCAGCACCCGGTACCGATCCCCGACCCCTCGCCCCCGACGCCGCGGCGTCGGCCGGCGCCGACCCGACCGCGCCCGCCGACGGGCGGCCGCCCTACCGGCGGCTGTACCGCAGCCCGCAGGGGCGGATGCTGGGCGGCGTCGCGCACGGTCTGGCGGTGCACCTCGGGCTGCCGGTCCGCTGGGTGCGGCTGGCCTTCGTGCTGCTGTTCTTCGCGCAGGGGATCGGCGCGCTGCTGTACGCGGCGTTCTGGTTCGTGGTGCCGATCGGGATCGGCGAGCCCTCGCAGCGCGGCGGCGCGCACTGGGTGAACGTCAACGGCGTCTACGTGCCGACCTCGCCCTGGCTGCGGCCGGGCACGCCGGTGACCAAGTCCGGCGGCGGTGGCTGGGTCGGCCGGCTGCGCGAACTGCTCCAGCACACGCTGCAGGGCGAGCCGGTCACCGCGCCCGCCGCCGCCGAGGGCGAGGGCGAGGCCGGCACCCGGTCCGGCGGCAAGGTCGGGCAGGGCGGTATCGGCCAGCTCGCCGCCCTGGTCATGGTCGTGATCGGGCTGATCGCCCTGCTGAACGTGCTCGGCTGGCAGACCGCCAAGCCGTACACCTGGCCGCTGCTGGCGATCGGCGTCGGCGTGGCGCTGGTCTGGCGGCAGGCGGACGACTCGCGCTGGCAGCGCTGGTTCGGCATCGAGGAGGGCGAGAAGCGGCGCGGCGCCTACACCCGGGTCGGCGCGGGCGTGCTGCTCGCGGTGGCCGGCACCATCGCGCTGCTCGCCATGCAGGGCAGCGGTTCCACCCTCGGCTCGGTGGTCGAGGCCTCGCTCGCGGTGCTGGCCGGGGTGCTGGTGCTGCTCGGTCCGTACGGCCTGCGGCTGTGGCAGGACCTCGGCGCCGAGCGCACCGCCCGCATCCGGGCCCAGGAGCGGGCCGAGATCGCCGCGCACATCCACGACTCGGTGCTGCACACCCTGACCCTGATCCAGCGCCGGGCCGAGGACCCCAAGGAGGTGCTGCGGCTGGCCCGCTCCCAGGAGCGCGAGCTGCGGCTGTGGCTGTACCGCCCGGAGGCCGCCGCCGAGGCCGCGCCGGACACCATGGCGGAGACCCTGCGGGCCGCCGTCGCCGAGGTCGAGGACCGGCACGGGGTCCCGGTCGAGCTGGTGATCGTCGGCGACTGCCCGATGGACGACAAGATCGCGGCACAGATGCAGGCCGCGAGGGAGGCGACCGTCAACGCGGCCAAGTACGGTGGCGGGGGACCGGTCCAGGTCTACGCCGAGGTGGAGGGGAGGACGGTGTCGGTGTTCGTCCGCGACCACGGACCCGGCTTCGACCCCGACACGGTGCCCGAGGACCGGATGGGCGTACGGGAGTCGATCATCGGCCGGATGAAGCGCAACGGCGGCACCGCTCGGGTGCGGCCGGCGGCGGGCGGCGGGACCGAGGTCGAGCTGGAGATGGAGAGAACGAATGACTGAGGCAGCGCCGCAGCGCACGGCCAGGGTCGTCCTGGTGGACGACCACCGGATGTTCCGGACCGGGGTCCGGGCCGAGATCGGCCGCACCGACGTGACCGGCATCGACGTGGTGGGGGAGGCCGACGACGTGGACTCGGCGGTCCGCGTGGTCGCCGAGACCCGGCCCGACGTGGTGCTGCTCGACGTCCACCTGCCCGGCGGCGGCGGCGTCGAGGTGCTGCGCCGCTCGGCCGGCGTGATGGGTGAGCAGGGGGGAGTGAAGTTCCTGGCGCTGTCCGTCTCGGACGCCGCCGAGGACGTCATCGGCGTGATCCGCGGCGGTGCCCGCGGCTACGTCACCAAGACCATCACCGGCACCGACCTGGTCGACGCGATCTTCCGGATCGGCGACGGTGACGCGGTCTTCTCGCCGCGGCTGGCCGGCTTCGTGCTGGACGCCTTCGCCGCCACCGACACCCCGCCGGTGGACGAGGACCTGGACCGGCTCACCCAGCGCGAGCGCGAGGTGCTGCGGCTGATCGCCCGCGGCTACGCCTACAAGGAGATCGCCAAGCAGCTGTTCATCTCGGTGAAGACCGTGGAGAGCCACGTCTCCGCCGTGCTGCGCAAGCTCCAGCTCAGCAACCGGCACGAGCTCACCCGCTGGGCCACCGCCCGCCGGCTGGTCTGAGGCCGCGGGTCGATCGAGCCCGCCCGGTCCGGATCCTGCGGACCGGGCGGGCTTGTCGGTGGGTGGCCATAGACTCGATGTGCCATGAGTAGCCTCTTTGACGACCTCCCGCTCCCCGGTTTCGAGGCACCCGCCGCCGGGTCGAAGCAGCCCGCCGCGCCCGTCGACGCGATCGACGAGGAGCCCCCGCCGTACGAGGACGACCAGCCGTACGACGCGTACGAGGAGGCGATCCCGGACGGGCTGTTCCAGACCGACCACGCCGCCGAGAGCGCGCGGGACGCCTGGCACCGCAACGGCGCCGCCCGGACGGTGGTCGACCCGGCGCAGCTGCTGGAGGGGATGAACGACCCGCAGCGCGAGGCGGTGCTGCACGCCGGCTCGCCGCTGCTGATCGTGGCCGGCGCCGGCTCCGGCAAGACCCGGGTGCTGACCCACCGGATCGCCTACCTGCTGGGCGCCCGCGGGGTGCAGCCGGGCGAGATCCTGGCGATCACCTTCACCAACAAGGCGGCCGGCGAGATGCGCGAGCGCGTCGAGGCGCTGGTCGGCCCGCGCGCCCGGGCGATGTGGGTGTCCACCTTCCACAGCGCCTGCGTGCGGATCCTGCGCCGGGAGTCCAAGCAGCTGGGCTTCACCTCCAGCTTCTCGATCTACGACTCGGCGGACTCCCAGCGGCTGATGTCGCTGGTCTGCCGCGACCTCGACCTGGACCCGAAGCAGTTCCCGCCGAAGTCCTTCACCGCGAAGGTCAGCAACCTCAAGAACGAGCTGATCGACGAGGAGACCTTCGCCGACCAGGCCGCCAACCCGATGGAGAAGAAGCTCGCCGAGGCGTACGCGCTCTACCAGCGGCGGCTGCGCGAGGCCAACGCCCTCGACTTCGACGACATCATCATGACGACGGTGAACCTGCTGCAGGCCTTCCCGGACGTCGCCGAGCACTACCGCCGCCGGTTCCGGCACATCCTGGTCGACGAGTACCAGGACACCAACCACGCCCAGTACACCCTGGTCCGCGAGCTGTCCGGCG
Organism: Kitasatospora sp. NPDC096077; assembly: GCF_040303245.1. Classification (NCBI taxonomy): domain Bacteria; kingdom Bacillati; phylum Actinomycetota; class Actinomycetes; order Kitasatosporales; family Streptomycetaceae; genus Kitasatospora; species Kitasatospora sp. NPDC096077. Next base: position 92,023 of record NZ_JBEOSV010000003.1, on the reverse strand, counting down.
GCTCCGCGGCCGACGCCCCGAAGCGCACCGTGGACGGCGAGTTGGTGAATCCGGCGGCCGGGCGGCTGGCCGAGGTGCCGCCCGCCGAGCTGTGCGTGGTCGGTGACGCGGACCAGTCGATCTACGCCTTCCGCGGCGCGACCATCCGCAACATCCTCCAGTTCGAGGAGGACTACCCGAACGCGACCACGATCCTGCTGGAGCAGAACTACCGCTCCACCCAGACGATCCTGAGCGCCGCCAACGCCGTCATCGAGCGCAACGCCAACCGGCGCGAGAAGAAGCTCTGGACGGCCGGCGAGCACGGCGAGAAGGTCGTCGGCTACGTCGCGGACGACGAGCACGGCGAGGCCCAGTTCATCGCCGACGAGATCGACCGGCTCACCGACCGGAGCGAGGCCAAGCCCGGCGACGTCGCGATCTTCTACCGCACCAACGCCCAGTCCCGGGTCTTCGAGGAGGTGTTCATCCGGGTCGGCCTGCCGTACAAGGTGGTCGGCGGGGTGCGCTTCTACGAGCGCAAGGAGGTCCGGGACGTCCTGGCGTACCTGCGGGTGCTCTCCAACCCGGAGGACACCGTGCCGCTGCGCCGGATCCTCAACGTGCCCAAGCGCGGCATCGGCGACCGGGCCGAGGCGATGGTCGACGCGCTGGCCGCGCGGGAGCGGATCTCCTTCGCCCAGGCGCTGGTTCGGGTGGACGAGGCGTACGGGATGGCCGCGCGCTCGGCCAACGCGGTCAGGAAGTTCAACACCCTGATGGCCGGGCTGCGCCAGGTCGTCGAGTCGGGCGCGGGCCCGGCGGCGGTGCTGGAGGCCGTCCTGGAGGAGACCGGCTACCTGGCCGAACTCCAGGCCTCCACCGACCCGCAGGACGAGACCCGGGTGGAGAACCTCCAGGAACTCGCCTCGGTGGCGCTGGAGTACGAGCAGGACCCGGGCGAGCGGCCGGACGCCGGGGAGGACGGCGCGCCGCCGGTCGGCTCGCTGGCCGACTTCCTGGAGCGGGTCGCGCTGGTCGCCGACTCCGACCAGATCCCGGACGACGACGAGGAGGGCCAGGGCGTCATCACGATGATGACCCTGCACACCGCCAAGGGCCTGGAGTTCCCGGTGGTCTTCCTGACCGGCATGGAGGACGGGATCTTCCCGCACATGCGGGCGCTCAACCAGGTCAAGGAGCTGGAGGAGGAGCGCCGGCTCGCGTACGTGGGGCTGACCCGGGCCCGCGAGCGGCTCTACCTGACCCGCTCGGTGCTGCGCAGCGCCTGGGGGCAGCCGTCCTACAACCCGGCCTCGCGGTTCCTGGAGGAGATCCCGGACACCCTGGTCGACTGGAAGCGGAAGGGGGCGGCGCAGGCGCCGGTCCAGCGCGGCTTCTCCTCGGGCTCGTCGGGCTCGTCCTGGGGCAAGTCCTCGTCCGGGGGCGGGAGTTCACGCTCCTCGTCGTCCGCCGGGGCGGCCTCGCCGAAGGCGGGCTGGGGGCAGTCGGTGCGGCGCGGCGGCAAGGTCGTGGAGCGCGAGGTGGTCTCGCTCGCGGTCGGCGACCGGGTCACCCACGACACCTTCGGGCTGGGCACGGTGGTGGGCGTGACGGGCCTGGGCGACAACGCCCAGGCCGAGGTGGACTTCGGCGCCAGCGGCCGCAAGCGGCTGGTGCTGCGGTACGCGCCGGTGGAGAAGCTGTAGCCGACGGGTCCTAGCGCGGGTCCAGCCCGTTCGCGAGGAACCAGGGCAGCGGGTCGACCGGCCCGCTGCCCGCCGGCCTGATCTCGAAGTGCAGGTGCGGCCCGGTGCTGTTGCCGCTGCTGCCGACGAAGGCGATCACGTCGCCCTGCTTCACCGGGCCCTTGCGGATCTTGTACGCCCGCAGGTGGCACATCCAGGCCTCGGTGCCGTCGGACATCTTCAGTATCGACATGTAGCCGTAGAACGGGTTCCACTGGGTCCGGATCGTGCCGTCCTGGACGGCGTACACCTCCGAGCCGCCGTCCACCGGGAAGTCGATGCCGGTGTGCCGGTTGGCCCAGTGGGTGCCGGCCTCGCCGAACAGTTCGCCCAGGCCGTGCCTGGCGACCGGCATGACCACCTTGGGCTTGACCGGCTCCGGGGCCGGCTCGGCGGTCGGCGTGGCGGTCGCGGTGGGCTGGCCGTCACCGGGCAGGGCGCCGGACAGCGGCTGGCGGGCGTCGCCGCGCGAGGCCTGGGCCTGGTCGGTGTGCGCGGCCGCCGGTGTGACGGCCTGGTGCGCGGCCGCGGTGGCCGGGGCGTCGGCCGCCGAGGCCTGCGCCGGCACCCGGTCGGGCTGCTCCTGGGCCACCACCGCACCCGCCGCACCGGCCACTCCGAGCGCGGCCACCGACGGCACCGCGACCCGGAACAGCGCCGCCCGGGTCGCCCTGGCGGCGCCGCGCCGCTGGGCGCGGGACTGCTCACGGGACTGCTCGCGGGCGGCGAGGCGCAGCTCCGCACGGGTCGGGCGGGCGGCTGCTTCGGGAGCCATCGGGGGCTGCCTCCTCGGTGGGCCTCGGGCGCGTCGTCGGGCGAGGGTAAACAGCCGAGACTGTAGTCCCACGGTCGACGCCCCGGAAAAACCGCCGGTTGTCAAGGGGGCGCACGGGGGGCCGCGCCGTGCCGGTACGGAGGGCCCGCCACCGGCGTACTCACTGGTAGCGGGCCCCGGGGCTGTGACTTTGCCCTCCTCTTGGGAGGCGGCTCGGCCAACCGGGGCGGGTGGCGCTAATCTCCCCTCAGGTTGGTTGGTTATCGAGCGTTAACCGTGTTGACCGCACCCGTGGACCCACAAGGTCCGGGCGGATGATGGACGACGAGGTCCAGGAGGCAGTGATGAGTGTGTCGGGGCCGATCCGTGTGGTGGTCGCCAAGCCGGGGCTCGACGGTCACGACCGGGGCGCCAAGGTGATCGCGCGGGCCCTGCGCGACGCCGGCATGGAGGTCATCTACACCGGGCTGCACCAGACCCCCGAGCAGGTGGTCGACACCGCGATCCAGGAGGACGCGGACGGCATCGGGCTGTCGATCCTCTCCGGTGCCCACATGACGCTGTGCGCGCGGGTGCTGGAGCTGCTGAAGGAGCGTGACGCGGAGGACATCAAGGTCTTCTGCGGCGGGATCATCCCGGACGAGGACATCGCCGAGCTCAAGGCGATGGGCGTCGCGGACATCTTCACCCCGGGCACGCCCACCCGGGACGTGGTGGCCTGGGTCGAGGCCAACCTGCGCACGGCGGGCTGAGCCCGGGCCCGCGGGGCGGCTCGGTCCGCCGCACGGACCGAGCCGCCCCGGCGGGCTCGACACCGGGGCGTCCTCAGGGCGCCGGTGCGCTCAACGCGGCGGCACCGTCAGCTCGTTCAGCATCGCGGCCCGGAACCGCAGCGTCCCGGCCAGCCGGGCGAAGGTCTCCGACCAGGCCGAGTCCGGGGCGGCCCCGGCGGCCAGCTCCTCCACCGCGGCGGCCGCACCGGGGGCGAGCGCCCGTTCCGTCATCCCGAGCACCCCGCTGTGGCTCCACGGGTACGCGCCGGAGGCGGCCGCCCGGGCCAGCGCCGCCACCACGGCGGTGGACAGCGGCGGGGTCCACGGGGTGGCGCAGGCGCCGAGCAGCTGGAAGGCCTCGCCCAGGCCGTGCACCTCGATGAAGGCGGCCGTCCAGGCGGCCCGCTCCTCCGGCGGGAGGACGGCCAGCAGTTTGGCCGGGGCGCCGGTGGCGCGCGCGCCGCGGGCCCGTCCGGCGCCGCGTCCCGGCGGGGCGGGGGCCGGACCGAGCAGCGCCCTGGCCCAGTCGGCGTCGTGCTGGCGCACGGCGGCGCGCGCCCAGGCCTCGCGCAGGTCGTCGGCCCAGCTGCTGCTGGTCTCGTCCACGCTGTCGCCGACCCGCAGGGCGAGCAGCCGCTCGGGCGTGAGCCCGGTGCTCTCCGACCAGACCGCCAGCGGCGCGGCCGCCACCACCTCGCCGAACCACCAGGCCCGTTCGCCGCGCCCGGTGGGGGACTTGGGGGCGATGCCGTCGCGCTGCATCCGCTCGTCGCACTCGGCGGGCGGGGTGACCAGCAGATGGGTGCCGCTGCCGGCGAGCGTCACGGCGGCCCGGGCCCGCTCGGCCATCCGCCCGGCCAGCGCCGAGCCGGGCAGGGTGGAGAGCAGTTCGGCGGCGGTGGCCCGGACGTTCTTGCTGCGGTCGCCGAGGGCGGCCTCCAGGAAGGGTTCGTCGGCGGGGGAGAGGCCGTCCTGGAGGGCGTCCAGGAAGAGCAGCCGGTCCTCGGCGCGCTCGGTGGACCAGGTGCCGCGCAGCAACTCCAGCCCGGCGGCCGGGTCGCGGCGGCGCAGCAGGGTGAGATGGGTGACCCGTTCGGCGAACAGGCCCTCGTGCCACAGCCGGTGGTCGTCCGGGGTGTCCGGCTGCCGGGCCGGTTCGGTGTCGGTGGTGCGCAGTACGAACCGCCAGTCGGGGTTCTGCGCGGCCAGCCAGCGGCCCGGCGGACCGGCCAACGCGACGGCGTCCGAGCGCAGTTCGCTGCGGGCCCGGGCCGCGTCGAGCAGCCCGGGGATCAGTGCGGCGGGCGGCCGCAGGCCCTCGGCCCGGGCGGTGGCGAGCCACTGCGGCAGCAGCTCGGCCAGGTTGGCCAGGGTGCCGCCGGCCCCGCTGCCGCCGGTGCGCCCGGCGAGCAGGACGGCCAGTCGGCGGGCGGCGGCCTCGGGCAGCTCCGGGCGCCGGTCCTCGGGTGCGGGCGGCCCGGGTGGTTCGGTGGCCGGGACGGGCAGGGCGCCGGCCCGGCGGCGGACGGTGGCCAGCGCGGCCAGCTCCAGCAGGGCGGTGGCCGGGTCGGACCGGTCCACGGTGTCGGCGAGCGGCAGCACGGTGGCGGGCAGCGGGCGCCGGTCGGTGCCGAGCAGGGCGCTGGTCCGCAGGGTCTCCCACGGGTCCTGGGTGATCGTCATCGTCGGTTCTCCTAAGCGGAAGTGAGGCCGACCGGGCGGTGTTCGGCGGTCCAGGCGGTGACCGGGGCGAAGCCCTGGTGGCCGTACTCGCCGAAGACCGTCAGCGGGCGGCCGGTGGACACCGCGGTCAGCCGCCACAGGGCCGCCTCCGGGACGGCCGAGGGGCGGACTGGGACGGTGTGGTGGCCGTCCGTCAGATACCAGCCGTCCGGGGTGCGGACCGGGACGACCCCGGTGAGCACGGTCGGCCAGCTGTCCAGCCACGGGTCGTCGGCCACCGCGGTGCCGTACCCGGCGACCGCCTCGGCGACGGTGAGCCCGGCGGGCGGGGCGGCCGGGCCGGGCTCGGGGGCGCCGTAGCGGGTGCCGAGCGCGGCGCGCAGCGGCCGGGCGCCGGGGTGGTAGCCGAGGTCGGCCTCCAGCAGGTGGCCGGTGGGCAGGGCGAGGTCGGGGGCCTGGCCGGGCCGGCCGAAGGCGAGCAGCAGGGCCGGGCGGCCGGTCTTGGCGCCGCGCAGCCAGACCCGCCGGGTGGTGAGCCGGTCGTCCGAAGTGTCCTTGCTGCCGAGGACCAGCCAGCGGTCCCGGACCGTCGGCCCGGCGAGCACCTCGGCGGCGTCCACGGTGTAGCCGACCCGGGCGCGGACGGTGGCGGCCAGGTCGGGCGGCAGCTCGTCGAGCCGGGTGGCGGCGGTGGCGAGCAGGTGCAGCATCGCGTACTCCGCCAGCAGCCGTTCCTCCGGCAGGGTGTCCAACTCCCTTACCCGGGTGGCCAGTCCGCCGGCCTGGGCGTCGACCATCCGGGCCGCGACCTCCTCCCAGGGGCCGGCCGTGGACTGGTCGGCGAGGCCGTGCCGGATCCGGTCGGCCAGCCGCAGCCGCAGTTCGGCCGCGCCGGCCGCGACCCGGGCGCCGCGCTTCTCGGCCCGGCGGCGGGCGGCCTCCGGGTCGGCCGGGGGCGCCGCGCGCTTCTCGGCCCGCTCCTGCCGGGCCTTGAGCCAGTCGGCGGCCCAGTCGGCGGGCTCGGCGGCCGGCACCGCCTCCGGGGCGCCGCTCCACAGCAGGAGCAGCCCGAGCGCGTGCTTGCACGGGAACTTCCGGCTGGGGCAGCTGCACTGGTAGGCGGGCGTGGCGAGTTCGATCACGGTGCGGTACGGGGTGCGGCCGCTGCCCTGGCACTCGCCCCAGAGCGCGGCGCCGTCGGTGCCCGTCCCGGACCACGGCGCGGGCGAGGACAGCTTGCCCGCGGACTTCCGCGACGCGGCGTCAGGCGCCAGGGACAGGACGTGTTCGGTGCTCCAGCGTTCCTCCATGCGACCGACCGTAGGCGGCGGCACTGACAGCGGCTGACCGTCCGTCCGGGGGTTGTCAGTGCCGCAGTGCAGGGTGGGTTCCACAGGTCCTGACTCCCCGCTCACCCTTCCGCCCGGGGCACCCGTGTGTCCGGGCGGCCGACCCGAAGGAGCCCCGATGACCGACGTTCTGCGGCAGCACGCCGAGGACGCCTTCGCCGGTGAACTGGCCGCGCTGGCCGCGCAGGACGACCGTCCGCGCCCCGAGCGCTGGAAGCTCTCGCCGTGGGCCGTGGCGACGTACCTGCTCGGCGGCGAGCTGCCCGACGGCACCCGGATCACCCCCAAGTACATCGGCCCGCGCCGGATCGTCGAGGTCGCCGTCACCACCCTGGCGACGGACCGGGCGCTGCTGCTGCTCGGTGTGCCCGGCACCGCGAAGACCTGGGTGTCCGAGCACCTGGCCGCCGCGATCAGCGGCGACTCCACGCTGCTGGTGCAGGGCACCGCCGGCACCCCCGAGGAGGCCGTCCGGTACGGCTGGAACTACGCCCAACTGCTCACCCACGGGCCCAGCCGGGACGCCCTGGTGCCCTCGCCGCTGATGCGGGCGATGGCGGACGGCAAGCTCGCCCGGATCGAGGAGCTCACCCGTATCCCGGCCGACGTGCAGGACAGTCTGATCACCATCCTGTCCGAGAAGACCCTGCCGATCCCGGAGTTGGGCGGCGATACCCAGGCCGTGCGCGGCTTCAACGTGATCGCCACCGCCAACGACCGCGACCGCGGCGTCAACGAGCTGTCCAGTGCGCTGCGCCGCCGCTTCAACACCGTGGTGCTGCCGCTGCCCGGCTCGCTGGACGAGGAGGTCGACATCGTCACCCGTCGGGTCAACCAACTCGGCCGCTCCCTCGACCTGCCCGAACTGCCCGGCGGTGCCGAGGAGATCCGGCGGGTGGTGACGGTCTTCCGCGAGCTGCGGGCCGGCCTCACCGTGGACGGCCGGACGAAGGTCAAGACCCCGAGCGGCACCCTCTCCACCGCCGAGGCGATCTCGGTGGTGACCAACGGCCTCGCCCTGGCCGTCCACTTCGGCGACGGCGTGCTGCGCGCCGGGGACGTCACGGCCGGCATCCTCGGCGCGGTCGTCCGCGACCCGGTGGCGGACCGGGCGGTGTGGCGCGAGTACGTCGAAGGGGTGGTGCGCGAGCGCGACGGCTGGAAGGACTTCTACCGCGCGGCCCGCGAGGTGACGGCGTGACCTCGGAGGTCGCCCTGCTGGGCATCCGGCACCACGGGCCCGGCTCGGCCCGGGCGGTGGCCGCCGCGCTGGCGCAGTGGCAGCCGGACGCGGTGCTGATCGAGGGCCCGCCGGAGGCCGACGACATCGTCCACCTGGCCGCCGAGAAGAACCTGGTGCCGCCGGTCGCCCTGCTCGCCCACGCGGTGGACGACCCGGCGCGGGCCGCGTTCTGGCCGTACGCCGAGTTCTCCCCGGAGTGGGTGGCCATCCGGTACGCCGTGGACCACGACCTGCCGGTCCGCTTCATCGACCTGCCCGCCGCACACGGCTTCGCGCCCGCGCCCGGGGAAGGGGAGCAGGAGGAGGCGCCGGACGCCGAGGGGGCCGGCGATGACCTGCCCGCCGACCCGCTGGCGCTGCTCGCCGAGGCCGCCGGCCACGACGACCCGGAACGCTGGTGGGAGGACGTGGTCGAGCACCGCGCCCCCGGCGCGGACGCGCTGGCGCCGTTCGCCGCCGTCGCCGAGGCGATGGCCGCGCTGCGCGCCGAGGGCCTCGGCGAGTCCCGCCGGGACCAGCTGCGCGAGGCTCACATGCGCCAGCGGATCCGGGCCGCCCGGCGCGCCGGTCACGACCGGATCGCCGTGGTCTGCGGTGCCTTCCACGTGCCCGCGCTGGCCGTGATGCCGACCGTCGCCCACGACCGGGCGCTGCTCGCCGGACTGCCGAAGAAGGTGCGCACGGACATCACCTGGATCCCGTGGACGCACCGCCGGCTCTCCCAGGCGGCCGGCTACGGCGCGGGCGTCCAGTCGCCCGGCTGGTACCACCACCTGTTCACCGCCGAGGGCGACCCGGTGCCGCGCTGGCTCACCCGGGCCGCCGAGCTGCTGCGCGCCGAGGACCACCCGGTCTCCTCCGCCCACGTCATCGAGGCGGTCCGGTTGGCCGAGACCCTGGCCGTGCTGCGCGGGCGCCCGCTGGCCGGGCTGACCGAGACCCTGGACGCCGTCCGCGCGGTGCTCTGCGAGGGCTCGGACGTCGCCCTGGAACTCGTCCGGGACCGCCTGGTGGTCGGCGACGCGCTCGGCGAGGTGCCGGACGCCGCCCCGGCCGTACCGCTGCAGCGCGACCTCGCCCGGCTGCAGCGCTCGCTGCGGCTCAAGCCCGAGGCCGCGCCCCGGGAGGTCGACCTCGACCTGCGCAAGTCCACCGACGCGGCCCGCTCCCGACTGCTGCACCGGCTGCGGCTGCTGGGCGTCGACTGGGGCGTGCCGGCCCGGTCGACGGTCAACTCCACCGGTACCTTCCGGGAGAGCTGGCGGGTGTGCTGGCAACCCGAGTTCGCGGTCCGGATCGCCGAGGCCGCCCAGTGGGGCACCACGGTCGAGGAGGCCGCCGTCAACAAGGCGGTCGGCACCGCCCGGGCCGCCGTCGAACTCGCCGAGCTGACCGGCCTGGTGGAGACCTGCCTGCTGGCCGGGCTGTCCGGTGCGCTGCCCGCGGTGATGCGGGTGCTCGCCGACTGCGCGGCCCTGGACACCGACGTCGCACACCTGGCGGGCGCGCTGCCCGCGCTGGTCCGCGCGCTGCGCTACGGCGACGTGCGCGGTACCGACCACGGCGCGCTCGCCGGGGCCGCGGCCGGCCTGGCCGAGCGGGTCTGCGTCGGACTGCCGCCCGCCTGCGTCGGGTTGGACGACGCGGGCGCGGCCGCGATGCGGGCCCGGATCGACGAGGTGCACGGCGCGATCGCCCTGCTCGGCCCCGGGGAGGCGGCGGATCCGGACGGCCTGCCCGCCCGCTGGGCCGCCGCCCTCCACTCGCTCTCCCGCCGCGAACCCGCCGGCGGACCGGCCACCGGCGTCCCAGGGCTGCTCCGCGGCCGCGCCGTCCGGCTGCTGCTGGACGACGGCCGGCTGGACTCCGAGGAGGCCGGCCGACGGCTGCGCCTGGTGCTGTCCGTGGCCAACGCCCCGGCGGACGCGGCCGGTTGGGTCGAGGGCTTCCTCACCGGCGGCGGCGCCCTGCTGCTGCACGACCCCCGGCTGCTGGCCCTGCTGGACGAGTGGCTCTGCGGGGTGGGCGCCGAGGTGTTCACCGATGTCCTGCCGCTGCTGCGGCGCACCTTCGCCGGACTGGAGGCGGGCGTGCGCAGCACCATCGGCGGCCGGGTCGCGGCCGGCCCGCTCGGTGCCGGCCCGGCGGCCCCCGAGGCGGTCGGCGAGCTCGACCGGGCGCGCGCCGACGCCGCGACCCCGGTGCTGGCGCTGCTGCTCGGCGTCCGCCCGACGATCCCCCGCCAGCCCACCGGCCGCAACACCTGACCCGTCGTACGAGGAGGATCCCGATGGCAGCGACCCCGATGGCGGCGAACCCGATGGCGGCGACCCCGGCCGACGAACGGCTGCGCCGCTGGCGACTGGTGCTCGGCGGCGAGGCCGACGGCACCGGCTGCACCCTGCGCGGCCGCGACGCCGCGATGGACGGCGCGCTCGCCGCGCTCTACCGGGGCGCCCCCGAGGAGGGCGCCCGCCCGGCCCGCGGCGGCCGCCGCAGCGCCGGGCTGGGCGGCTCGGCCCCGCAGGTGGCCCGCTGGCTGGGCGACATCCGCAGGTACTTCCCGTCCACCGTCGTCCAGCTGATGCAGCAGGACGCGATCACCCGGCTCGGCCTGGAGCGGCTGCTGCTGGAGCCGGAGATGCTGGAGGCCGTCGAGCCGGACGTGCACCTGGTCGGCACCCTGCTGTCGCTCAAGCACGCGCTGCCCGAGACCACCCGGGAGTCCGCCCGGGCCGTGGTCGGCAAGGTGGTCGCCGACCTGGAGCGCCGGCTGGCCGACCGGACCAGGGCCACCGTGGGCGGCGCCCTGGACCGCAGTGCCCGGGTGAACCGGCCGCGCCACCGGGACATCGACTGGGACCGGACGATCCGGGCCAACCTGAGGAACTACCTGCCCGAGCACGGCACCGTGGTGCCCGAGCGGCTGGTCGGCCACGCCCGCGCCCAGCGCGCGGTGCGCAAGGACGTCATCCTCTGCGTCGACCAGTCCGGTTCGATGGCGCCCTCGGTCGTCCACTCGGCGGTGTTCGGCGCGGTGCTCTCCTCGATGCGCAGCCTGGACACCCGGCTGGTCGTCTTCGACACCTCGGTGGTCGACCTCACCGAACAGCTCACCGACCCGGTGGACGTCCTGTTCGCCACCCAGCTCGGCGGCGGCACCGACATCAACCGGGCGCTCGCCTACTGCCAGTCGAGGATCACCCGGCCCTCCGAGACCGTCGTGGTGCTGATCAGCGACCTGTACGAGGGCGGCATCCGGGACGGCATGCTGCGGCGGGTCGCCGCGATGAAGGCGGCCGGCGTCCAGTTCATCGCGCTGCTCGCGCTCTCCGACGAGGGCGCCCCGGCGTACGACCACGCCCACGCCGCCGCCCTGGCCGCACTCGGCGTCCCGGCCTTCGCCTGCACCCCGGACGCCTTCCCGGAGATCATGGCGGCGGCGATCGAGAAGCGTCCGATCCCCCGGCACCTGACGGCGGGCGGCACCGGGGAGGGGGCCGACCGGGGGGAGTGACGACATCACCCGGGCGGGTGAACCCGCCCGATCCGCGGGCGGCGCGTCCGGGCCGATCTGTGACGGTTCTCACCCAAGCCGGACAGGGCCCCGGGCGGAACAGGCCCGTCCCACGGGGATAACCTGCCAGACGGACGTGACGCGCGTGTTGATTGACGTGTGCGCCCGTGGCTGTGTGGGCCGCAAGGCCGTACCTCTGCGTACCCGCACCGCCCCGACGACCCGCAGCGAAGATCCTGCCGTGGCACGCTCGTAGAGACACAATCCGCGACCACGAACAAGGACGAACACACGTGGACCTGTTCGAGTACCAGGCGAGGGACCTCTTCGCCAAGCACGGTGTGCCCGTGCTTGACGGTGATGTCATCGAGACCCCCGAAGCCGCTCGCGCCATCGCCGAGCGCTTCGGCGGACGCGCCGTCGTCAAGGCTCAGGTGAAGGTCGGCGGCCGTGGCAAGGCCGGTGGCGTCAAGCTCGCCGCCGACCCGGCCGACGCCGTCGCCAAGGCCGAGGCGATCCTCGGTATGGACATCAAGGGCCACACCGTTCACAAGGTGATGCTGGCCCAGACCGCGGACATCAAGGACGAGTACTACGTCTCGTTCCTGCTGGACCGCACCAACCGCACCTTCCTGGCCATGGCCAGCGTCGAGGGCGGCGTGGAGATCGAGGTCGTCGCCGAGGAGAACCCCGACGCGCTCGCCAAGATCCCGGTCGACGCCAACGAGGGCTGCACCCCGGAGAAGGCCGCCGAGATCGTCGCCGCGGCGAAGTTCCCGGCCGAGGTCGCCGACCAGGTCGCCGAGGTCCTGCAGAAGCTGTGGACCGTCTTCATCAAGGAGGACGCCCTCCTCGTCGAGGTCAACCCGCTGATCAAGTCCGGTGACGGCAAGATCATCGCGCTCGACGGCAAGGTCTCCCTGGACGAGAACGCCGAGTTCCGTCAGCCGGAGCACGAGGCCCTGGAGGACAAGGCCGCGGCCAACCCGCTGGAGGCCGCCGCCAAGGCCAAGGGCCTGAACTACGTCAAGCTCGACGGCCAGGTCGGCATCATCGGCAACGGCGCGGGCCTCGTCATGAGCACCCTCGACGTGGTCGCCTACGCCGGTGAGAACCATGGCGGCGTCAAGCCCGCCAACTTCCTGGACATCGGCGGCGGCGCGTCCGCCGAGGTCATGGCGAACGGCCTGGAGATCATCCTCGGCGACCCCGACGTCAAGTCGGTGTTCGTCAACGTCTTCGGCGGCATCACCGCCTGTGACGCGGTCGCCAACGGCATCGTGCAGGCCCTGGCGCTCCTCGAGAGCAAGGGCGAGAACGTCTCCAAGCCGCTGGTCGTCCGCCTGGACGGCAACAACGCGGAGCTGGGTCGCAAGATCCTGGACGACGCCAACCACCCGCTGGTCCAGCGCGTGGACACCATGGACGGTGCGGCCGACCGCGCCGCCGAGCTGGCCAACAAGTAAGGAAGGGGACTTAACACCATGGCTATCTTCCTTACCAAGGACAGCAAGGTCATCGTCCAGGGCATGACCGGCGCCGAGGGCATGAAGCACACCCGCCGCATGCTCGCCTCCGGCACCGAGATCGTCGGCGGTGTCAACCCGCGCAAGGCCGGTACCACGGTCGACGTCGACGGCACCGAGATCCCGGTCTTCGGCTCCGTCGCCGAGGCCATGGAGAAGACCGGCGCGGACGTCTCCGTCCTCTTCGTGCCGCCGGCCTTCACCAAGGCCGCCGTCATCGAGGCCATCGACGCCGAGATCCCGCTGGCCATCGTCATCACCGAGGGCGTCCCGGTGCACGACACCGCCGCCTTCTGGGCGTACGCCGGTTCCAAGGGCAACAAGACCCGGATCATCGGCCCGAACTGCCCCGGCCTGATCAGCCCCGGCCAGTCGAACGCGGGCATCATCCCGGCCGACATCACCACCTCGGGCAAGATCGGTCTGGTGTCGAAGTCCGGCACCCTGACCTACCAGCTCATGTACGAGCTGCGCGACATCGGCTTCTCCTCGGCCGTGGGCATCGGCGGTGACCCGATCATCGGGACCACCCACATCGACGCCCTCAAGGCCTTCCAGGAGGACCCGGAGACCGAGATCATCGTCATGATCGGTGAGATCGGTGGCGACGCCGAGGAGCGTGCCGCGGCCTACATCGCCGAGCACGTCACCAAGCCGGTCGTCGGCTACGTCGCGGGCTTCACCGCCCCCGAGGGCAAGACCATGGGCCACGCCGGCGCCATCGTCTCCGGCTCCTCGGGCACCGCCCAGGCGAAGAAGGAGGCCCTTGAGGCCGCCGGTGTCAAGGTCGGCAAGACGCCGTCCGAGACCGCCCGCCTGGCCCGCGAGATCATCGCCGGCTGACCCCGGTCACCCGCGTGGTGAGCGCCCCCGCCCTTCCCGGGCGGGGGCGCTCGCCGTTTCCGGCACCGGGCTCCCAGGGCCCGCCGACTCGGTGTTTCGCCGGTTCAGTGCCCGGTCCCGGCGTCCGGGGCCGGCGCCTTCTCGGTGCCCGGCCCCGTGCCGCAGGGCAGCGGGGACCAGGCCGGACAGGCCGCCGGATCCTGCGGCGGCGGCGGGGCCGCGCCCCGGGCCGCCACCGGTAGCTCCCAGCGCGCCACCGCCCGCGCCTGCGGATCCGCCACCACCGCCTCCAGTCCCGGAGTCGGACTGCACCACAGACTGGTGATGCCGTTCGGCGCACCGTCCGGCCGCAGCGGCACCCCCGGCTCCGCCACCTCAGCGGTCGGGGCCGGCACGCAGAGCGCGGGGACCGGCGGATCGGGCTCGTGGAACAGCACCGCCGGACGCAGCCCCGCCAGCGTCGCCACCGCCGCCCCGGCCACCGCCGCCGTCAGCAGCGCGGCCGCGCCGGTCCGGCTCGCCGTCCACAGCCGGTGCCGGGCCCGCAGCACCGGCACCGGCGCCCGGTGCGGCTCCGGACAACCCCGTACCGCCGCCCGGTGCAGCAGTGCGCTCAGCCCGTCGGCGAACCCCGGGGCCGCCGGATCCGGCCCCACCAGCTCCGGCACCCACTGCGCCAGCGCCTCCCGCGCCGCCCACACCCGCCCCTCGGCCGCCCGCCGGGTCGACTCCACCTCCACCGCGATCGCCGCCGCCGGCAGCCCCAGCCCGTCGTGCAGCACCAGGGCCCGCCGCTGCGACCGCGACAGCCGTCGCAGTGCCTTCAGCAGGGCCTTGTCCCGGTCGGTCAGCCGGTCGTGGTCCGGCAGCACGGACTGCGCCTCGTCGGCCGGCCGCACCCGGATCCGCCGGTGCGGCAGCGCCCACGCGTGCGCCTGCCGGGGCCCGCCCCGGCGCCATGGCGACAGCGCCAGCTCGGACGCCCGCACCCGCACCCAGCCCTCCGGGTCACCCGACCCGACCACCCCGCCCCAGTCCTGCCGGGCCTCTCCGAACGCGCGCCGCACGCAGTGCACCGCCCGGTGCCGACAGGCCGTCAACAGGAACACCTGCTGCACCAGCCGGGTGTGGGCGTCCTCGTACAGCTCCTCGAAGCTCTCCGTCAGGTCGCGCCCGCTGCCCGCCTCGGAGAGCGCCAGGCTGATCCGCTCCCGCGCGCCGGCTCCGCCCGGTTCCGGCCGCCCGGCGGCGGACTCCGGGACGGCCCGCTCGCCCCCGGTCCGGCCGGAGGCCGCGGCGGGACCGGCGGACGACGCTGCGGGCCGGTGGCCGTCGTCCCGGCCCCGGGCCGCCCGTCGTCCGTCCGGGCCGCTCTTCGCCCGACCGGACGCTGCACCGGTGGCGGAGTCGGTGGCGGACGCGGCACCGGAGTCGGTGGCGGGCGGTGCGAGGGGCCCGCCCTTGTTCCGCCCCCGGGCCGTCCGTCCGTCGGGTCTGTTCCTGGCCCGGTCCGCCGCGGTGCCGGCTGCGGCGACGGGGGGCGCGGGGCGACCGCCCTTGTTCCGGCCCCGGGCCCGGGCCGGCCGTCCGTCGGGGGCGGCCGGGGGGCCGTCGTGCCGTGCCGTCGGCCGCTGCTCGCCGTCGGTGGCCGGGGCGCCGGTCGTGGGCCGGCCGGGGGTGGGGGAGCGGTGGTGGTCGCCGGGGGTCGGGGTGGTCTGTGTCATGCCGCTGCGTTCTCCCGGGGCGGTGGGGGCCGTGCGCGTGCGGTCGGCGTCGGTGGGGGCGGCCGGGCGGCGCCGGCCCGGGCCGGTGGGGGGTGCGGTGCGGAGGAGGGCGATGGCGGCGGCCTCGGTGGGGCAGCCGAGCTTCCGCATGGCCCGGTGGAGATAACTGCGGGCGGTCGTGGGGGTGACGCCGAGTGCGGCGGCGGTGTGGTCGACGCCGTGGCCGGCGGCGAGGTGGGCGAGGGCCTCGGCCTCACGGGGGGTCAGTTTCCGCAGCGGGTCGGTGGCACGGGTGGGCGGCGTGGTCATCAGACGCTCCGGGCCGGGGCGGCGGCGGCTTGGGGGCACGGTCTGAAAAGGCGCATAAGCCAATAATCTGGGACACGGCGGCGGTTTGCCGGTTCACGGAGCATGGCGAGTCGCCTTGGCACCATGAGGCGCATGACGCAGCTGATGGGTCGTCCGATCCTGGAAGTGCCGGACGAACTGGGTGGACGGCCCGTACTGGCCGACCTGTTGGCGGGCGTGCGGACGGCGCTGGTCGGTCTGGCGGCGGTCGGAGTGCCGGTGCTGGGGCTCTGGGTGGCGACGCCGTACGCGGATTCCGACGCGGCCGGTGCCACCCGGTTGGCGGGTTCGCTCTGGTTGCTCGGGCACGGCGCGCCGGTGCTGCGCGGTGCCGCGGACGCCCCGGTGACGGTCAGTCCGCTGCTGCTCGGCCTGCTGGTGGTGGTGCGGCTCTACCGGGCGGGGGCCGGGGTGGCCTCGCGGCGCGGGCTGCGCTCGCGCTGGGGCGGCCCGGTGGCGCTCTGGGCGGGGTACTGCGCGGTGGCGGCCGGGGTGGCGCTGCACAGCGCGGGGGCCGGGCTGTTCCGCAGCCGGGTGCTGCCGGACCTGCTGGTGGTGGGTCTGCTCGCGGGGCTGTCGACGGCCGCGGGCGTCCGGTCGGTCGAGCCGGCCGGGGCCGGTGCCGAGCGGCTGTGGGAGCGGCTGCCGGCGGGCTGGCGGCCGACCGGCGGCGGCCCCGCGGTGGGCCGGGCGGTCGTGGCGGCGGGGGCGGGGCTGGTCGCGGTGGGCGCGCTGCTGGTGGCGGGGTCGGCGGTGCTGGACGCGCTGGTCGGCGGCGGCCGCGGGATGGCGCTGCTCGGCGGCGGGCCGGCCGCGCTGGTCGGGCTGCTGCTGCTCACCGTGGCGCTGCTGCCGAACGCGGTGCTGTGGGGTGCGGCGTACGCGTTGGGCCCGGGGTTCGAGGTCGGTGCCGGGGCGCTGGTGTCGCCGGGCGGTACGGGGCTCGGCCCGGTGCCGGAGTTCCCGCTGTTCGCCCTGCTGCCGCAGGACGGGCCGGGGGGCTGGCGGCTGGCCGTGCTGCTGCTGCCGCTGCTGGCCGGGCTGGTGCCGGCGGTGCTGCTCGGTCGGGCGGCGGCGGGCCGTCGGGGGGAGCCGGGCGGCTCGGCGCCCTGGCCGCCCGCGGCGACGGTGGTGGCGGCGCTGGCGGCGGCGCTGCTGCTGGGGGCCGGCGCGGCGCTGCTGGGCTGGTCGGCGGGCGGGGCGCTGGCGGCCGGGCGGATGGCGTGGCTGGGGCCGGTGCCGTGGTGGACGGGCCTGGCGGCGGCGGGCTGGCTGGCCGTGGTGGCGGTGCCGGGTGCCCTGCTGGTCCGCCACCGGGTGCTCGGCCCGACGCCGGTCGGGAGTGCGGACGAGGTGGAGGGGCCGGACGCCGTGCCGGTGGCCCCGGCGGCCGGGTCCGGCGCCCGCGCCCGGCTCGCGGTCCGGGCGCGCCGGAGCGCACTGGAGCTGCGCGCCGGTACGTACGCCCTGGTGCTGCGGCTGTCCGGTCAGCGCCCGGCCGACCCGGACCTCGACTGAGCCGGACGGCCACGTCCGACCCGGCGGTCCGACCCGGGCGTCCCGTCCGACCCGGCCGTCCCGGCGACTACTCCGAGTTGCCGGTGAAGTCCACGTACCACTGCGGCGCGTACCGGTCGCAGTTCTCGGCGCCGACGTTGGTCAGCGAGTCCCGGACGCAGGTCATGTAGTCCTGGTAGTAGACGCTGAGCCCGATCACCGAGGTGGCGACCACGACGGTCATCGCACCGGTGAGGATCCCGGCGAGCGCGGCCGGGGTGAGCGGGTTGGGCGCCGGGATCCCGGCCGGACCGCCCAGGGGGGCGGGAGCCGCGGCGGCGGGCCGCTTGGCACGCAGCGCGCCGATGCCCCAGGCGATGCCGAGCACCCCGACCAGCAGCGCGATCCACTGGAAGCCCAGGAACAGGCAGACCAGCGCGAACGGTCCGGCCAGCGCGGCGTTGCGGGCCTTGCGGTGGGTCGGGTCGGTCGGGTCGAGCCGGGGCGGCGGCGGGGCCTGCGGACGTCGGCCGGGGCCGCCGTCGCCGAGGCCCGGTCCCCACGGCGGCGGGTACGGCGGACGGTCGCCGTTCTGGCCGCCACCGCCCTGGCCGCCGTCGCCCTCCGCGCCCTGGCCGGGCCAGGGGCTGCGCGGCCGCCACGGCTGGTCCGGGGCGTCCGTGGGCGGCGGCGCGAAGGGGTTGCGCTCGTCGGTGTCGTCGCCGCTGCTCATGGGTTCAGCCGTTCCTTCTCGGTCGGGGCTCGTGCCGGAGGTCGCGCCTGGGAGCGGTCTCCTCCGCCCCCAATGATCCCGCAAGCGTTCGAGGGTCCGGCGGGGGCCTGCCCGCGGCCGTGCGGCGCGCGGGCGACTCCGGTGCGGGGGGCCCGAGGAGATCCCCGTCTCAACTACGCGCGTAGCGCCGCGGGGAGGGTGCGGAGGCCTTCCGACCAGCCGTTATCGTGGTGACGGTCAGCAGCTCAGATAGGTTCCCCGGGGCCCGCGTCGTGGTGGGTTCCCCTGGTGTTCCCCTTCGCTCGACCTGCCGTTCGTAGTGGCCCCACCGCCCGGTGGACGTACCAGCGGGCGGCGCCCGACCTACGGAGAATCGCGCAGTGGCCGCCGCCCCCGCCCAGCTCTTCCCGCCCCGTACGCCCGGACCGGCCCGCCTGGTGGTGCTGGTCTCCGGCTCCGGCACCAACCTCCAGGCCCTGATCGACGCCGTCGCCGACCCGGCCTTCGGCGCCGAGATCGTCGCCGTGGGTGCGGACCGGGACGGGATCGCCGGCCTGGAGCGCGCGGAGAAGGCGGGCCTGCCGGGCTTCGTCCACCGGGTGAAGGACTTCCCGGACCGGGCCGACTGGGACCGCGCGCTGACCGCCTCCGTCGCCGCCCACCGGCCGGACCTGGTGGTCACGGCCGGCTTCATGAAGATCCTCGGCCCCGAGTTCATCGCGGCCTTCGCGGGGCGGATCGTCAACACCCACCCCGCACTGCTGCCGTCCTTCCCCGGCGCCCACGGCGTCACCGACGCGCTCGCGTACGGGGTGAGGGTCACCGGCTGCACCGTCCACCTGGTCGACGCCGGCGTGGACACCGGGCCGATCATCGCGCAGGGCGTCGTCGAGGTCGTCGACGCCGACCACGCCGATGGCGGCGAAGCTCTGCACGAGCGCATCAAGACTGTCGAGCGCAAGCTGCTCGTCGACGTCGTGGGCCGGCTGGCCCGCGAAGGTCACCGCATCGAGGACCGAAAGGTATGGATCCCGGCATGAGTGCCAGCTCCACCACCACGCCCGTTTCGGAGAACGTCCGTCCGATCCGTCGCGCGCTGATCAGCGTGTACGACAAGACCGGTCTGGAGGAGCTGGCCCAGGGCCTGCACGCCGCCGGGGTCGCCATCGTCTCCACCGGCTCCACCGCCGGCCGGATCGCCGCCGCCGGCGTCCCGGTGACCGAGGTCTCCGAGCTGACCGGCTTCCCGGAGTGCCTGGACGGGCGCGTGAAGACGCTGCACCCCCGGGTGCACGCCGGCGTGCTCGCCGACCTGCGGCTGGAGTCGCACCGCGCCCAGCTGGCCGAGCTCGGCGTCGAGCCCTTCGACCTGGTCGTGGTGAACCTCTACCCGTTCAAGGCCACCGTCGCCTCGGGTGCCACCCCGGACGAGTGCGTCGAGCAGATCGACATCGGCGGCCCGAGCATGGTCCGCGCCGCCGCCAAGAACCACCCCTCGGTGGCCGTGGTGGTCGACCCGGCCCGCTACGCCGACGTGCTGACGGCGGCCCGCGAGGGCGGCTTCGACCTGGCCACCCGCAAGCGCCTGGCCGGTGCCGCGTTCGCCCACACCGCCGCCTACGACGTGGCCGTCGCCTCCTGGTTCGAGGCCGGCTACGCCCCCAGCGACGAGCGGTTCCCCGAGTTCCTCGGCGGCACCTGGGAGCGGCAGAACGTGCTGCGCTACGGCGAGAACCCGCACCAGGGCGCCGCGCTGTACAGCGACGGCACGGGCGGCCTGGCCGGCGCCGAGCAGCTGCACGGCAAGGAGATGTCGTACAACAACTACGTCGACACCGACGCCGCCCGCCGCGCCGCGTACGACCACGCCGAGCCGGCCGTCGCGATCATCAAGCACGCCAACCCGTGCGGCATCGCGACCGGCGCCGATGTCGTCGAGGCGCACCGCAAGGCCCACGAGTGCGACCCGGTCTCCGCGTACGGCGGCGTGATCGCGGTCAACCGCCCGGTCACCGTCGAGCTGGCCGAGCAGATCGCCCCGATCTTCACCGAGGTCGTGGTGGCCCCCGGCTACGAGGACGGCGCGGTCGAGGTGCTGGCCCGCAAGAAGAACCTGCGGGTGCTGGTCGCCCCCGGCGCCCCGGCCAACCGCCAGGAGGTCCGCCCGATCTCCGGCGGCGTGCTGCTCCAGGACGCCGACCGGGTGCAGGCCGAGGGCGACGACCCGGCGAACTGGACGCTGGCCACCGGTGAGGCGCTCCCCGCGGCCGAGCTGGCCGAGCTGGCCTTCGCCTGGCGGGCCTGCCGGGCCGTCAAGTCCAACGCGATCCTGCTGGCCAAGGACGGTGCCTCGGTCGGCGTCGGCATGGGCCAGGTCAACCGGGTCGACTCCTGCAAGCTCGCGGTCGAGCGGGCCGGCGAGCGGGCCAAGGGCTCGTACGCGGCCTCGGACGCCTTCTTCCCGTTCCCGGACGGCCCGGAGATCCTGATCGCCGCCGGGGTCCGGGCGATCGTCCAGCCCGGCGGTTCGATCCGCGACGAGCAGGTCGTCGAGGCGGCCCTGGCGGCCGGCGTCACGATGTACTTCACCGGTGCGCGGCACTTCTTCCACTGACCCCTGGTGACACGAAGCGGCCCGGCCCCTCCGAGGAGGGAGCCGGGCCGCTTCGTCGTGGTCCGTGCCGTGCGGTCAGTAGCGCGGCCGGTTGAACCAGTTGACACCGCCCTGGGTGCACATCGCGGTGATCCAGATGACGCAGATCGCGACCCAGAGCACGCCGAGGATGATGCTCACCGCGATGCCCTGGGAGGCCCCGCTGGCCAGGTCGAGCAGGCCGAACAGCGAGGCGATCGAGCCGTAGACGATGGTGGTGATCCGGGTGGCGTTGCCGCCCTTGCCGTACTTCGCGCCCAGCGTGATGGAGAGCGCGGCGGCCAGCGCGAACACGATGCCGACCACGACCAGGATGCCGGCGGCGGCGTCGCCGATCGAGGAGATGAAGTCGCTGTCGCTCGCCCCGCTCTTGTTGACGGCGTCCTTGGTGGCCGCCGCCCCGATCAGGCACCCGAGCGCGAGCAGCACCTGGGTGCCGCCCACGATGAACAGCAGCACCCGGGCGGTGGTCACCAGGCCCGGCATGGTCTGCGGCACGGCCGGCGCGTAGCCGTAGCCCGGCGCGGCCGGCGGCGGGTAACCGTAGCCCGGGGCGGGCTGCGGCGGGGCCTGCTGCGGGTAGCCGTAGCCCGGGGCGGGCGGCTGCTGGCCGTACGGGTTGTTCGGGTCGGGCGGGTAACTCATGGATGCCTCCGGGCAGTTACGGGGACGCGGGGACGGGACGGCGGAGGACCCGGTTGCGGTCGACGCATCGGTTCGTCGACGGAACGGGACGGTATCGGAGCACAGTGACAACCCGGCGGCGGTGACGGCCGCGGCCGGCTCAGAACTGTGATGACGAGCGGGTGATCGGACGCCGGGACGGACACGGCGCGGTGAGGTCGGCGCCGAGACGGTCGGGCTGCTCGGTGTGCTGTGGTCGGATCACTGGCTCTTTCCCCCGGGTACGCCCCGCCGCGGGATCCGTCGGCCCGTCACCGGGCCTGGTCGCGGCAGGGGATGCCCGCATATCGTCACCGGACGGCGGCGCGCTGTCCAGCCGGTTCCGGTCGCCTGGTCAAGACTGTGGCGCAACCGCAACGTGGTGCGGACCTTCCGTACCCGTCCGGTCGCGCCGAGGAGCGCCGCGGCCGATGGGGAGGACCCCGCTACGGGAGCCCGGTACGGGAGGCGGCCGCGATCCGGGAGAATGGGGTCATGACTGCCCAGATTCTCGATGGCAAGGCCACCGCCGCCGCGATCAAGTCCGAACTCGCCGCCCGCGTGGCGGTCCTCAAGGCGAAGGGCGTCACGCCCGGCCTCGGCACCGTCCTGGTCGGCGACGACCCGGGCAGCCGCTGGTACGTCAACGGGAAGCACAAGGACTGCGCCGAGGTCGGCATCGCCTCGATCCAGCGCGAGCTGCCCGCGACCGCCACCCAGGAGGACGTCGAGAACGTCGTCCGCGAGCTCAACGCCGACCCGTCCTGCACGGGTTACATCGTCCAGCTGCCGCTGCCCAAGGGCCTGGACCAGAACCCGGTCCTGGAGCTGATGGACCCGGACAAGGACGCCGACGGCCTGCACCCGACCTCGCTCGGCCGCCTCGCGCTGGGCATCGACGGCCCGCTGCCGTGCACCCCGCTGGGCATCGTCGAGCTGCTGCGCCGGCACGACGTCGAGATCGACGGCGCCGAGGTGGTCGTGGTCGGCCGCGGCATCACCGTCGGCCGCTCGATCGGCCTGCTGCTGACCCGCCGCAGCGAGAACGCCACCGTCACCCTGTGCCACACCGGCACCCGGGACCTCGGCGCGCACCTGCGCAAGGCCGACATCATCGTGGCCGCCGCGGGCGTGCCGCACCTGGTCAAGCCGGAGGACGTCAAGCCGGGCGCCGCGGTGCTGGACGTCGGTGTCAGCCGCAGCGAGGGCAAGATCGTCGGCGACGTGCACCCGGGCGTGGCCGAGGTGGCCGGCTGGATCTCCCCGAACCCCGGCGGGGTGGGCCCGATGACCCGCGCGATGCTGCTCAACAACATCGTCGAGGCGGCCGAGCGCCGCGCCGGCGTCTGACCCCCGAGGGACGGCGAGCATGACTGAACCGCGACCGGCGCGGTCCCGGCAACGGCCGGTCAAGACCACCGGCACCCTGCCGCCCGAGGGGGCTTCCCCGGCCCTCGGGCGCGACCACGCCCTGCCGGTCCGGCAGTGGCCGATAACGCTGGTCCTGTCGGTGGTCGGCGCCGGCCTCGCGGTCACCTGGTTCGCCGACTTCAAGGACGGCTTCAAGTACGGGCTGCTGATCCTCGGCTGCGGGGTGCTGCTCGGCGCGGTGCTGCGACTGGTGCTGCCCGAGGTCGGGATGCTGGCGGTGCGCAGCCGGTTCACCGATGTGATCGTGCTGGCCTTCCTGGGGGCCTCGATCGTGCTGCTGACCCTGGTCGCGCAGCCGAACCCCTGGCTGGAGTTCCCGCTGCTGGACAACATCGGCCAGCTGATCGGCCGGCCCAAGCACTGAGCCGGCCCGAGCACCGAGTCGGCCCGAGCACCGAGCCGCCGCACCGTGCCGACCGCGGCCCCGTCCGGATTCCCGGGCGGGGCCGCGCTGCGTCTGTGACGCATCAGCCACGCCCGCACACGCGGCGTACGCTTCCCTTTGCGATAACCTGACGCCGGTCTCTCGACGTCGAGAGATCATCCTCGGCTCCAGTGCGCCGGTGTGCCTGGGGCACCTGGCGATTTGCTGGAGAAGGTAGAAATGACCCGCACCCCCGTCAACGTCACCATCACCGGAGCGGCCGGCCAGATCGGCTACGCGCTGCTCTTCCGCATCGCCTCGGGCCACCTGCTCGGTGCCGACGTGCCGGTGAACCTGCGCCTCCTGGAGATCCCGCAGGGCCTCAAGGCCGCCGAGGGCACCGCCATGGAGCTCGTCGACTGCGCCTTCCCGCTGCTGCGGGACATCACCATCACCGACGACCCGAACAAGGCCTTCGACGGCACCAACGTCGGCCTGCTGGTCGGCGCCCGTCCGCGCACCGCGGGCATGGAGCGCGGTGACCTGCTGCAGGCCAACGGCGGCATCTTCGGCCCGCAGGGCAAGGCCATCAACGACAACGCCGCGGACGACGTCAAGATCCTGGTCGTCGGCAACCCGGCCAACACCAACGCCCTGATCGCCCAGCGCAACGCCCCGGACGTCCCGGCCGAGCGCTTCACCGCGATGACCCGCCTGGACCACAACCGCGCCGTCGGCCAGCTGTCCGCCAAGACCGGCGCCCTGGTCTCCGACATCAAGCGCGTCACCATCTGGGGCAACCACTCCGCGACCCAGTACCCGGACATCTTCCAGGCCGAGGTCGCCGGCAAGCCGGCCTTCGAGGCCGTCGGCAGCGACCAGGCCTGGCTGGAGAACGACTTCATCCCGACCGTCGCCAAGCGCGGCGCGGCCATCATCGAGGCCCGTGGCGCCTCCTCGGCCGCCTCGGCCGCCAACGCCGCCATCGACCACGTCTTCACCTGGGTCAACGGCACCGCCGAGGGCGACTGGACCTCCATGGGCGTCGTCTCCGACGGCTCCTACGGCGTCCCGGCCGGCCTGATCTCCTCCTTCCCGGTCACCACCAAGGACGGCAAGTTCGAGATCGTCCAGGGCCTGGAGATCTCCGACTTCTCCCGCGCCCGCATCGACGCCTCGGTCAAGGAGCTGACCGAGGAGCGCGACGCGGTGCAGGAGCTGGGCCTCATCTGAGCCCCGCCGCACGGCCTTCCGACGGCCCGCCCCTCCCACCTCCGGGAGGCGGCGGGCCGCCGCCGTTCCCGGAGCGGTTCGTCCGCGGCGCCTACACTGGCCCGCTGTGAACGAAACCCTCGGGGACGCCGCGCTCGTCCTCGTCTTCATCCTGCTGGGCGGGCTGTTCAACGTCGCCGAGATCTCGCTGATCTCGCTGCGCGAGGGCCAGATCCGGACGCTGGAGGCGCGCGGCACCCGGCGTTCGGCCCGGGCGGCGCACCTGGCCGCCGACCCCAACCGCTTCCTGGCCGCCGTCCAGGTCGGCGTGACCTGCATGGGCTTCCTGTCCGCCGCCTTCGGCGCGGACACCCTGGCCGGCAAGGTCGCCCCGCTGTTCGTCCGGGCCGGGCTCTCCCAGGGGGTGGCGGACGCCGGCGCCCTGGTCGGCCTGACCCTGGTGATCAGCTACGTCTCGCTGGTGCTCGGCGAGCTCACCCCCAAGCGGATCGGCCTGCAGCGCGCCGAGTCCATCGCGGTGGTGGCCGCCCCGGTGGTGGACGTGATGTCGGTGGCGCTGCGCCCGGTGATCTGGCTGCTCGGCCACTCCACCAACCTGATGGTCCGGCTGTTCGGCGGCGATCCGGCCGCCGGGCGCGGCTCGATGAGCTCCGAGGAGCTGCGCGGGCTGGTCGCCTCCAACACCGAACTGGGCAGCGACGAGCGGGCGTTGATCGCGGACGTGTTCGCCGCCGGGGAGCGCCAGCTGCGCGAGGTGATGGTCCCGCGGACCGAGGTGACCTTCCTGGACGCGGAGCGGCCGCTGGCCGCCGTCCGGCACCAGGCGGAGACCTCGCCGCACTCGCGCTACCCGGTGGTCGAGGGCAGCGCCGACGCGGTGGTCGGCTTCGTCCACGTCCGGGACCTGTACGGCGCCCGCGGCGAGCAGGCCGCCAAGGTCCGCGACCTGGCCCGCCCGGTCAAGCTGCTGCCCGGCACCAAGCGGGTGCTGGAGGCGATGGGCGAGATGCGGCGGGAGGGCCACCACCTGGCCATCGTGATCGACGAGTACGGCGGCACCGCCGGCATCGTCACCCTGGAGGACCTGGTCGAGGAGGTGATCGGCGAGATCCGGGACGAGTACGACCGCCCGGAGTCCGCTCCGACCCGCCGGCTGGCCGGCGGCGGGATCGAGCTGGACGGCCTGCTCAACCTCGGCGACTTCGAGGAGGAGACCGGCGTCGCCCTGCCCGAGGGCCCGTACGAGACGGTGGCCGGCTGCCTGGTCGCCGCGCTCGGCCGGCTGCCCCGGGACGGCGACCACGCCCGGGTCCCGGTCGAGGGCGGCACGACGGTGCTGCTGACGGTGGCCAAGGTGGAGGGCCGGCGGATCGCCCGGGTGAGGGTGAGTGCGGTCACACCGGACGGGGCTGCGGGGGCGGAGGTTTCCTGAGCGACCGGGGGAACTGGAAGAATGACCCGCATGGTCAACGCAGCGGTCACTGGTCCGGTCAAGGACCGTCCCCGGGTGCTCTCCGGGATCCAGCCCACCTCCGGTTCGTTCCACCTCGGCAACTACCTGGGCGCGGTGCGCCAGTGGGTCGACCTGCAGAAGGAGAACGACGCCTTCTACATGGTCGTCGACCTGCACGCGATCACCGTGCCGCAGGACCCGGTGATCCTGCGCCAGAACACCCGGGTCTCCGCCGCCCAGCTGCTCGGGGCCGGCCTGGACCCGGAGCACTGCACCCTGTTCGTCCAGTCGCACGTGCCCGAGCACGCGCAGCTCGCCTGGGTGATGAACTGCCTCACCGGCTTCGGCGAGGCCTCCCGGATGACCCAGTTCAAGGACAAGTCGTCCCGGTACGGCGCCGACAGCACCACCGTCGGCCTGTTCACCTACCCGATCCTGCAGATCGCGGACATCCTGCTCTACCAGGCGGACGCCGTCCCGGTCGGCGAGGACCAGCGCCAGCACGTCGAGATCACCCGGGACATCGCCGAGCGCTTCAACTCGCGCTACGCGCCGGTCTTCACGATCCCCAAGCCGTACATCCTCAAGGAGACGGCGAAGATCATGGACCTCCAGGACCCGGGCATCAAGATGAGCAAGTCGGCCTCCTCGCCCAAGGGCCTGGTCAGCCTGCTGGACGAGTCGAAGGTCAGCGCCAAGAAGTTCAAGAGCGCCGTCACCGACACCGGCACCGTGGTCTCCTACGACGAGGAGCAGAAGCCGGGCGTCTCCAACCTGCTGCGGATCCACTCCGCGCTCAGCGGCCAGTCGGTCGAGCAGCTGGTCGAGCACTTCGAGGGCAAGATGTACGGCGCCCTGAAGACCGAGCTGGCCGAGCTGTTCACCGAGTGGGTGACCCCCTTCCAGGAGCGCACCAGCAGCTTCCTGGACGACCCGGCCGAGCTGGACCGGGTGCTGGCGATCGGCGCGGAGAAGGCCCGCGCGGTCGCCTCCGAGACGCTGGCGACGGTGTACGACCGGATCGGCTTCCTCCCGGCCGCCAAGCGGTGAATCCGCTCACGCGCCTGCCCGATGGTGAGGAGGTCCCGGACCTCCTCACCATCGGCGTGTCCGTGAGCGTTCCGGAGCCGCACGGCGCGCGGATCCAGGACGCCCGGGCCGGCCACGGCGACCCGCAGGCCCGGTCGATACCGACGCACGTGACCCTGCTGCCGCCGACCGAGGTGCCCGCCGAGGCGCTGCCGAAGATCGAGGAGCACCTGGCGGCGGTGGCGGCCGCGCACCGGCCGTTCCGGATGGTGCTGCGCGGCGGCGGCACCTTCCGCCCGGTCTCCCCGGTGGTGTTCGTCCGGGTCGAGGAGGGCGCCCAGGAGTGCCGGCTGCTGGAGGCGGACGTCCGCTCCGGCCCGCTGGCCCGCGAGCTGGCCTTCCCGTACCACCCGCACGTCACCGTCGCCCACGGCCTGTCGGAGGACGTGCTGGACCAGGCGTACGAGCAGGCGCGCGGATTCCGGGCGGAGTTCCCGGTGCCGGGCTTCTCGCTCTCCCGGTTCGACGCGGACCAGGTCTGGCGGCCCTGGCGGGCCTACCACTTCTCCTGAATCAACACAGCTCCTGAACCGGCACAGCTCCTGAACCGGCACAGCTCCTGAACCGGCACCGCTCCTGAATCGGCACGGCTCCTGAACTAGCCTGCGGGCAGGCCGAGTTCGAGCATCCGGTCGACCACCCGGCGGGCCGCGCCGCCGTCGTCCAGGACGCAGTGCTCGGCCCGGAAGCGGCGAAGGCGCCCAGCGTACCCGGGGGGAGACTGCGCGCCGCTGTCGGCGAGTGCGCGCAGCGCGTCGAGCAGCTCGGCCGGGTCCGGCAGCAGCGGGCCGGGGGCGTCCGACTCGAAGTCGAAGGAGAAGCCGCGCAGGGTGTCGCGGTAGTGCTCCAGGTCGTAGGTGAAGAAGTACATCGGACGGCCGGTGATCGCGAAGTCGAACATGATCGAGGAGTAGTCGGTCACCAGGACGTCCGCGATCAGCAGCAGTTCCTGCGGGTCGGGGTAGTCCCCGCAGTCGAACAGGAAGCCGTCGCCGTCGCCCGGTAGCGGCTCCCGGACGTGGGCGTGCGGGCGGACCAGCAGCACGTGGTCGGGGCCGAGCAGCCGGCGGGCGTGGTCGAGGTCCAGCCGCAGGTCGAGCCGGAAGCCCTCGCCGTCGCCGCGCTGCTGGTCCTCGCGCCAGGTCGGCGCGTACAGTACGACCCGTCTGTCGGCGGGGACGCCGAGCCGGCGGCGGACGGCCGCGGCGAGCCGCGGGTCGGGTCGGGCCAGCGCGTCGCCGCGCGGGTAGCCGGACTCCAGCACCTCGCCGCGGTAGCGGAAGGCGCGCCGCAGGATCGGGGTGGCGAACGGGCTGGGGGAGAGCAGCAGGCTCCACTGCGGGGTCTCCCGGTCGAGCGCCGCCAGGTAGCCGCGGTCGGCCAGCCAGGGGTTGTCGACGTCGTGGGCGATCCGCTTGAGCGGCGCGCCGTGCCAGGTCTGCACGACGACCTGGCCGGGGCGGCGCTCCAGGAAGTCCGGGAAGTGGGTGTTGCCCACCAGGTACCGACAGGTGGCCAGCGCGCGGTACCACTCCGGGCTCCAGACCCGCACCGGGCGGACCCCGGCCGGCAGTGCGGCCTGGGCGTCGTCGACCACCCAGAGGTGCTCCAACTCCGTTCCCCTGCGGGCGAGTTCGGCGTGCACCGCGCGCGGTGAGTCGGCGTAGCCGCGGCCGCCGAACACGTCGTACAGCACCGCCTCGCGCAGCGGTTCGCGGCGGGCGGCCGGGTAGTGCTCGGCGCGCAGCCGGGCCTGGGTCCAGGCGCTGCGTTCGGCGGCGTCCAGCACCGGGGTGGAGTCCACCAGCAGGGTGTCGTGCCAGCGGCGCTCCAGCAGCACCCGCTTGCCGCCGGGGGCGGTGCCGGCCGTGGTGGCGGCCGGCAGGTCGGGCAGGACGGCGGGGGCGGCGATCAGCGGCCGGGCCGGGCCGGTGCCGTCGGCGGGCTCCAGGGCGGCCGTCCAGACGCCCTTGCGCAGCGGCAGCGGGACGCCGTCCGAGCCGGTCCGGGTGGCGGGCACCCGGGCCCGGAAGCGGCCGTCCGGCCCGGCCTCGACCGGGGTGCGGACGGCATCGGCGGTGCCGCCGTGCCGCAGCACCAGGTCCAGCCGGTCGACGGCCGGGGCGGGGCAGTGGCCGGACAGCTCGAAGCCGTCGGCCCGGACGAGGACCCGGTCGACCAGCCCGGCCGCGGGCTGGACGCAGAGCTGCAGCCGCCCGTCGGCGAGGTGCTTGAGGTAGAGCACCCGGCCCGGGGCGTCCGGCAGCGGGTGCTGGCCGGTCACCGGGCCGCCGCGCCGGTCCGGCCAGAGCGGTTCGGCGCCGCCGTCGGGGCGCACCAACTCGGCGTCCCAGTGCTCCAGTTCGCCGCGGCCGCAGCCCTCGGCGGTGAACGGCCGGTACGGCAGCTCGACGGTGAAGGTGTTGCCGCTCCGGGTGAGCGGCCGCCGGATCACCGCGTCGCTCTGCCGGTGCCGCAGGCGCAGCACGGTGCCGGCGGGGCAATGGTCGGCGATCCCGCCCAGCCGGATGCCGTCGGCGGCGGGTTCGGCGCGGTCGAGCCGGACGGCGGGGCGTTCCAGCCGCAGGTGCAGCCGGCCGTCCGCGAAGTACGGCTGGAGGCGCACGTCGCGGTCCACCCAGCGGGCCGGCGGGTACTCGCCGGAGCCGCACCAGTGCGGGGCGAGGGCGCCGTACCGGCGGCGCGGGCGGCCGGGGCGGGGGAGGGTGAACAGGGTGGCATCGATCCGCCAGTCGCCGAGCAGCCAGCGGCCGTGGCGGCGCAGCCGGGCGGGCCGGATCAGGGCGGTGAAGCCGGACCAGTCGTGGTTGAACGCGGACTGGGCGCTGTCGTCGGTGACCTCGGGCGTCCGGCGGGGGCGGGAGGGCAGGTGCAGCGGCGGCCGGGCCGGGTCCTGGTGGCGCAGGGTCAGCCAGGTCCAGGCCGAGCCGGGGCGGCCGGTGTCCAGGTCCAGCGGCCGGGCGAAGCCGGTGAGTTCCAGGCCGCGGTGCTGCCAGCGGGCGCGCAGCAGTCCGAACCGCACGTCCTCGTCGGCGACGGGACGGCCGGGGGCCGTACGGGGGGTGGCGTGCGGCAGGACGAACCGGGTCAGCGCGGGCAAGGCGGGGCCCTTTCGGGGACGGGATCCCGGCCGGGGCGGTGGACGCGGTGGACGGGGGAGGACGCCGAACCGATAACGACGGGCTCGGGGCCGTCCGGGCGTCCGGTGCCGAAATGACACCAGATGTCACCTGTGCTGTCCGTGGGAAATTCATCAGGAATTCGTGAGTCGACCGCGGGTTCGAGCACCGCTGATCCACCCGGGGGCCACGGAAAAACGCCGAGGCGCCCGACGCGGATCGCGTCGGGCGCCTCGGTGCGGGCCGGTGGCTACTCCTTGCGGAGCATCGCGTCGACCACCCGGCCGGCGGCCTTGCCGTCGTCCAGGTCGCAGTACGCCTCGCGGAAGGCGGCCGCCTTGTCCGCGTACTCGGCCGCCACCTCGTCCACCCGGCCGAGCGCGTCGACCAGTTCACCGGAGGTGGCCAGCAGCGGGCCCGGGGCCTCGGCCTCGAAGTTCAGGCTGAAGCCGCGCAGGTTGTCGCGGTAGTGCTCCAGGTCGTGGGTGAAGAACAGCATCGGCTTCCCGGTGCCGGCGAAGTCGAAGATGCTCGACGAGTAGTCGGTGACCAGCACGTCCGCGATCAGCAGCAGCTCCGCCATGTCGGGGTAGCTGCCGACGTCCCAGATGTAGCCGTTGCCGGCACCCGGGATCTGGCCGCACATCAGGGTGTGCCGGCGCACCAGCAGCACCTGGTCGTCGCCGAGCGCCTCCTTGGCCGCCGCGAGGTCGAGCCGCAGGTCCATCTGGTAGCCGCCGTTGGGACGGCGCCGGTCCTCGCGCCAGGTCGGCGCGTAGAGCACGACCTTCTTGCCCTCGGGCAGGCCGAGCCGCTCGCGGACCTGCTCGGCGGTCTTCTCCCGGTCGGCCGCGAACAGCAGGTCGTTGCGCGGCGAACCGCTCTCCAGGATCTCGCCCTGGTAGTCGAAGGCGCGCCGCAGCACCGGGGCCGACCAGCTGTTGCCGGCCACCAGCAGGCTCCAGTTCGGGACCTCGCGGGCCAGGCTCTTGAGGTAGTTGGAGTCGGTGAACCAGACCTTCTCGAAGTCGAAGCCGATCTGCTTCAGCGGGCTGCCCTGCCAGGTCTGCACGACCACCTGGCCGGGGCGGCGGACGAAGAAGTCGGGCAGGTGGGTGCTGGTGACGACGTACTTGGCGGTCGCCAGCGCCTCGAACCACTCCGGGCTCCAGAGCCGGAGCGCCCGCGCGGTGCGCGGCAGCTCGGCCTGGAGGTCGTCGCTGCCCCAGAGGTGCTCCAGCGGCAGGCCGCGGCGGACCAGCTCCTCGTGCACCGCCTTCGGGGAGCCGGCGTACACGCTGCCCTGCCCGGCGTTGTAGAGCACCGTGTCGCGCAGCGGCTCGCGGCGGGCGGCCGGGTAGCGCTCGGTGCGCAGCAGGCGCTGGCGGTAACCGGACCGCTCCTCGGGGAGCAGCGCCGAGTGCGACTCCAGCGACAGCCCGTCGTGGTGGCGGCGCTCCAGCACGATCCGCTTGCCGCGGGACTCCACCTCCAACGGCAGGGCGCCGAAGCAGTCCGGGGTGACCAGCACGGTGGAGTCCGGCAGGGCCCCCACCGGGGTCCCGACCGGGCGGAAGAAGACGCTCCAGGTGCCGGCGACGAGCGGCACCGACCCGGCGAAGGAGGCGGTCGGCACGGTGGGCAGGGCGGCGCGGAACCGGCCGTCCGAGATCTCCACCGGGTAGACGTGCTCCTCCTCGCGCCAGTTGTGCCGGACCACCAGCTCCCAGCGGTGGGTGCCCGGCAGCGGGAAGGTGCCGGCGATCTGGAAGCCGTCGGCGCCGCGCGCGGACACCTCGTCCACCAGCGGCTGCAGCAGCTGGTCGCAGAACTGCAGGTGGCCGCCGGTGGAGGGCTTGGAGTAGAGCGCCCGGTGCGGTGCGTCCGCGGACGGCCGGTCGATCGGCAGGTGCAGCTGCTCGGGCGCGTTGCGGTCGTCCCAGACCAGCTTGACGACGCTGCCGTCGGCCAGCACCAGCGCGCTGTTCCAGCGGTCGCGGCTGCGCTCGGCGGCCACCGGGTCCAGCTCCGCCCAGGACTCGCGGACGGCGGTCAGCTCGGCCACCGGGAAGGACGCGCTGAACGGCTGCAGGGTGCCGACCGGCGTGCCCAGCTCGACCGGGAAGGACAGCTCGCGGTCCGACTCGATGTGGGTGAGCCGCAGCCGGGCCCCGGCGAAGCTCACCCCGGAGCGGGCCGCACCGGAGACCTCCACCCGGCCGCCGTGCGCGGCCAGGCCGGTCACCCGGGCCTTGACGACCTCCACGTGCAGGTACAGGAAGTTGTCCCGGACCCACGGCACTATCCGCACGTCCGGCTCGACCCAGTGCGCCGGGACGTACTCGGCGGTGTCGCTCCAGCCCGCGGAGATCCGGCCCTTGTAGACCCCGCCCTTGCCCGCGCCGGCCACCAGGAGGCGCCAGTGGCCGTCCTTCCACTGACCGCGGTGCTTGAGCTTCTTCGGGTCCAGGGCGACGTTGAAGCCGGACCAGTCGCAGCTGTACAGGTCGTGGTTGCAGCTCGCGGTGGCCTCGGGGCTGTACTGGGTCTTCATCGGCACCGCGATCACCCGGCGGCCCTTGGTCTCGCGCAGCACCAGGGTGCGGACCATGTCGTGCTTGTTCGCCGAGCCCAGCTGCTCCGGGTACGCGTGGCCGGTCAGCTCCAGCTTGCCGCCCACCCAGGCGCTCTCGTACAGCCGACTGCGGATGACCAGCGAGTTGTCCAGCTTGAGCACGCCGGCGGGCACGCTCTTGCGCCCGCCGCGCAGGAACGGGTAGTCCGCGTACGGCCGCAGCAGGCCGCGGGCCTGCACGCCGCCGCCGCTCTCGCCCTCGTACTTGATCTGCTCGACCAGCTCGTCGACCCGGTTCTGCAGGGTCAGGTGGTACTTCAGTCGCAGCGGCGCGCGCAGCTTGCGGACCTGCTCCTGGCCGATCGACCGGAGCAGCCGGCTGACGCTCTGGACGTAGGCGGCCCGGTACTCCTGGTCACCGTCCACGACGGACCAGAAGAACATCGGGATCTCCTCGACGAGGGTGTTCTCGTCGTAGGAGCGCAGGTACTCGGCGAAGCGCGGCTCGGTCTGCTTCTTCAGCCAGCCGCGGACCAGCTCGACCGAGGTGACCCGGTCGACCAGGCCCTTGGGGTTGGTGCGCATCTGGGTGATCGACATCTCGCCGACCTCGCGCTCGCGCCAGTGGTAGATCGGCTCGGAGAGCACGTCCACGCTCTTGGCGAGGTAGTGGTGCGGCACGCTGACCGGCGCGTCCTCGTACAGGATGCCCTCGGGGTAGAGCAGGCCCGCGGCGTCGAAGAAGGACCGGCGGTACACCTTGTTCCACGCGGTGCGGTCGGTGACCAGCGCCGGGATCTCGGTGATGTGGGTCTTGAGCTTGGTCTCCTTGAACGGCTTCACGTGCCCGCCGGACTGGTAGTAGCCCACGGCGCGGAAGCGCAGCACGTTGCCGGTGCAGAAGTCCGAGCCGGTCTCGTCCAGCGTGTTGATCATCAGCTCGTACGCACTCGGCGGCATCGAGTCGTCGCTGTCCACGAAGCACAGGAACTCGGCGTCCGGGTCGATGTGCCGGATGCCGGTGTTGCGGGCCGCGCCGAGGCCCTTGTTCACCTGCCGGACCAGCCGGAACCGAGAGTCCTTGGCCGCGTACGCCTCGGCGAGCGCCGCGCTGTCGTCCTTCGAACCGTCATCGACCATGACGCACTCGAAGTCCGTGAAGGTCTGGGCGGCGATCGAGTCCAGGCATTCGACGAGATAGCGCTCGACGTTGTAGATCGGAACGACGATGGAGAGGCGGGGAGCCATCGGCTACGCAGGCCTTTCTCGGGAGGAGCGTGGCAGCCCGCTGGGGGTCTGACCGCACTTGGATCGGTGCGTACGTGCGCCCCCGATCCTACCTTCCGGGGCTCCGGCCCCCCGGGGCCCACTACGCTGGGCCCCGTGCCCCGCTTCAGCGTCATCGTCCCCGTGTACCAGGTCCAGGACTACCTCGCCGAGTGCCTCGCGTCGGTCCTCGGCCAGGGCGGACCAGAGCTCGAACTGATCGCGGTGGACGACCGCTCGCCGGACGGCTGCGGCGCCCTGCTGGACGAGGCGGCGGCCGCCGACCCCCGGATCCGGGTGATCCACCTGCCCGAGAACGTCGGCCTCGGCCGGGCCCGCAACGCCGGCCTGGAGGTCGCCACCGGCGACTACGTGGTCTTCCTCGACAGCGACGACACCCTCACCCCCGACCTGCTGAAGGCCGTCGACGACCGCCTCGCCGCCACCGGCGACCCGGACGTCCTGGTCTACGACTACGCCCGCACCTACGCCGACGGCCGGATCACCCGGGCCGCCGCCGGGCACGTCTTCGGCGCCGCCTCCCCGGAGGTGTTCGACCTCGCCGCCCGCCCCGACCTGCTCGACCTGCTCCAGGTCGTCTGGAACAAGGCCTACCGCCGCGGGTTCATCGCCGAGCAGCGGCTGGAGTTCCCGGCCGGCTACTACGAGGACACCCCCTGGACGTACCCGGCGCTGCTCGCCGCCGCCAGCATCACCCTGCTCGACCGGGTCGGCGTGCACTACCGGCAGCGCCAGGAGGGCGGCAACATCCTGGCCACCGCCAGCCGCAAGCACTTCGACGTGTTCGCCCAGTACGACCTGGTCTTCGCCTTCCTCGACCGCCGCCCCGACCTCGACCACTGGCGCCCGGTCGTCTACGGCAGGATGCTCCACCACCTCAACACCGTGGTCGCCAAGCCCGGCCGGGTCCCGGCCGGCGACCGCCGCGAGTACTTCCGCCGCGCCGCCGCGCACTGCGCCCGGCTGCGCCCGGCCGGCTACCGCCC
The DNA here is from genome assembly GCF_040303245.1 of Kitasatospora sp. NPDC096077. Lineage (NCBI taxonomy): Bacteria > Bacillati > Actinomycetota > Actinomycetes > Kitasatosporales > Streptomycetaceae > Kitasatospora > Kitasatospora sp. NPDC096077. Next base: position 57,411 of record NZ_JBEOSV010000003.1, on the reverse strand, counting down.
GCCGCCCGGCGTGGACGGCGTGCGCACCGAACTGCTCGGCCAGGGCCGCTACACCGCGTACCAGACCGTCCGCGCCCTGGCGAAGGCCCGCCGACTCGTCAACGGCCGACGCGCCGCCTGACGGCCGTTCGGGGGAAGGGCCGGTATAACCGGTCAGGTGGACTTCCTGACCCGCCTTCCGGTCCTCGGCCCACTCGTGGCCCGGGTGCTGCGCAGCCGCCCGTACCGGGTGTACGAGTACTTCTCCGCCGCCCGTGGCAACCGGCTGGCCGGCGCCGTCACCTTCTTCGGCTTCCTGGCGCTGTTCCCGCTGCTCACGGTGGGTCTGGCGGTCGCCGCCGCGACGCTGAACAGCAAACAGGTGGACGATCTCCAGCACCACATCTCGGACCAGCTGCCGGGGCTGTCGGACGCGCTCAACCTGCCGTCGCTGGTGGCCAACGCGGGCACCGTCGGGCTGGTCAGCGGCGCCCTGCTGCTGGTCTCCGGCCTCGGCTGGGTGGACACCATGCGCACCTCGATCCGGGACCTCTGGCAGCTGCCCCAGGAGGACGGCAACCCGGTGCTGCGCAAGGCCTGGGACGTCGCCGTGCTGGCCGGCCTCGGCCTGGTGTCGCTGTTCTCGCTGGCCGTCTCCGCGGCCGGCACCACGCTCGCCGGGCGGATCGCCGACGCGATCGGCCTGCGCAGCGGCTACCTGCTGACCGGGGTCGGCGTGCTGATCGCCATAGCGTGCGACATGCTGCTCTTCGCCTACCTGCTGGCGCCCTTCCCCGGGATCACCGACCAGCGCCGCGGCGACCTGCTGCGCGGTGCGCTGATCGGCTCGGTCGGCTTCGAGGTGCTCAAACTGGCGCTCGCCTCCTACCTCGGCTCGGTCGCCGGGCGGAGCCTGTACGGCGCCTTCGCCACCCCGGTGGCGCTGCTGCTGTGGATCAACTTCGTCAGCCGGCTGCTGATGTACTGCGTGGCCTGGACGGCGACGGCCGACCCGGAGGCCGCCCGGGAACGGACCCGGGCGCACGGCCGGGCGCTGATCGCCGCCGCCGACGAGTCGGCGGAAGCGGCGGCGGCCCGGCCCCCGGAGTGAGGGCCGGACCGCCGCGCGGTCACTTCCAGAGCCGGCCCGCGCGGTTCGCCGTCCGGCGCCGCAGCACCACCACGGCACCCGCCCCGACCAGCGCGCCGACCAGGACGGCCGACCAGCCGACCGGGCCCAGCCCGTCGTCCCCGGCCGACCCGGCCACCGGCCCGGCCGAGGCCCCGGCGGAGTGCGGCGGCGGCGCACCGGCCGTCCCGCCCGCCTGACCGCTCGGCTGCTCGCCGCCGGCCTGCTTCTCCTCCACCAGCCGGCCGACCGGCCGCACCTTGCCGGCCGAGGCGAAGCCCCAGTCCAGCAGCTCGGCCGTCTCGTCGTACACCCGCTGGTAGCTGGCCGGGTGCATCACGGTCACCAGCAGGGTGCGCCCGTCCCGCTCGGCGGCGCCGACGAAGGTCGAGCCGGCGTTGGTGGTGGTGCCGTTCTTCACCCCGATCAGGCCCGGGTACTTGCCCAGCAGCCGGTCGGTGTTGGCGATCCCGAAGCTGCTGCGCTGGCCGGTGTTCTTGTCGACGGCCCCCGGGAACATCGCCTCCCGGGTCGCGCAGTACATCCGGAAGTCCGCGTTGCGCAGGCCGGAGCGGGCGAACAGCGACAGGTCGTACGCCGAGGACAGCTGGCCGTCCATGTCGTAGCCGTCCGGGGAGACCACCTTGGTGTCCCGGGCCTGGAGGGCGTCGGCCTTGGACTGCATCTCGTCGACGGTCGGCTGGATGCCGCCGTTCATGTGCGACAGGACGTGCACGGCGTCGTTGCCCGAGCTCAGGAACACCCCGCGCCAGAGGTCCTCGACCCGGTAGTCCAGGTTCTCCTTGATGCCGACCAGGCTGCTGCCGGCGCCGATGTTCTGGATCTCCTCGTCGGCGACCCGGTGCACCGTGTTGCGGTCGAACTTGGGCAGCACGGTGTCCGCGAAGAGGATCTTGAGGGTGCTCGCCGGAGGCAGCCTGGCGTGCGGGTTGTAGGAGGCCAGTACGTCCCCCGAGGTGGCGTCGGAGACGATCCAGGACTCGCCGGTGAGGTCCGTCGGCAGCGCCGGCGCACCCGCCAGCGGATCGACCTGGACCCCGGGGAGCCCGAGCCGCTCCCCGCCGATCACGGTCGACGGGGGCGGCGCCTGCGGGGCCGCGACCGCCGCCGGGGCGACGAGCAGAACCGGGGCCGCGGTGACCGCGGCGCACAACTGCGCGAGGGTGTGACGGGGTGTGGACACCGACTGACCGTACCCACTTCGGCGCCGTGTCGTCCGCCACACCGGACGGGTCCTCCGCACGAGGGCCCCGCCCTACGCCGATCGGCCGCCCGCGCATACTGGGGAGGCACACCGCCTCCCACCCCCGCCGAGGACCGCCCCATGAAGCTCAGCCGCCGCACCTCCTGGTTCCTGACCGCCTTCGGCGTCTGGTCGATCATCATCTGGACCACCTTCGTCAAGAACCTCTGGAAGGACTCGGGCGGCCAGGCCTTCGTGAACGGCGACCACTCCCAGCCCACCGCCTTCTTCTGGATCCACCTGCTGCTCGCCGTCACCTCCTTCCTGCTCGGCATCGCGGTCGGCGGCATCGGCGTCCGCGGCCTGCGGGCGGACCGCCGCACCCCTGCCACCGACTGATCGCCTAATCCCCGTTGCCGGTGTCGGCCCCCACTGGCAAGATCCTCACCGTTCTCACGCACGTACCGGACGTGCTGATCACAAGGGGTGGGGGACCTTCATGACACTTTCGCGTGCCCGCAGGCTCGGCGGGGTCACCGCGGCGGCGGTGGCCGCCGGACTGCTCGCGCCGGCGGCGGCGGTGGCCGACACCGCGCCGGCCGTCACCGGCACCAGCCAGGGCGCCGACTACGCGAGCACCGCCTGCGATTCGACCGGCGACCCGGCCTGGATCGGGCGGACCATGAACGGCCCGGCGCTCAGCGCCAAGGTCACCGGGGAGGCCGCCAGGTTCAGCGTCTGGGACGTGACCACCGGCGCCGAGGACCCGGTTTTCACCGATGAGGCCCGGACCTACGGCTCGCCTTCCGCCTCGGTCAGCGTCCCCAAGCTGGTGGACGGGCACAGCTACGCCTGGCACGCCTGGGCGCTGCAGGGCACCCAGACCTCCGCCCCGTCCGCGGACTGCCACTTCACCGTGGACGCCACCGACCCGACCGTCACGGTCTCCTCGACCGACTTCCCGGCGAGCGGCACCGCCACCAAGTACGCGGGCCAGAAGGGGACCTTCGTCCTCAAGGCGACCGACCCGGTTCCGGCCGGCGGCGAGGCCTCCGGCATCGCCTGTTTCCAGTTCGCCTGGATGTACCCCGCGACCAGCTGCAGTTCGCCGGGGGCCGTCGAGCCGGATGCCGACGGGACGGCGAAGATCGACCTCAAGGCCCTGCAGTGGGGGACCAACAACCTGGTCGTCAACGCGATCGACAACGCGGGCAACGTCGGCCGGACGACCTACTCCTTCAACGCCCCGTCGAACCCCAACCCGCCGAAGACCCTCGGCGACGTGGACGGCGACGGCGTCGCGGACATCCTGCTGCCGGATGCCCAGGGCAACCTGCAGTACATCCCGGTCAACGGGAGCGACGCCACCCCGACCACCGTCATCGACGCCAGGCGCTCCCCCTCCGGGCAGAGCTGGGCGCCCTACCAGATCGCCCACCGGGGCTGGGACAGCCAGGCCCACGCGCCCTCCTCGGACGACCTGTACATCCACAGGCCGGGTGACTCCGGACTGACCCTCTACCGGAACTTCGATTACGGAGCGATGACCAAGGGCTTCATCGTGATGGGTAACCGCGACTGCGGCGATCCCTTCAACCCGTCCTGCCCGGCCGGCTTCGCGGCCGACTGGTCCAAGACCGACCAGCTCGTCGCCTTCGGCCCGGTGTCCAAGGGCACTTCGCCGACGCTGCTGACGCTGGAGGGCGGAAACCTCTGGCTGCTCGACGGGGCGGCCGCCTGGGGCTTCGACAAGGTCACCAAGCTCACCACCTCCGGCGCCTGGAACGGCTACGACCTGGTCGCCCCCGGCCCGGACGCGGCGGGCAACCTGGCCCTCTGGGCCCGTGACCGGGCCACCGGTGAGCTGCACGCGTACCCGATCCCGAAGAAGGCCGACGGCACCTTCGACTTCTCCGCCCTCGCCGACCCGAAGGCGGACGTCGTGGCCACCGGCTTCACCACGGCCGCCTTCCCGACCCTCGGCAGCTCGGGCGACGCGGACGGCGACGGCAAGCCGGACCTGTGGGCCGTCACGGCCGACCGGCACCTGGTGATGTACAGCGGCTGGACCGACGCGAACGACCTGGGCCCGCTGGCCTGATCCGACGACGGAGGCCCCGCCCGAGTGATCGGGCGGGGCCTCCGTGCGGGTTCAGCCGGGGATCAGAAGCGGCGGGTGACCAGCGCCCGCTTCACTTCCTGGATCGCCTTGGTGACCTCGATGCCACGCGGGCAGGCCTCGGAGCAGTTGAAGGTGGTGCGGCAACGCCACACGCCCTCACGGTCGTTGAGGATCTCCAGGCGCTGCTCGGCACCCTCGTCGCGCGAGTCGAAGATGAAGCGGTGCGCGTTGACGATGGCGGCCGGGCCGAAGTACTGGCCGTCGTTCCAGAACACCGGGCAGGACGACGTGCACGCGGCGCACAGGATGCACTTGGTGGTGTCGTCGAAGCGCTCGCGGTCCTCGGCGGACTGCAGGCGCTCGCGGGTCGGCTCGTTCCCCTTGGTGATGAGGAACGGCATGACGTCCTTGTACGCCTGGAAGAACGGGTCCATGTCCACGATCAGGTCCTTGAGGACCGTCAGGCCCTTGATGGCCTCGATCGTGATCGGCTTCTCCGGGTCGACGTCCTTGATCAGGGTCTTGCACGCCAGCCGGTTGCGGCCGTTGATCCGCATCGCGTCGGAGCCGCAGATGCCGTGGGCGCAGGAACGGCGGTAGGTGAGGGTGCCGTCCTGCTCCCACTTGATCTTGTTGAGCGCGTCCAGGACGCGCTCCTTCGGGTCCATGGTCAGCTGGTAGTCGACCCACACCGGGTCCGGGTGCTCCTCCGGGTTGAACCGGCGGATCCGGAAGGTGACGGTGATCAGCTGGGTGACACCGGCCTCGACCGCGTCCAGAGCGGCCGAGTGCTCCACAGTCGGAGTGCTCATCAGTACTTACGCTCCATCGGCTGGTAGCGGGTCGTGACGACCGGCTTGTAGTCGAGGCGGATGGAGGTGCTGCCGTCGGCGGCGACCTCCTGGTACGCCATGGTGTGCTGCATGAACTTCACGTCGTCACGGGTCGGGAAGTCCTCGCGGTAGTGGCCGCCGCGGGACTCCTCGCGGGCCAGCGCGGAGACGGCCAGCACCTCGGCCAGGTCGAGCAGGTTGCCCAGCTCGATGGCCTCCAGGAGGTCCGTGTTGTAGCGGAAGCCCTTGTCCTGGATGGAGACGTTCTTGTAGCGCTCGCGCAGCGCGGCGATGTCCTCGACCGCCTGCTTCAGGGTGGCGCCGGTGCGGTACACCATCGCGTTGGCGTCCATGGTCTCCTGCAGAGCCGTACGGATCTGCCCCACGGACTCGGTGCCGGTCGACTCGCGCAGCTTGTCGACCATGCCCTGGACCAGCGCGTCCGCGTTCTCCGGGAGCGGGACGAACTCGTTGGCGTTGGCGTAGTCGGCGGCGGCGATGCCCGCGCGACGGCCGAACACGTTGATGTCCAGCAGCGAGTTGGTGCCCAGGCGGTTGGCGCCGTGCACGGAGACGCAGGCGACCTCGCCGGCTGCGTACAGGCCCGGGACGACGTCCGTGTTGTTGCGCAGGACCTCACCCTCGACGTTGGTCGGGATGCCGCCCATGGCGTAGTGCGCGGTGGGCTGGATCGGGATCGGGTCCGTGTAGGGCTCGATGCCGAGGTAGGTGCGCGCGAACTCGGTGATGTCCGGGAGCTTGGCGTCCAGCTGCTCCGGCGGCAGGTGGGTGAGGTCCAGGTAGACGTGGTCGCCGTCCGGACCGCAGCCGCGGCCTTCGCGGATCTCGGTGTAGATCGCGCGGGAGCAGACGTCACGGGACGCGAGGTCCTTCATGACGGGGGCGTAGCGCTCCATGAAGCGCTCGCCGTCCTTGTTGCGCAGGATGCCGCCCTCGCCGCGGGCGCCCTCGGTGAGCAGGATGCCCATGCGCCAGATGCCCGTCGGGTGGAACTGGAAGAACTCCATGTCCTCCAGCGGCAGACCGCGGCGGTAGGCCACGGCCTGGCCGTCACCGGTGAGGGTGTGGGCGTTGGAGGAGACCTTGAAGAACTTGCCGGTGCCGCCGGAGGCGAACACGACCGACTTGGCCTGGAAGACGTGGATCTCGCCGGTGGCCAGCTCGTAGGCGACGACGCCGGCCGTCTTGCCCTCGTTGAGCAGCAGGTCGAGGACGTAGAACTCGTTGAAGAACTCGACGCCGTGCTTGACGCAGTTCTGGAACAGCGTCTGGAGGATCATGTGGCCGGTGCGGTCGGCCGCGTAGCACGAGCGGCGGACCGGGGCCTCGCCGTGGTTGCGGGAGTGGCCGCCGAAGCGGCGCTGGTCGATCCGGCCCTGCTCGGTGCGGGAGAAGGGCAGGCCCATCTTCTCCAGGTCGAGGACCGCGTCGATGGCCTCCTTGCACATGATCTCGGCGGCGTCCTGGTCGACCAGGTAGTCACCGCCCTTGACCGTGTCGAAGGTGTGCCACTCCCAGTTGTCCTCCTCGACGTTGGCCAGCGCGGCGCACATGCCGCCCTGGGCCGCGCCGGTGTGGGACCGGGTCGGGTAGAGCTTGGTCAGGACGGCGGTGCGGCTGCGCTGCGTCGACTCGATGGCCGCGCGCATGCCGGCGCCGCCGGCGCCGACGATGACGGTGTCGTACTGGTGAATCTGCATGGGGGGTTAACTCGCCTCTGGCCTCTGCCGATGGTCGATGGTGCTCGCGGCTCAGATGTTGGGGTCGAAGGTGAAGATCACCAGGGTGCCGAGCAGCACGGTGAAGACCGTGGCGGTACCCATGAGCCCCTTGAGCCAGAGCCGGGTCGAGTCCTTCTCGGCGTAGTCGTTGATGACCTGACGCATGCCGTTGGCGCCGTGCAGCATGGCGAGCCAGAGCATCAACAGGTCCCAGCCCTGCCAGAACGGCGAGGCCCAGCGGCCGGCGACGAAGGCGAACCCGATCTTGGAGACGCCGCCGTCGAGCACCAGCATGATCAGCAGGTGACCGAGGATCAGCACGACCAGGACGACACCGGACAGGCGCATGAAGAGCCAGGCCAGCATCTCGAAGTTGGTCCGGGTGCGGCGCGGGGTCTTCTTCGTCCGCTTGCGCGGCGGCTCGATGACGAAGGCGTCGGCCGGGTTACCGGTGCCGAGGCCCTTGCCGGTGTGCGCCTGCTTCGAGGGGACGACGATCGCGTCGGAGTATTCCGTGGACATCAGTCAGCTCACTTCCCGAACCAGGCGATCAGCGTGTGCTGCAGGATGCCGTAGAAGGAGCCAGCCATCAGGACGACCCAGACTCCGACGACGGTCCACAGCATCTGCTTCTGGTACTTCGGGCCCTTGGACCAGAAGTCCACGGCGACGACGCGAAGGCCGTTGAGCGCGTGGAACAGGATGGCGGCCACCAGGCCGTACTCCATCAGGTTCACGAGCGGAGTCTTGTACGTCTGAATGACGGTGTCGTAGGACTCCGGCGACACTCGCACGAGAGCGGTGTCCAGGACGTGGGCGAACAGGAAGAAGAAGATGAGGACGCCGGTGACTCGATGAGCCACCCAGCTCCACATGCCTTCCCGGCCGCGGTACAGCGTTCCAGCCGGCACGGAAAAACCCTCCGGAAGCGATTGGGGGCTCGGCCGGCTTCGGTGTCGGTCAGCCCGGCCGGGTACGGTCCACCGGCCGCCAGCATCCTATCGACGCCTTGTCGGGAACCGCCTCCGGGGCCCCCAGGTGTGATCAATCAGGCACTTCTGGCCTAGCGGAGCGGGAACCGAGCGCCCCTTGGTCACTCTGGGTGTCGATTCCGTCGCGCTCCGCTGTCGAAGTCCGGTCGGATTCACTCCGGGGGGTGAACGCGGGTCGAGCCGGTACGACCGTACCGGCTCGACCCGTCCGGGTGTCAGCGCGCCCCGGCCTCCGAGTGGGTGGCGACCAGGTGCTCCAACCGGGTGAGGGCGATCCGCCGGAGCTCGTCCGCCGCGATCAGTCGCTCCTCGTCCGGGTCGTTGGCCAGCCGGGTGCGGATGGAGGAGAGCACGGCGTCGAGCATCTCCTCCGGGTCGACGCCGTCCAGGCAGACCACGAAGACGTGGCCGAACCGGGCCTCGTACGCGGCGTGGGCCGCCCGCAGGGCGGTGTGGGCGGCCTGGCTGCCGGGGGCGCGCATGCCGAGCAGGGGCTGCGGCATCCAGCTCTCGTCGGCGAGGGCCTCGGTGAGGTCCGCCGGGCGCAGGTCGTAGGAGGCCTCGCTGGCGGCGGCCAGCAGGGACTCTATGTCGGGGTACGGGCGGTGTGCGGTGAGTCGCAGGGCCCAGCGGTGGCTGCCGCAGCAGGCCAGCAGCGCCTCCTCGGCGGCTCCGGCGTCCGCCTCGTTGAAGCGGTGCAGGCCGAGGAGGGACGGCTCGGTGCTGGCGTCGGGCCGCTGTGACGGGATGTCGCTGGCCAGCGGGTCCTCCTCGTGAGGGCGGGAAGGGGCCAGTGGGGTGGTGGAGCAGCTGAAGTATGGAGGCTGCGGGGGGCGCGCGGCGCCGTTCCGGCAGCTCCTCAACGGTAGTTGAGCGGTCATCAGTTGGGGAGGGCGCGCGCGGAATTCATCCGGACGAGCTATCAAGTTGTGACGTTGACACCATTGCGTCATCCTCCGTCCCACTTCCGTCCGCTACGGGCCCGGCGGCGCGGCCGCCGGGCCTCGGGCCCGGTCCGGCCGTTCAGCTGCAGCGGGTGCCGTCGGCGGGCATGGTGCCGTCGGTCAGGTAGGCCGCCATGGCCTGGTCGATGCAGGTGTTGCCCTTGCCGAAGGCGCCGTGGCCCTCGCCGACCCGGGTGAGCAGGGTGGCCTTGGCGAAGCCCTTGGCCAGCTGCTCGGCGGAGGCGTACGGGGTGGCCGGGTCGCCGGTGGTGCCGACCACCAGGATCGGGGCGGCGCCCTCGGCCCGGATGGTGTGCGGCTTCTCCTGGGTCTTGAACGGCCAGTAGGCGCAGCCCGGCTCGGTGAAGTCGTCCACCGTGGCGCCCTTGGAGAGCAGCGGCGCCTCGGCGAGCAGCCGGTCGACCGCCTGCTTGGCGTGCTCCGGGGTCGGCGCGGGGCGGGCGGCGTCGGCGCAGCTGATCGCGGTGTTGGCCTCGTCCATCGGGCTGTAGTGGCCGTTCTGGTCGCGGCCGTTGTAGTCGTCGGCGAAGGCCATCAGATAGTCGCCCTTGTCGCGCATCATGGCCCAGCCGAGGCTGTTGCGCAGGTACTGCCAGGAGGTCGTCTCGTCGCCGTAGAGCAGCGACATGACACCGGTCCAGGCCATGTCGCGGCCGAGCTTGCGGCCGTCCTTGGCGGTCAGCGGGTTGTCGTGGAGGCCGTCCAGGAAGTCGGCGGCCTTCTTGGCGGCCTTGCTCTTGTCCTTGCCGAGCGGGCACTCGGTGGCGTGGTTCTCCACGCAGTCGGCGGCGAAGCGCTCGAAGGACTTCTCGAAGCCGACCTGCTGGTCGATGCCGTGGTCCAGGGTGTCCTCGGCCGGGTCGACGGCGCCGTCCAGGATCAGCCGGCCGGTGTTCTGCGGGAACTCCTCGGCGTACAGGGCGCCGAGGTAGGTGCCGTAGGAGATGCCGAGGTAGTTGAGCTTCCGGTCGCCGACGACGGCGCGCAGCACGTCCAGGTCGCGGGCGGTGTTGCGGGTGCCGACGAAGGGCAGCAGCTTGCCGGACTTGGCCTGGCAGGCGGCGGCGTGGTCGGTGGACTGCTTGACGTGGGCGGCCTTGCGCTGGGCCGGGTCGTCCGGCGCGTCGGTCTGGTTGGCCTCGTCGAGCTGCTTGTCGTCGTAGCAGGTCACGGGCGAGCTGTCGCCGGTGCCGCGCGGGTCGAAGCCGATCACGTCGAAGCGGTCGTGCAGGGCGCCCTCGAAGTCCTTGGCGCCGTACTTGACCATCTCGACGCCGGAGGCGCCGGGGCCGCCGGGGTTGACCATCAGCGAGCCGATCCGCTTGCCGTGGTCGGCCGCCCCGTACTTGATCAGCGCTAGGTCGATCGCGTCGGCGGCGGGGGCGGTGTAGTCGAGCGGGACGTGCAGCTTGCCGCACTGCATGCCGGAGGTGTCGATCTTCGCCTGTGCGGCCTTGGGGTCGGCCGGGCAGTCCGTCCAGGTGATCTGCTGGCCGTAGAAGGCCTTGAGGGCCGGGTCCGCCTCGCCCTTGGGCTTCGGGGTCGGGGTGGCGGCGGGGCCGGTGGCGGCGGGGGCGGTGGTGCCGCCGGCGCCGGTGGCCTTGTCCTGGGCGGTCGGGGCGGTGTCGTTGCAGGCGGCGGTGAGCAGCAGGGTGCCGGCCGCCAGGGCGGTCAGCAGCACCCGTGGGCGGGCGGCCCGGAAGATCGTCATCGCATGTGTGTACCACTCGTGTACGACACGTGTTCGATCGGGGTGTCGGGCCGCCCGCCGGCAGTGGCGGGGGGTCAGCCCCGGTGGACCTTGTGGTTGGCGGCCTGCGCCCGGGGGCGGACCACCAGCAGGTCGATGTTCACGTGCGCCGGACGGGTGACCGCCCAGGCCACGGTGTCCGCGATGTCCTCGGAGGTCAGCGGCTCGGCGACGCCCGCGTACACGGCGGCGGCCTTCTCCTCGTCGCCGCGGAAGCGGGTGACCGCGAAGCCCTCGGACTTCACCATCCCGGGCGCGATCTCGATCACCCGGATCGGCTCCCCGCACAGCTCCAGCCGCAGCGTCGCCGCGATGGTGTGGGCGGCGTGCTTGGCCGCGACGTACCCGCCGCCGCCCTCGTACGCGGCCAGCGCGGCCGTGGAGGAGAGCACCAGCACGGTGCCGTCGCCGGTGGCGCGCAGGGCGGGCAGCAGCGCCTGGGTCATGTGCAGCACGCCGAGCACGTTGACCTCGTACATGGCCCGCCAGTCGGCCGGGTCGCCGTGCTCGACGCTCTCGGCGCCGATCGCGCCGCCGGCGTTGTTCACCAGGACGTCCACCCGGCCGACCTCGGCCGCGAAGGCGTCCACGGCGGCCCGGTCGGTGACGTCCACCGTGACCGCCCTCGCCGAACCGCCCCGCCCGGCGATCTCCTTGGCCAGCTCCTCGATCCGCTCGGTGCGGCGGGCGGTCAGCACCACCTCGAAGCCCTCGGCGGCCAGCCGGCGGGCGGTCGCCGCGCCGATCCCGCTGCTGGCACCGGTGACCACGGCCACCTTCTGCTCGGTCATTGCCACTCCCTGGGGCTCATCCGGTCGTTCACCCGATCATCTCAACCGCCTCCGCGCGCCGCCGGAGGGGAGGGCCCCTAGGTCCTGGCCGGCCGATCTTGGCGGATCAGCGCGCGGCGTTGGGCGCCCGGCTGGGCGTGCGCCCGAGTCGGCCTCGTACTGGACGTACTCGGGCGATTCGGGCGTGCGTCCAGGCGGGATGCCCGGCGTCGCGCGCCCGGCGAGATCGGCCGGACAGGGCCTAGGTTGCGAAGGACCCCGAGCTCCCCGTGGAGGCAGCCGTGCCGCGCCGCTCCGAATCAGGCTTCCCGATCGAGCCGCTGTACGGCCCGGGGGCGCCGGCCGGCTGGGACCCGGACACCCGGCTGGGCCGTCCGGGCGAGTACCCGTACACCCGGGGCGTGTACCCGAGCATGTACACCGGCCGGCCGTGGACGATGCGCCAGTACGCGGGCTTCGGCACCGCCGCCGAGTCCAACGCCCGCTACCGCCGGCTGATCGCGGACGGCGGCACCGGCCTCTCGGTGGCCTTCGACCTGCCCACCCAGATGGGCTACGACTCGGACGCGCCGCCCGCCGCCGGGGAGGTCGGCCGGGTGGGCGTCGCGGTGGACAGCGTCGAGGACATGGCGGAGCTCTTCGACGGCATCCCGCTCGGCGGGGTGTCCACCTCGATGACCGTCAACGCCCCCGCCGCCCTGCTCCTGCTGCTGTACCAACTGGTCGGCGAGGCCCAGGGGGTGGCGCCCTCGGCGCTCACCGGCACGGTGCAGAACGACGTGCTGAAGGAGTACATCGCCCGGGGCACCTACATCTTCCCGCCGCAGCCCTCGCTGCGGCTGGCCGCCGACGTGTTCCGGTACTGCCGGGCCGAGGTCCCGCGCTGGAACACCATCTCCGTCTCCGGCTACCACATGGCCGAGGCCGGCGCCGATCCGGCGCAGGAGATCGCCTTCACCCTGGCCAACGCGATCGCCTACGTGCGGACCGCGCTCGCCGCCGGGATGGCCGTGGACGAGTTCGCGCCCCGGCTCTCCTTCTTCTTCGTGGCCCGCACCACCCTGCTGGAGGAGGTCGCCAAGTTCCGTGCCGCGCGCCGGATCTGGGCCCGGATCATGCGCGAGGAGTTCGGCGCGCTGGACCCCCGCTCGTGGATGCTGCGCTTCCACACCCAGACCGCCGGGGTGCAGCTCACCGCCCAGCAGCCCGAGGTGAACCTGGTCCGGGTCTCGGTGCAGGCGTTGGCCGCGGTGCTCGGCGGCACCCAGTCCCTGCACACCAACGGCTTCGACGAGGCGATCGCCCTGCCCACCGAGAAGGCCGCCCGGTTGGCCCTGCGCACCCAGCAGGTGCTCGCCCACGAGACCGATGTGACCGCGACCGTCGACCCCTTCGCCGGTTCCTACGCGGTCGAGTCGCTCACCGACGCGGTCGAGGCCGCCGTGCTGGCCCTGATGGCCCGGGTCGAGGAGCGGGGCGGGGCGGTGGCGGCGATCGAACAGGGCTTCCAGAAGGCCGAGATCGAGCGCACCGCCTACCGGGTCCAGCGGGAGACCGACTCCGGCGAGCGCACGGTGGTCGGCGTCAACCGCTTCCGGCTGGACGGGCACGACGCGGACGGGGAGGAGCCGTACCGGCCGCTGCGGGTGGACCCGGCGGTCGAGCACCGGCAGGCCGAACGGCTGGCCCGGCTGCGGGCCGAGCGCTCCGACCTCGCGGTCGCCCGCGGGCTGGACGCGCTGCGCCGGGCGGCGGAGGGGACGTCGAACGTGCTCTACCCGATGAAGGAGGCGCTGGCCGCCCGGGCCACCGTCGGCGAGGTCTGCGACGCGCTGCGCGGGGTGTGGGGCACGTACGTTCCGGTGGAACGTTTCTGAGTCACCTTCACGGCCCAGCGGCCGTCAAGCGGAGGGGGGCCGTGACCACCGGCGCGAGTGATCGTTGCACAGAGCAAGCAAACCGGGGAAGGCGGCTGAAACGAGATGTCATACCCACCTGTCAGGCCGGTATGCGCCCATCCGGGGACTAGTTTTCCGGAAGTCGGGCCAAATCCCCCCAACGGGCCTATTCTTGGGGAGATGAACCCCCCTGAGCCCGCTCAGCCGGGCAGCACTCTCGCCGTCGCCGGCCCCGTCGCCGAACTGCGCGCCCGGGTCCGGCGGTTGGAGCCCGAGCTGATCGCCTTCCGCCGTGATCTGCACCGGCACCCCGAGCTGGGCCGCCAGGAGTTCCGCACCACCGGGCTGCTGCGCGACCGGCTGGTGGCGGCGGGCCTGGAGCCGCGGGTGCTGCCCGGCGGCACCGGTCTGCTGGTCGACCTCGTCCCGGCCGGCACCGCCCCGGGCACCGAGTTCCTGGCCTTCCGGGCCGACATCGACGCGCTGCCGATCGACGACGCCAAGAGCGATGTGCCGTACCGCTCGACCGTCCCCGGCCGGGCCCACGCCTGCGGCCACGACGTGCACACCTCGGTGCTGCTCGGCCTCGGCCTGGTGCTGGCCGGGGCGCTGCGCTCCGGGGAGCTGCGCCGCCCGGTCCGGCTGGTGTTCCAGCCGGCCGAGGAGGTCATGCCGGGCGGTGCGCTGGACGTCATCAAGGCGGGCGGGATGGACGGCGTCGGCCGGATCTTCGCGGTGCACTGCGACCCGAAGGTGGAGGTCGGCCGGATCGGCCTGCGGGTCGGCGCGATCACCTCGGCCTGCGACCGCCTGGTGCTGCACCTGGACGGCCCGGGCGGGCACACCGCCCGGCCGCACCTGACCACCGACCTGGTCACCGCGATCGCCAGGATGGCCGCCGACCTCCCGGCCGCGCTGGCCCGCCGGATGGACCCGCGTTGGGGCGTCAGCCTGGTCTGGGGCCGGATCGCCTCCGGCTCCGCGCCCAACGTGATCCCGCAGCACGCCGAGTTGGAGGGCACCGTCCGCTGCCTGGAGTTGGACGGCTGGCGCGAGGCGCCGGACCTGCTGCACGAGTTGATCGCCAAGCTCGCCGAGACCTACCGGGCCAAGTGGACGCTGGACTACCACCGCGGGGTGCCGCCGGTGGTCAACGAGGCGGTCTCGGTGGGGCAGTTGGAGGCGGCGATGACCGCCCGCTTCGGTCGCGGAGGCGAGGGGCACGGGCCGACCGGCGGACCGGGTGGCGCCGAGGTGGTGGAGGACACCGAACAGAGCCTGGGTGGTGAGGACTTCTCCTGGTACCTGGAGCACGCCCCGGGCGCGCTGGCCCGGCTCGGCGTCCGCGCCCCGGGCGACACCACCGTCCGCGACCTGCACCAGGGCCGGTTCGACGTGGACGAGCGGGCGATCGGCGTGGGCGTGGAACTGTTCGCGGCGCTGGCCCTGGAGGGCGACCGGATCTGATCGTTCCCGAGGCGTTTGTGGGCGATGCGTGACGGGGTTGTCGAGATCCGGGTTCCGAACGGTTCCGTACACTGGCCCGGACCAAGTCTCGGATTCACCGTCCGCGCAGGGGAAAAAGGGCTCGGGGACGGCCTTCAGACCACGGTTTGATAACAACCCGAATGCTCCGGCACCCCGTAACACAACCGTGTTCTACGCGCGTTACGGTGGCGTCCGACCACGCTAAACGGGTGCGTGTGAGAAGGAGAAACTCCCTTGCGCCGTTCAATGAAGCTCGCCGCGGTTGTGCTCTCGGGTTCCCTGGGCATCGCCTCGCTCGCCGCTTGCGGCGCAAAGAGCACTGACAACAACGCCTCCTCCGGCTCGTCCGACGGTCTCAAGGTCGGTATGGCCTACGACATCGGCGGCCGAGGCGACCAGTCCTTCAACGACTCCGCCGCGCGCGGTCTGGACAAGGCCAAGTCCGAGCTGGGCGTCTCCGTGACCGAGGCCGAGGCCAAGCAGGGCGAGGCCGAGGCCGACAAGGAGACCCGCCTCAAGAACCTGATCGACGGTGGCTACAAGACCATCGTCGCCGTCGGGTTCGTCTACCAGCAGGCGGTCAACAAGGTCGCCAAGGACAACCCGAACGTCAAGTTCGCGATCATCGACTCGAACGACAAGGACCAGCCGTCCAACGTCACCTCGCTGCTCTTCGCCGAGCAGGAGGGTTCGTACCTGGCCGGCGTCGCGGCCGCGAACAAGTCGAAGACCCACCACATCGGCTTCATCGGTGGTGTCCAGACCGAGCTGATCAAGAAGTTCGAGGCCGGTTACAAGGCGGGCGCCAAGTTCGCCGACCCGAACATCCAGATCGAGACCACCTACCTGACCACCCCCCCGGACTTCACCGGCTTCGCCGCGCCCGACAAGGGCAAGGAGGCCGCGCAGGGCCAGCTCGACAAGGGCGCGGACGTCATCTACGCCGCCGCCGGTGCCTCCGGCAACGGCGCCATCGAGGCCACCGCCAACGCGGGCAAGCTCGCCATCGGTGTCGACTCCGACCAGGCCAGCCAGCCGGCCCTGGCGAAGTTCAAGGGCGCCATCCTGACCTCGATGGTCAAGAACGTCGACACCGCGGTCTTCCAGTACATCCAGTCGGTCAAGCAGGGCTCGCCGTTCACCGGCATCAAGCTCTTCGACCTGAAGGCCAACGGTGTCTCGCTCGCCACCACCGGCGGCAAGATCGACGACATCCAGGACAAGCTGAAGACCGCCGCCGACTCCATCACCAGCGGCGCCACCACCATCCCGACCGCGCCGGCCAACTAAGGCCCGCGCGTCCTCGGACGCGACCAGCGCCTGCCGCCTGCCCGGCAGCGCGACGATCGACTCGGTTCACGGGAGGGGCCCGGCAGGGTGCGCTCAACGCGTACCCCCGGGCCCCGTTCCGTCCCCCCGTTTCCCCCCTTTTGGCCCTCCCAGCGCAACGTCGCGCCTCCAGACCACCAGGAGACCGCCATCACCGCATCCGACCCCGTCCCGCTGCGCAAGGACGGCACCCCCAGCGCGGGGACGGCGACACCGGCCGTCGAACTGCGCGGCATCACCAAGCGCTTCCCCGGCGTCGTGGCCAACCACGACATCAACCTCACCGTCCGCACCGGCACCGTGCACGCCCTGATGGGCGAGAACGGCGCCGGCAAGTCGACGCTGATGAAGATCCTCTACGGCATGCAGAAGCCGGACGAGGGCACCATCGCGATCAACGGCGAGCAGTGCGAGTTCCAGACCCCGGGCGACGCCATCGCCCGCGGCATCGGCATGGTGCACCAGCACTTCATGCTGGCCGACAACCTCACGGTGCTGGAGAACGTCGTCCTCGGCGGCGAGAAGCTCCACGGCATCGGGGCCAAGGCGAAGGCGAAGATCAAGGAGATCTCCGACCAGTACGGCCTGGGCGTGCGCCCGGACGCCCTGGTCGAGGACCTCGGTGTGGCCGACCGCCAGCGCGTCGAGATCCTCAAGGTGCTGTACCGCGGCGCCAAGATCCTGATCCTCGACGAGCCCACGGCCGTGCTCGTCCCGCAGGAGGTCGACGCGCTGTTCGACAACCTGCGCGACCTCAAGGCCGAGGGCGTCACCGTCATCTTCATCTCGCACAAGCTGCACGAGGTGCTCGCGGTGGCCGACGCGATCAGCGTCATCCGGCGCGGCACCACGGTCGGCGACGCCGACCCGAAGGCGGTCACCGCCCGCCAGCTGGCCGAGCTGATGGTCGGCGCCGAGCTGCCCTCCCCGGAGAGCCGCGAGTCGACCGTCACCACCACCGAGATGCTGGACGTCAAGGACCTCCGGATCGCCAAGACCGACGCCGAGGGCATCGAGCGCGTCGTCCTGGACGACATCTCGCTGCGCATCCACAAGGGCGAGATCCTCGGCATCGCCGGCGTCGAGGGCAACGGCCAGGCCGAACTGGTCGAGGCCATCATGGGCATGCTGCCGTTGGACGGCGGCACCGTCGTCCTGGACGGCAAGGACCTCTCCGGCTCCCAGACCCGGGTCCGCCGCGAGGCCGGCATCGGCTACATCCCCGAGGACCGCCACAAGCACGGCCTGCTGCTGGAGGCCCCGCTCTGGGAGAACCGGATCCTCGGCCACGTCACCGAGGAGCCCAACTCCAGCGGCGTGCTGCTCAAGCCGGCCGCCGCCCGCGAGGACACCTGGCGGATCGTCGAGCAGTACGACGTCCGCACCCCCGGCATCGAGGTCACCGCGGCCTCGCTCTCCGGCGGCAACCAGCAGAAGCTGATCATCGGCCGCGAGATGAGCCACCGGCCCAAGCTGCTGATCGCCGCGCACCCCACCCGCGGTGTGGACGTCGGCGCGCAGGCGCAGATCTGGGAGCACATCCGGACCGCCCAGCGGGAGGGCCTGGCCGTGCTGCTGATCTCGGCCGACCTGGACGAGCTGATCGGCCTCTCCGACACCATCCGGGTCATCTACCGCGGCCGCCTGGTCGCCGACGCCGACCCGGCCACCGTCACCGCCGAGGACCTCGGCACCGCGATGACCGGTGCCGCCGCCGGCCACCTGGAGTCCGAGCCGGAGGCCGTCGCCGAGGCGCAGGCCGTCGCCGCCGAGGGCACCGAGGCCGAGGGCGAGCACCCGCACACCGACACCGCCGACGACCCGCAGGCGGGGGAGTAACCCATGACCAGTCCCAACCCCGCCGCCAAGCGCAGTCTGGCGCAGCGGATCAGCGGTGAGCGGATCGTGCTCGCACTGGCGGCGCCGGTGCTCGCGGTCGTGCTCTCCGTCGCGATCTGCTCCGTGCTGCTGGCGACCTCGGGCAAGAACCCGTTCGACGCGTGGAACGTGATGCTCACGTTCGCCACCAAGTCGGACTACCAGGTGAACATCCTCAACCGGAGCACCACCTACTACCTGGCCGCCGCGGCCGCCGCGTTCGGGTTCCGGATGAACCTGTTCAACATCGGCGTCGAGGGCCAGTACAAGGTCGCGGCGCTGTTCGCGGCCTACGTCGGCGCCCAGGTGAACCTGCCGTCCTTCATCCAGATCCCGCTGCTGCTGGTCACCGCCATGCTGGTCGGCGGCCTGTACGCGAGCATCGCCGGTCTGCTGAAGGTCTACCGCGGCGTCAGCGAGGTCATCTCGACCATCATGCTGAACTCGATCGCGCTGGCGATCATCGGTGTACTGCTCGTCCCGGGCGTCTTCGCGCCCAAGGTCAGCGGCACCAGCAACTCGATCCAGACCAACCCGGTCTCGGACTCCAGCCACTTCTTCGGCATCGAGACGGCCGGCGGCACCCTGTGGGGCTTCCTCTTCGTCGCGATCCTGGTCGGCGTGGTGTTCCAGTTCGTGCTGACCCGCACCCGCTTCGGCTTCGACCTGCGCGCCACCGGCCGCTCGGAGTCCGCCGCGACCGCGTCCGGCGTGAACGTCAAGAAGATGGTCGTCATCTCGATGGCGGTCTCCGGCGCGATCGCCGGTCTGATCGGCCTGCCCGAGCTGCTGCAGAACTCGTTCTACTTCGGCCAGACCTTCCAGCAGAACCTGGGCTTCCTCGGCATCTCGATCGCCCTGCTCGGCCGGACCAGCCCGATCGGCATGGCCTTCGCGGCCCTGCTGTTCGCCTTCCTGGACGTCACCGGCTCGGTGCTGCCGCTGCCCCAGAACGGCGAGTTCCCGTTCGAGATCGTCGACGTGATGAAGGGCACCATCGTCATCTGCGTCGTCGTCGCGTACGAACTGGTGCGTCGCTACGGCCTGAAGCGCCAGCAGCAGAAGGTCGGCGCCCAGCTCGCCGCCCAGGCTGCCGCGGCTGCTGAGAAGAAGGAGGTGTCGGCATGAGCCAGAACTTCACGGCCGATTTCTGGAAGAAGATCGTCTTCCCGGGCGGAGAGCCATCGGGCGCGCCCGCGAAGAAGCGCAAGCTGTCCTGGCCGGTCGTCCTGCTCCTGATCGCGGGCGCCCTGGTGCTGTTCTCCGCCGTGGGCATGGCCACCGGCAACCACTCGCTGACCTCCTCCGGGCAGGTCACCGCCGCGCTCAGCGCCGCGGTCCCGATCGGCATGGCCGGTCTGGGCGGTCTCTGGTCCGAGCGGGCCGGCGTGGTCAACATCGGCCTCGAAGGCATGATGGTCGCCGGCACCTTCTGCGGCGCCTGGGCCGGTTACCTGGTCAACCCGTGGGTCGGCCTGCTGGCCGGCATGGCCGGCGGTGCGCTCGGCGGTCTGCTGCACGCGATCGTCACCGTCACCTTCGGCGTCGACCACATCGTCTCCGGCGTCGGCATCAACCTGCTGATCCCCGGCATCTGCGCGTACGTCAACCGGATCTACTACAAGGACTACATCTCGGTGGGCGCCGGGCAGAACCAGTCCCCGCCGGCCGATCCGCTGCCGTACATCACCGTCCCGGGGCTGTCCTCGGGCCTGAAGAGCATCGAGAACCACCACTGGTTCCTGGTCTCCGACGTGGCCGGCGTGCTCGGCGGCCTGGTCACCAACCTCTCGGTGGTCGTGGTGCTGGCCGCCGCGCTGATCGTGGCCAGCTACTTCCTGCTCTGGCGCACGGTGTTCGGCCTGCGGCTGCGCTCCTGCGGTGAGAACCCGACCGCCGCCGAGTCGCTGGGCGTCAACGTCTACAAGTACAAGTACCTGGCGGTCATCGCCTCGGGCGCCTTCGCGGGCCTCGGCGGTGCGTACCTCTCGCTGGTCGCCGCGCACTTCTACAAGGACGGCCAGACCCTGGGCCGCGGCTTCATCGGCCTCGCGGCGATGATCTTCGGCAACTGGATGCCCGGCGGCCTCGCCATGGGCGCGGGCCTGTTCGGCTTCACCGACAGCCTCCAGCTGCGCGACCCGGAGTCGGTGCACGTGCTGATCCTGATCGTCGCGATCGCGATGGCGCTGCTCGCCCTGTGGCAGCTGTACCGCCGCAAGTTCACCGCCACGGTGGTCTCCTTCGTGGTGGCCGGCGGCCTGGCCGCCTGGTACGCGCTGACCGACGAGGTGCAGCGCCCGCTGATCGTCGCCACGCCGTACGTGATCACCCTGGTGGTGCTCGCGCTGGCGTCGCAGCGACTGCGGATGCCCAAGGCCGACGGCCAGATCTACCGCAAGGGCCAGGGCAAGTGACGGCCCCCGCCTCCACCGGGCCCGCGGTGGTCGACTGGGAGCGGCTGCGCGCGGCGGCGCGCGAGGCGATGGGCCGCGCGTACGCCCCGTACAGCAAGTTCCCGGTCGGCGCGGCGGCGCTGGTCGACGACGGCCGACTGGTCAGCGGCTGCAACGTGGAGAACGCCTCGTACGGGCTCGGGCTGTGCGCCGAGTGCGGGCTGGTGTCCGCGCTGCACGCCTCCGGCGGCGGCCGGCTGGTGGCCTTCACCTGCGTCGACGGCGCCGGTGAGCTGCTGATGCCGTGCGGCCGCTGCCGCCAGCTGCTGTACGAGCACGGCGGGCCCGCGCTGCTGGTCGACCTGGCCTCCGGCGTGAAGCCGATGAGCGAGGTCCTGCCCGACGCGTTCGGGCCGGAGCGGCTCTAGCCTCGGCAATTGTTACGCGCGTAGAGTGTCGCGAGTGGGCCGGAACCCGGTCATCTCGCGGCACTCTTCGCTTTTTGACGCATCTGAAACCCCTCTTGGAGCACCCATGGACGTCATCTCCGTCATCAGGACCAAGCGCGACCGCGGAGAGCTGAGCGACGCTCAGATCGACTGGGTCATCGACGCCTACACCCGGGGCGAGGTCGCCGACGAGCAGATGTCCGCGCTGGCCATGGCGATCCTGCTGAACGGCATGAAGCCGCACGAGATCAGCCGCTGGACCGACGCCATGATCCGCTCCGGCGTCCGGATGGACTTCTCCTCGCTGCCGCTGCCCACCAGCGACAAGCACTCCACCGGCGGCGTCGGTGACAAGATCACCCTCCCGCTCGCCCCGCTGGTCGCCGCCTGCGGCGCCGCCGTCCCGCAGCTGTCCGGCCGCGGCCTCGGCCACACCGGCGGCACCCTGGACAAGCTGGAGTCCATCCCCGGCTGGCGCGCCCTGCTCTCCAACGACGAGATGATGGACGTCCTGCGCGGCGCCGGCGCGGTCATCTGCGCCGCCGGCGACGGCCTCGCCCCCGCCGACAAGAAGCTGTACGCGCTGCGCGACGTCACCGGCACCGTCGAGGCCATCCCGCTGATCGCCTCCTCGATCATGTCCAAGAAGATCGCCGAGGGCACCGGCGCCCTGGTCCTCGACGTCAAGGTCGGCTCCGGCGCCTTCATGAAGAACCTGGACGACGCCCGCGAACTCGCCCGCACCATGGTCGGCCTGGGCACCACCGCCGGGGTCAACACCGTCGCCCTGCTCACCGACATGTCCACCCCGCTCGGCCTCACCGCGGGCAACGCCCTGGAGGTCCGCGAGTCCGTCGAGGTGCTGGCCGGCGGCGGCCCCGCCGACGTCATCGAGCTCACCCTCGCGCTCGCCCGCGAGATGCTCGCCGCGGCCGGCGTGCACGGCAAGGACCCGGCCGACGCGCTGCGCGACGGCTCCGCGATGGACCACTGGCGCCGCATGATCGCCGCCCAGGGCGGCGACGTCGACGCCCCGCTCCCGGTCGCCCGCGAGCAGCACGTCATCCCCGCCCCCGCCTCCGGCGTGCTCACCGAACTGGACGCCTACGCGATCGGCGTCTGCGCCTGGCGCCTGGGCGCCGGCCGCGCCCGCAAGGAGGACCCGGTCCAGGCCGGCGCCGGCGTCGAGATGCACGCCAAGCCGGGCGACACCGTGGTGGCGGGCCAGCCCCTGCTGACCCTGCACACCGACACCCCGGAGCGCTACGACTACGCCATCGAGGCCCTCAAGGACGGCATCACCGTCGCCCCGGCGGGCACCGCCTTCACCCCGAACCCGATCGTCCTCGACCGCATCGCGTAGTCATACGATTACTCCATGTGCGGCAGTGTGGTCTACGCTGCCGCACATGGGAGTTGACCGCTTCACGGTCGAGATCGAACCGGAAGTCCGTGACTGGCTCATCGCGCTTCCGCCACGGCACTACGCCTTGGTCGAGGAACGCGTCGATCATCTGGCTGATTACCCGACTACGCTCGACGAGCCGCGCTCGCGACATCTGGACGGACCCCTGCGGGAGCTCCGTCTTCGTCTGGACGGTGCGGCCACGAGAGTCACCTACTGGCTGGCACCCGGTCGGAGAGTCATTCTGTTGACGGTATTCACCAAGAGACGGATGCGGGAGACTGCTGAGGTCACCCGGGCGTTGTGGGCTCAGAAGACCTGCGAGTCGGAACATCCCCCGGCACACGAAGAGTTCAGCCGGACCGTCGGGTAAGGAGAGCAGTGGTGAACCACGCACAGTGGAAGACCCGCCGCACGCGCGAGCTGCTGGGCGAGCAGGTGGAGGAAAGTCCGGAGATGGCCGCGTTTCGGCTGGAGATCCGGTATTCCATGGCGTTCGGGCAGGCGCTCTACGACCGCCGCACGGCTCTCGGCCTCTCGCACGCCGAGGTCGCCCGGCGGGCGGGGATGACGGTGGACGAGATCGAGTGCATCGAGGAGGCGGGGACCGTGCCCACGCTCCCGCTGCTGCAGCGGCTGGCGGGTGCGCTGGAGGCGGAGCTCGACATCCACGTCACGCCCGACACCCAGGCCGCCGTCCGCTTCCAGGCGCCGGCTGCCTGAACCTTATCCAGGAGCCCGTACCCGACCACCGGGTACGGGCTCCTCGCGCGTGCTCAGGCGTACGTGAGCAGCCCGCTGGTGTCGAGGGTCCAGGGGCCGACGGCGATCTTGTCGCCGAAGGCGAACTTCTCGCGGGACTCGTAGCCCGGCTCCGAATGCACGACGCCGGTGCCGGTGCGAGGATCGACGATCAGGTAGAGCGGGATGCCCATGGCGGAGTAGTCGCGATACCTGTCGCGGTAGGTGCGCTGAGGATTGGGGGCGGGGACCACCTCGACGACCAGCAGTACCGCGTGGGATGGAATCTCCGGCCGGATGTGCCCGGGGAAGACCAGCACGTCCGGGCTGACCAGTCTGTGCGGCCCGAGGCACTCCAGAGTGACATCGCGGCGGGCGACGTACCCGGGGTGGGTTCGGGGAAGCTGGAAGTTGATCTGTTCGGTGATCTGTTCCGCGGCCTGCTCGTGGCGCTGGACAGGCGGCAACGTCAGGATGATCCCGCCCTCCGCGATCTCAGCCTTCCCGATACCGGGAATCCCCGACACGGCATCGCGAGCCGCACGCAGCCGGGAGTAGTCGGCCTGACTGATGCTCATGGCGCGGAGCGTACCGAAGTCATCCGCCTCGCGCCGCGCGCCTGGCGGGTGGCGTAGAGGGTGACGGCGGCGGCCAGGGCCATGGCGGTGAGGCCGACGGTGGCGGTGCCGGGCCAGCCGGTGGCGTGGTAGGCGTCGGCGCCGAGGGTGCCGCCGAGGCTGTTGCCGAGGTAGTAGGCGATCAGGTAGAGGGCGGAGGCCTGGGCGCGGCCCTCGGTGGCGGTGCGGCCCACGGCGGCGGAGGCGGTGGCGTGGCCGGCGAAGAAGCCGGCGGTGATCAGCACCAGGCCGAGCAGTGCGCAGGGCAGCGAGTCGGCGAGCGAGAGCAGCAGGCCGGCGGCGGTGACGCCGATGGCGACGTAGAGGGTGCCGCGGCGGCCGAGCCGGGCGGAGAGGCGGCCGGCCGCGGCGGAGGTGGCGGTGCCGACCAGGTAGACCGCGAAGATCGAGGCGGCGACCGACTCCGGCAGGTGGAAGGGGGCGGAGATCAGCCG
This sequence comes from Kitasatospora sp. NPDC096077, assembly GCF_040303245.1. Taxonomy (NCBI): domain Bacteria; kingdom Bacillati; phylum Actinomycetota; class Actinomycetes; order Kitasatosporales; family Streptomycetaceae; genus Kitasatospora; species Kitasatospora sp. NPDC096077. Next base: position 33,248 of record NZ_JBEOSV010000003.1, on the reverse strand, counting down.
GTAGCCGACGGTGTTGTAGACCGCGCCGAAGACCGCCATGAACAGCATCGCGAGCGCGTACAGCCGTACCAGCAGCGGGTTGCGCAGGTGCCGGCCGACGGTGCGGGCGAGCGCGCGGGCGTCCACCGGGGCCGGGGTGAAGTGCCGGGCGGCGGGGATCAGCAGCCGGAAGGCGAGCGCGGCGAGCAGGGCGAGGGCGGCGGAGGCGGCCAGGCCCCAGCGCCAGCCGAGGGCGGCGGCGGTCCAGCCGGAGACCAGTCGGCCGCCCATGCCGCCGATGCTGTTGCCGGCCACGTAGAGGCCCATCGCGGAGGCCAGCGCGCTGGGGTGGATCTCCTCGGCGAGGTAGGCCATCGCGGTGGCGGGGAGCCCGGCGAGGAGGGCGCCCTGGAGCGTCCGCAGCGCGACCAGGGTGGTGAGGTCGGGCGCGAAGGGCAGGGCGACGGCGAGGGCGGTGGCGGCGAGGACGGAGGCCGTCATCACGGCGGTGCGGCCGTACCGGTCGGAGAGCGCGCTGGCGGGGAGCAGTCCGAGGGCGAGTCCGAGGGTGGTGGCGGAGGCCGTCCAGCTGGCCTGGCCGGGGGTGAGGTCGAGGTCGGCCGAGAGGATCGGCAGCAGGCCCTGGGTGGAGTAGAGCAGGACGAAGGTGGCGATCCCCGCGGCGAACAGGGCCAGGTTGGCGCGGCGGAACGCGGGTTGGCCGGGGCGGTGGCGGTCGTCCTGGTCGAGGGGGTGCGCGGGGGAGGCATCCGGGGCGGGCGCGGGCGCCGTGGTGACGGATGCCCTGGTATCGGAGGGCTGCATGGCCTCGACGGTAGGCCCGGCGCGCTTGATGCGTCCAATGCATGAAGAGGGGATGATCGATGCGTTGGTGCATGGGTCGAGGTGAGGCGGGGACGGTCGTGGCGGATGCGCGGGACGGAGCGGAGCAGCGGTACCGGGCCGCCGAGTTGGGGCCGGACGAGCCGGCCGTCCGGTTGGCGCCGGGGCTGGCCCGGTTCGCCGCGGTGGCCCGGCTGGAGCACGTGACCCAGGCGGCGGCGCTGCTCGGGGTGCCGCAGCCGACGTTGTCCCGCGCGGTGGCCCGGCTGGAGCGGGAGTTGGGGGTGGAGCTGCTGGCCCGGCAGGGTCGGACGGTCCGGTTGACCAGGGCGGGCCGGCTGTTGCTGGCCTCGGTGGAGCGGGCCCTGGCGGAGTTGGAGCGGGGTGCGGAGGCGGTCCGGGCGGAGGCGGATCCGACGGCCGGCCGGGTGGCCTTCGGGTTCCTGCACACGATGGGTCCGGACGCCGTCCCGGCGCTGCTGCGCGGCTTCCGGGCGGCGCATCCGCAGGTGCGGTTCCAGCTGGTGCAGGACTACGGCACGGCGATGCTGGAGCGGTTGCGGGCGGGCGAGTTGGACCTGTGCCTGGTCGCGCCGCTGCCGGACGATCCGGCCTTCACCGCCCGCCCGCTGGACGAGCAGCGGCTGCACCTGGTGGTGCCGGCGGACCACCGGCTGGCCGGGCGGCGGCGGATCCGGCTGGCGGAGGTGGCCGAGGAGCCGTTCGTCGGGCTGGAGCAGGGGTACGGGCTGCGGATGATCACCGACGGCTTCTGCGCGCAGGCCGGGTTCGTGCCGCGGCTGGCCTTCGAGGGGGAGGAGACCGAGACCCTGCGCGGGCTGGTGGCGGCCGGGTTGGGGGTGGCGCTGCTGCCGCCGGCCCTGGTGCCGAGGCCCGGGGTGGTGGAGCTGGAGGTGACGGCGCCGCGGACCCGGCGGGCGATCGGCCTGGCCTGGGCGGCGGGGCGGCCGCTGACGCCGCCGGTGGCGGCGTTCCGGGACTTCGTGCTGTCCCGGCGGGGGCGGCTGCTGCACCACGACTGAACGTCGGACGGCCTTTGGCGGATCCTATGGACCGGGCGGTGGAATTCCCGGTCGGGTTTGGACCATTCGGTGGTGCGCACGGTGGTGGGTCTACGCGCGTAGGGGCTATATTTCCGCAATGGAGAAGCAGATCCCCGTCACCACCGCGGGCACCGGCCCGCGCATTCCCACCGCCGACCAGATCCGCCGCGCGCCGAAGGTCCTGCTGCACGACCACCTCGACGGCGGGCTGCGCCCGGAGACCATCGTCGAGCTCGCCGCCGCCACCGGCTACGAGGGCCTCCCCACCACCGACCCGAAGGAACTCGGCGAGTGGTTCCGCGAGGCCGCCGACTCCGGCTCGCTGGTCCGCTACCTGGAGACCTTCGCCCACACCTGCGCCGTCATGCAGACCCGTGCGGCCCTGATCAAGGTCGCCGCCGACTGCGCCGAGGACCTGGCCGCCGACGGCGTCGTGTACGCCGAGGTCCGCTACGCCCCCGAGCAGCACCTGGAGGGCGGCCTGAGCCTGGACGAGGTCGTCGAGGCGGTGCAGGAGGGCTTCCGCCTCGGCGAGGCCAACGCCCGCGCGGCCGGCCACCGGATCCGGATCGGCACCCTGATCACCGCGATGCGGCACGCCGCCCGCTCGCAGGAGATCGCCGAGCTCGCCAACCGCCACCGGGACGCCGGCGTCGTCGGCTTCGACATCGCGGGTGCCGAGGCCGGCTACCCCCCCACCCGCCACCAGGCCGCCTTCGACTACCTCAAGGGCGAGAACAACCACTTCACCATCCACGCGGGCGAGGCCTTCGGCCTGCCGTCGATCTGGGAGGCCCTGCAGTGCTGCGGCGCCGACCGGCTCGGCCACGGCGTGCGGATCGTGGACGACATCACGGTGCGCGAGGACGGCGGCGTCGAGCTCGGCCGGCTGGCCGCGTACGTGCGCGACAAGCGCATCCCGCTGGAGATGTGCCCGACCTCCAACCTCCAGACGGCGGCCGCCACTTCGTACGCCGAGCACCCGATCGGTCTGCTCAGCCGGCTGAAGTTCCGGGTCACCGTGAACACCGACAACCGGCTGATGAGCGGTACCAGCATGAGCCAGGAGTTCGGGCACCTGGTGGAGGCCTTCGGCTACACCCTGGGTGACATGGAGTGGTTCACGGTGAACGCGATGAAGTCCGCGTTCCTGCCCTTCGACGAGCGGCTGGCGATGATCAGCGACGTGATCAAGCCGGGCTACGCCGAGCTCAAGGCGGAGTGGCTGTTCAGCGGGGGTGTCGGCGCCAACTGAGGCACCGTCGAACCGGGTCGGATGAACGCCTCTTCCTGCCAAGGGAGTTGGTGTTCATCCGACTAGTCACTCGGGTGAGTGAACGCCCTTTGGTTCTCGCGCGACCCGGTCACTACGGTGTGCCAGTCATTGCTGACCGGCCGTGGCGACGGTCGCCCGTTCGCCGAACCGTGCCGATGTCGGCCACCGACGAGGATCCAAGGGGACCAACCATGAAGCAGGCTCTCAAGGCCGCCGGTACCGCGGCGCTCGGCATCGCCATCGCGGCGGTCGGCGCCGGCACCGCCTCCGCGGCGGCCGGTCAGGCGGCCGGCGGCCTCGGGCTGCCCACCGGCGCGGTCACGAACCCCGCGGTGACCGGTGCGGTCACCGACACCGCGGCCAAGCTGCCCGGCGGCGACAAGGTGGCCGGCACCCTCGGCACCCTGACCCCGTCCGCCGGTCAGCCCGCCGCCGCCCCGGCCGCCGAGGCCGCGCCCGCCGCCCCGGTCGCCGGCGTCACCCAGCAGCGCGCCGCCCTCCCGGGCGTCCCCGGCCTGGACAAGACCCCGATCGGCGGCCTGACCGGCGCTCTGCCGGGCCTGGGCGGCTGATCCAGCCCCCGGCACCACGACGGGCCGCCCGCCCCCGGAGACCCCGGGGGCGGGCGGCCCGTCGCCGTGCCCGCCCGGACGGCCTCACGGCTCCTGGGGGAGCAGCACCCAGAGCGCGAGGTAGACCAGGAACTGCGGGCCGGGCAGCAGACAGGAGAGCAGGAAGATCAGGCGGACGGTCCACGGGGTCAGTCCGAAACGCTCGGCGATCCCGGCGCAGACGCCGGCGATGACGCGGTTGTGGCGGGGACGGGCGAGACGCGCGCTCATGCGCCCACCTCGCTGCGCTCGGTGGTGGCATTCGCCCACGCGCACCTCTTGATGATTCGCTTGCTTCGCGCGCTCATCTGAACTCCTAGGGCTGGCGGCCCGGGCCGGTCGCTCCGGCGGGCGTACTTCCATACTCGGCCGCCGTCGGCCCGAAAACCTCCGCCCGCCAGGCGATTCCCGCACCGGGCGGCTCACCGGCAAGGCGTAGGCCGGGTCGGGGTCCGGCTCAGGGTCACCCTGAGGACGAAGGTCCCACCGAACGTCCCGCCGAACGTCTCACCCGAGTCTCCGGGAGGGTGAAAACCCGGTCGCGGAACGGTCGGCGGAGGGGGATATGATTCCGCGGTCGTTGATGGTGGGGGGCATTCCAGCGGCGCCGGAACGGCCTTGTTCGGCCTGGCCTCAACAGGCCCCTCACGCCTGCGATTTCGCACTCTTCCCGGGTCACGCCCGAATTCTTCCGTGAGGTTCCCTTGCGCACTCAGCCCCGCAGACTGCTCGCCGTGGCCGCCGCTGCCGCGCTGGTCTCCGGCCTCGCCCTGAGCTCCGCCCCGGCCGCCCTCGCGGCCCCGACGGCCGGCTCGACCACCGGCCCGACCACCGGCCCGACCGCAGGCCCGACCGCCGGCTCGACCGCCGCCGTTCCGCAGGGCCAGGCCGTCACGATCACCACCAGCGGCATGCCGACCACGGTCAAGGCGGGCACCTCGGTCGAACTCTCCTCGACCCTCAGGAACACCACCGACCACCGGGTGGACGTGATGACCGGATTCGTCGTCTCGACGGTCCGTGGCAGCGGTCCCGGGCCGAGCCAGCTCAAGCTGGAGTTCCAGCGCCCCGGTGACACCCGGTGGCAGGACGCCAAGGCGCTGGGGACGGATGCCGGCGGCCAGTGGGACCTGGACCCGTTCGCCACCGAGCTGCACCTGGCGGCCGGTGCCGAGTTCACCTACCGGCTCCGGCTGACCTTCACCGCCGACGCCGCCCCCGGCCCGGCCGGCGCCGCGCTCCGCGCGGTGATCTCGGACCCGACCCTGCCGCCGGAGCAGCGCGGCGCCCCGGCCTGGGGCAACACCCCGAACTTCACCGTCGAGAGCGGCACCCCGACCACCCCGGCCCCGGTCGGGCTCCCGGACGTGCGGATCGAGGGCCTGCCCGCCTCCTTCACGGCCGGCGGCGAGGCGAAGCCCTTCACGGTGGTCCTCGGCAACCACACCGGCACCGACCTCCGGGTCGTCCCGGCGATCGTGTTCCAGGGCGAGGGCATGCTCCGCGCGGACATGGTCAGGCTGGAGTTCCAGACCCAGGCGGGGGTGTGGATCGCCGGTACGCCCGAGTGGCACGACCTCCCCGGCACCCAGCTGGGCGTGGAGCTGCGCAGCGGTGCCAAGGACGCCGACGTCATCGCCCTGCCGAACGGCGGGACCCACACGGTCAACCTGCGGCTCGCCTGGACCAAGGACGCCCCGGCGGCGGCCGAGTCGGTGGTCGCCAACGGCTACAGCCTGGCCGGCCCGGGCGGGACCGAGCGCGGGACCTCCAGTCCCAGGGCCGACTTCCGGATCGAGGCCGCCACGGGTTCCACCGGCACCCCGGCCCCGACCGCTTCCGCAGGCGTCCCGGCCCCGGTCGCCACCGACCCCGCCGTCCCGGCCGCCCAGGTCACCACCGGCACGCCGGGCCCGGCCACCGCCGCGCAGGCCGCCGTCACCGCCCAGGCCGTCGCGGCCCCGGCGGACCCGGCCCCCACCCGGCTGGCCTCCACCGGCGGCGGCCCCTCCGCCGCGCCGATGGCGATCACCGGCGCCACCGCGATCGCCCTCGGTCTCGGCATCCTGGTGGTGGCCCGCCGCCGCAACCGCCTCCGGGGCAACGGGAACTGACCCCCATTCGAGGGGCCCGGTGCGACGGAACGGCGACGGCGGCAGCCGCCCGGGCCGTGGGCGCACGGGCTCCGGCGACGATCGACAGCCGGTGACACCGGAACAGTGACGGACGAGGTGGGACATGACCGACTACGAGGTGCTGCGGGTCTTCTGCGGGCCCGACGGGCGACACGGGAACGAACTGGGCGTGGTGCGGGACGGTGCCGCCCTGCCGGACCGGGCCGACCGGCAGGCGTTCGCGCGGGAACTCGGCTTCAGCGAGACGGTGTTCGTCGACGACCCGGCGCGCGGGGAGATCGACATCTACGCCCCGAGTGTGCGCCTGCCCTTCGCCGGCCATCCGTGCGTGGGCGCCGCCTGGCTGCTCGGGGTGGAGCGACTGGTCACCGCGGCCGGGGTGGTGGCGGTGCGGCGGGACGGCGGGCTGACCCGGATCACGGCCCGGCCGGAGTGGGCCCCGCCCCGGACGCTGCGGCAGTACGGTTCGCCGGCCGAGGTGGACGGGCTGGCGGTGCCGCCGCCGGGGGAGTGGGTGTACGCCTGGGCCTGGCAGGACGAGGCGGCCGGTACGGTCCGGGCGCGGGCCTTCCCCGGGCGCGGGGACGGGATCGACGAGGACGAGGCGACCGGCGCGGCCGCCCTGCTGCTGGCCGCCCGGCTCGGTCGGGCGCTGACCGTCACCCAGGGGCGGGGTTCGCAGCTGCTGGCGGGCCCGCGCCCGGGTGGGCTGGTGGAGGTCGGCGGCCGGGTGGTCCGGGTCGCGGGTCAGCCCGCGGGCGGGGTCGGCTCCGCGTAGGCGCGCGGTCGGGCCGCGGGCACGACCGTCCTGGTCGGGGTGACGGCGGCGGCCACCGGCGGGCCGGCCAGTACGACCGCCCGGGGCGCCCGCGGCTTCGGGCGGTGGTCCCGCAGCAGGCGGCGCAGGCCGGGGACGAGGGCGAGGTGGGCGGCCATCACGCCGAGCACGGCGAACAGTATGTGGTCGACGTTGAGCACGTGCCCGGGCGTCCAGGAGGAGAGGAACTCCAGGCCGGTCGCCAGCAGGGCGGAGGCGCCGGTGGTGCGCAGGAAGGACGGCAGCCAGGGGGCCCGGATCCGGCCGCCGGCCAGCGGGAGCAGCACGCCGAGCGGGGCGAGCAGCAGGAGCTCGCCGACCACCTGCCAGCCGGTGGACGAGCGGAGCGAGGCCAGCGGCGTCAGGTTGGCGTCGTACACCCAGGCCACCGGCAGGGGTCTGAGCACCAGCCAGAGGGCCAGGGTCAGGTGGAGGGCCAGGCCCGCCAGTCCCGCCAGTCGGAAGGGACGGTGGACGCCCGCCGCCGGCCCGGTCTCGGTCCGTGCGCCGGAACGCTCGTCGCGTGTCCTGGTGCCATCTCGCTGCACGGGGGGAAGGACGTGGGCCGGTGGCGCGGCGGTTCCACCTCGGGCGTGAACATTCCGGGACGCGCCCCCGTTTCCGCCGGGCCGGGCCGGGACCTGCCCCGGTCCGTCCCCGGTCCGGCCCCGGCCTACCCGACGGCTACCGGCACGCCGAGGTGGTCGGCACCGCGCCGAACACGTTGTCCGGCGGCGGTGAGCCGGGGGTCACCGGGGTGGGCGAGGGGCTGGCGCCCGTCTTGGCCGTGCCGCGGGCCGGGGTGACGGTCGGGGCCGGGGCGGGCGGGGTGGCCAGCGCGGTCGGTGGGTGCGGGGTGTTCGGGCAGGCCGTCCGGCTGGCGGGCGCGCCGGCGTCGACGGGTACCGCGGTCGGCCGGATGCCGCAGCCGGTGGCCAGGGCGAGCAGGAGCAGCGCGCCGGCGGCCCGGCGCAGGGTGGTGCGGTCGGTACGGGTGGGGGAGGTCACGTGGCGTCCTTGAGCTCGGCGCCGCCGGCGGGGCCGCTGTCGGTCCCGCCCGCGGACGGCGGCGGCGGTTGGGTCAGCGGCAGGGTCAGGGTGAACACCGCGCCGACCTCCCCGTTCGCGGCCGTGATCGTCCCCCCGTGGATCTGGGCGTTGGCCATCGCGATGGACAGTCCCAGCCCGCTGCCCTCGGAGCGGGCCCGTCCGCGGTCGGCCTTGTAGAAGCGGTCGAAGACGTGCGGCAGCACGTCCTCGGGGATGCCGGGGCCGCTGTCGGACACCTCGACGACGACCGAGTCGTCGGTCTGCCGGACCTTGACCCGCACCGGTGAGCCGCCGTGCTTGAGCGCGTTGCCGATCAGGTTGGCGAAGACGACGTCGAGCCGGCGCGGGTCGACCACGGCCAGGATGCCGCGCGGGGCGTCCAGTTCGACCGCGTCGTACCAGGCCCGGCCGTCGATGCAGGACATGATCAGGTCGGCGACGTCCACCTCGTCGGCGACCAGCCGGGCGGTGCCGGCGTCGAAGCGGGTGACCTCCATCAGGTTCTCCACCAGGTCGGACAGTCGCCGGGTCTCGCTGACCACCAGCCGGACGGCGGGCTCGATCATCGGGTCCAGCGACTCGGCCTCGTCCTCCAGGATGTCGGTCACCGCGGTCATCGCGGTGAGCGGGGTGCGCAGTTCGTGCGACATGTCGGCGACGAACCGGCGACTCTGCGCCTCGCGCGCGCTCAGCTCCTCGACCTGTTCGTGCAGTGACTCCGCGGCCCGGTTGAACGTCCGCGCCAGGTCGGCGAGTTCGTCGGAGCCGTCGACCTCCAGCCGGGTGTCCAGGTGTCCCTCGCCGAGCCGCTTGGCGGCCTCGCCGAGCCGTTTGACCGGCCGCAGCACGGTCGACGAGGCGGCCTGGGCGAGCAGCGCCGAGCCGATCAGCGCCAGCAGGGTCGCGATGGCCAGCGACCAGCCCAGCGTGTTGAGGTCGGCCCGCTCGTTCTCCAGCGACTTGAACATGTACGCCGTCGGCCCGTTCGGCACCACCTTGGTGCCGCCGATGACGAACGGGCGGCCCGCCAGGTTCTGCCGCTGCCAGTACAGGTGGTACGGGTACGGGTTGCTCTCGCTGACCTCGCGCGGCTTGGCGACGGTGGTCCGCAGCGTCGCCGGGACGTCGGCCAGGGTGAACTTCGTCGGGTCGGAGGAGGCCGGGCACTCGGGGTGCGCCGGGTCGACCACGACCACGTCGTAACTCAGTCCGGAGCTGGCCACGTTGGAGGCCAGCGTGGCCAGGTCCGGGCAACTGGCGTTCAGCGGCAGGTCGGAGACGTTGCGGCTGAGCGAGACCCGGAAGTCGTTCAGCGCGGTGTCCTGGGCGCGCTTGAGCACCGCGTCGCGGTTGAGCCAGTACGCGATGCCGGAGGCCGAGACGGCGGCGAGCAGCGCGACGGCCGCGAACACCGCGATCAGCCGCACCCGCAGTGAGCGCAGCCGTCGCCACGGGCCGGACGAGAACCGCCGGGCGGTCTGCTGATGGTCAGTCACAAGAGCCTGTCGTCGTACGGGAGTTCAGGGCGAGAGTTCAGGGTGGAAGGTCGGGCGGGAGTTCGGGAGGGGAGCGGGCTCAGGCGGGCGGGTCCAGCCGGTAGCCGACCCCGCGCACGGTGCGGATCAGGGTCGGCGCGGACGGCACGTCCTCGACCTTGGCCCGCAGCCGCTGCACACAGGCGTCCACCAGGCGCGAGTCGCCGAGGTAGTCGTGCTCCCAGACCAGCCGCAGCAGCTGCTGGCGGGAGAGCGCCTGGCCGGGGCGGCGGCTGAGCTCCAGCAGCAGCCGCAGCTCGGTCGGGGTGAGCTGGAGGTCCTGGCCGTCCTTGGTGACGGTCATCGCGGCCCGGTCGATCACCACGCTGCCGTACGCGGAGGAGTCCGAGCTCTCCCGCTCGCCGCGCCGCAGCACGGCCCGGATCCGGGCGTCCAGCACCCGCGGTTGGACCGGCTTCACCACGTAGTCGTCCGCCCCGGACTCCAGACCCACCACCACGTCGATGTCGTCGGAGCGCGCGGTGAGCAGGATGATCGGCAGCTGGTCGGTGCGCCGGATCCGACGGCACACCTCGAAGCCGTCGATCCCGGGCAGCATCACGTCCAGCACGATCAGGTCGGGCCGCTGCTCCTTGAAGAGCCTCAGACCGTCCTCACCGGAGGCGGCGGTGGCCACGCGGTGGCCCTGGCGGGTGAGGGCGAGTTCGAGGCCGGTCCGGATGGCGTCGTCGTCCTCGATCAGTAGGAGGAAAGGCACGGCCCCATTTTGGCCCACCGGAAGCGTCGATTCACCCCCCGGACCGGTCACCGCCCGTATGGGAACCGGAAGGGCGACCACCGGCGTCCGGTACGGAGGGAGATGGAACGGGACGAAGGGCCCGCCCCTGTGACACCCCTGTGACAGTCGGCGGACAGCGCCATCACAACCGGCGGGCAGGATTTTCCATGTCGCCGCAGGACAGCGGGCCGCAAGGGCCGGCTGGAGGGCGGCAACAGGAACCGCTCGTACCGAACCAAGGGGGCGCACGATGAACGCCATGCTTCAGACCCGGACCAACCCGGCTGTCCGCACCGCGCGTTCGTCAGCGACCACCCACCGGACCCGGTACGAGATCAGGACCGACGAGAACTCCGGTGCCGTGACCGTACGGGGGTGCGCGCACAGCACCGGGGGAAACCCTGCCGCACGCCGGGTGAGCGGTGGCGGCAGGACTGGGGAGCTGTACGGGATCGGCCGACTGGGGAGTGCGGCCGATTCCGGCACCACCCTCACGCTGCGGGGGATCCTCCCCGTCCGCGTCGAGGGCAAGGACGCCCGGGGGGGCGACCTGGGGAAGAACGGTCTGCGGACGGTCGGCTCGGGGGAGTCGGCCGGCCGCGAGGCCGCCGGTGCGACGCTGCTGCGGCTGAACCCCGCAGCGGCCCGCACCACCGAGGCGGGACAGGGGGACGCGCAGGGGGAGCACCCGGCCGTCGCGGAGGACCACATCACGGAGTTCACCGCGTACGTGCGCGAGCGCCGCGCCTCCCTGTACGCCACGGCGTACCACCTCACCGGTGACCGCTACGAGGCCGAGGACCTGCTGCAGAGCGCGCTCTTCAGCACCTACCGGGCCTGGGGCCGGATCACCGACAAGGCCGCGGTCGGGGGCTACCTCCGCCGCACCATGACCAACCTGCACATCTCCGCCTGGCGGCGCCGCAAGGTCAACGAGTACCCGACCGAGGAGCTGCCGGAGACGGCCGGCGACACCGACGCGATGGGCGGCACCGAGCTGCGCACCGTGCTCTGGCAGGCGCTGGCGAAGCTGCCGGAGAACCAGCGGACCATGCTGGTGCTGCGGTACTACGAGGGCAAGACCGACCCGGAGATCGCCGACGTGCTGGGGATCAGCGTCGGCACGGTCAAGAGCAGCATCTGGCGCGCGCTGCGCCGGCTGCGCGACGACGAGCACCTGAACAAGTCGGGCGACACCGTCCGGGCGTTCGGCGAGCTGGTCGCGTAACGGGCCGGAGGGGAACGGCGGAGGGGAACGCCGGAGGGGAACAAGGACTCCCGTCGGGGGACGGGTAGCGGACGGTAGCGGTTCGGGGACACCGGCTCGGGGGAGCGGGGTCCGTGGGGAGCCGGGGCCGTTCGTCGAGGCGACGGCCCGGTGCGGGGGAGACGCACCGGGCCCGTCGTCGTTCCGGCGTTTCCAGGGGGTCGCGGCCCGGCCGCTCAGACCGCCGACAGCTCCCGCGCCCCGGCCGCCGCGCGGACCCGCCGCTCGGCCTCCGGCCCGGCGCACGGGTACGAGCCGAGCTCGACCTGCCGCCCGACGATGGCCCGCTCGGCCCGCATCAGCCGCAGCCCCCGGCGCAGCAGCACCGGCAGCGACTTGCGGCCCTCCCGGACGTCCCGGCGCAGTCGGCGCCAGGCCGTGGTGAGCGCGCCGTTGCGCAGGCACAGGGCGTCGCCGAGCAGGCCCTCGGCCGCGCACTCGGCGACGATCTCGGCGGCGAAGATGCCCTCGGCGATGAACGCGGTCGCGCCGTCCAGCGCCAGGGCGCGGGTGGAGACCCGGCCGTTGTCCGGGATCGAGTACACCGGCACCTCGGCCCGCCCGTGCTCGTACAGCGCGCGGATGGTGGCGACGGCCTGGTCGCGGTGCCAGGCGAGCGGGGAGTCCCAGTCCACGGCGCCGTCCGGCAGCCGGGGCAGGGTGGGGTCGTCCCCGTCCTTGTAGAAGTCGTCCAGCTGGAGCACCGGGAGTCCGCTGCGTTCCGCCAGCGAGGACTTCCCCGATCCGGAGGGCCCGGAGAGCAGGATCACCCGGGCGTGGGCTGTCGGCGCGGGATTCATGGGGGAGTCACTCACGGGACACCAGTCTGACGCATCGTGGCCGGTTGCCGAAACCGGTCAGCGGCCATCTTCTGCGCCGGGCCGTCCGGCCCGGGAAGCCGACGGACCCGCACCAGGGGGGGAGAGGTGCGGGTCCGTCCAATGACCGTCCGGGCCCTGGGGGGGGGAGAGGGCACTGGGGACGGCCAGTCTGTGGAGTTGTGACGCAGTGGCGACGGGGTCAGATACCCATCGGGTGCCAGACCGTCTTCGTCTCCAGGAACGAGAGTAGCCGGTCGGTACCGGGAGCATTCGTCCAGTCCTGGGCGAACGGGTCCAGCTCCGGACGCACCACCCGCTTCAGGGTATCGGCGGCGGCGGCCTCCAGGGCGGTCGCCGCGCCGGGACCGTCGGCGGCGATGGCACCGGTGAGGTCCACCGCGTTGACGTCCTGGTGCGAGGCCAGGGTGGGCGCGATGTCCGCGGTCCGGCCCGAGATGATGTTGACCACGCCGCCCGGGACGTCCGAGGTGGCGAGCACCTCGCCCAGCGACAGCGCGGGCAGCGGGGCGTCCGCGGCGGCCGCGACCACGACCGTGTTGCCGGTGGCGATCGCCGGGGCGATCACCGAGACCAGGCCGAGCAGCGAGTGCCCGTACCCGGCCTGCGGGGCGACGATCCCGACCACGCCGGTCGGCTCCGGGGTGGAGAGGTTGAAGTACGGCCCGGCGACCGGGTTGGCGCCGCCCGCGATCTGGGCGACCTTGTCCGTCCAGCCCGCGTACCAGACCCAGCGGTCGATCGCGGCGTCCACCAGCGCGGCGGCCTTCTTCGGGCCGATGCCCTCGGAGAGCGACACCTCGGCGGCGAACTGCTCGCGCCGGCCCTGCAGCATCTCGGCCACCCGGTACAGCACCTGGCCGCGGTTGTACGCGGTGGTGCCGGCCCAGCCCTTGACCGCCGCGCGGGCGGCCAGGACGGCGTCCCGGGTGTCCTTGCGGGTGCCCAGCGGGGCGTTGGCGAGCCACTCGCCCTTAGAGTCGGTCACCTCGTACACCCGCCCGCTCTCGGAGCGCGGGAACTTCCCGCCGACGTACAGCTTGTAGGTCTTGAGGACGTCAAGACGCGTTGCGACATCAGACATCGAGGTAGGCCTCCAGACCGTGGCGGCCACCCTCGCGGCCGTAACCCGACTCCTTGAAGCCGCCGAACGGCGAGGTCGGGTCGAACTTGTTGAAGGTGTTGGCCCAGACCACGCCGGCCTTGAGCCTGTTGGCCATCCAGAGGATGCGCGAGCCCTTCTCCGTCCAGATGCCGGCGGAGAGGCCGTACGGGGTGTTGTTGGCCTTCTGGACCGCCTCGTCGGGGGTACGGAAGGTCAGCACCGACAGCACCGGGCCGAAGATCTCCTCCTGGGCGATCCGGTGGGCCTGGCTGACGCCGGTGAACAGGGTCGGCTTGAACCAGAAGCCGGTGCCCGGGAGTTCGCACTCCGGCGACCAGCGCTCGGCGCCCTCGGCCTCGCCGGCCGCGGTCAGCTCGGTGATCCGGGCCAGCTGGGCGGCCGAGTTGATCGCGCCGATGTCGGTGTTCTTGTCCAGCGGGTCGCCGACCCGCAGGGTGGCCATCCGGCGCTTCAGGGCGTCCAGCACCTCGTCCTGGACCGACTCCTGGACCAGCAGGCGGGAACCGGCGCAGCAGACGTGGCCCTGGTTGAAGAAGATGCCGTTGACGATGCCCTCGACCGCCTGGTCGATCGGCGCGTCGTCGAAGACGATGTTGGCGGCCTTGCCGCCCAGCTCCAGCGACAGCTTCTTGCGGCTGCCGGCCACCTGCTTGGCGATCGCCCGGCCGACCGGGGTGGAGCCGGTGAAGGCGACCTTGTTGACGTCCGGGTGCGCGGTCAGCGCGGCGCCGGTGCGGCCGTCGCCGGTGACGATGTTGACGACGCCCTTGGGCAGACCGGCCTGGCGGCAGATCTCGGCGAAGCGCAGGGCGGTCAGCGGGGTGGTCTCGGCCGGCTTCAGGACGACCGTGTTGCCGGTCGCCAGCGCGGGCGCGATCTTCCACGCCAGCATCATCAGCGGGAAGTTCCACGGGATGACCTGGCCGGCCACGCCCAGTGGGCGCGGGTTGGCGCCGAAGCCCGCGTAGTCGAGCTTGTCCGCCCAGCCCGCGTAGTAGAAGAACCACGCGGCGACGGTCGGGATGTCGAAGTCGCGGGTCTCGCGGATCGGCTTGCCGTTGTCGATCGACTCCAGCACGGCCAGCTCGCGGGCGCGCTCCTGGATGATCCGGGCGATCCGGAACAGGTACTTGGCGCGCTCGCTGCCGGGCAGCGCCGACCAGTCGGCGAAGGCCTTGCGGGCGGCGGCGACGGCGCGGTCCACGTCCTCGTCGGTGCCCCGGGCGAACTCGGCGAGCACCTGCTCGGTGGCCGGGTTGACCGTCTTCAGGGCCTCGCTGCCGGAGGAGTCGACGAACTCGCCGCCGATGAAGTGGCCGTAGGAGGTGGCGATGTCGCCGGCGGCGGCCGGGGACTCCGGGGCCGGGGCGTAGCTGAACAGACCGCCGGCCGGCTTGGCCGCGGGCTCCTCGATGTTCTTCTTCTTGGCCATGGTGATCAGTCCACCGTCACGTAGTCGGGGCCGGAGTAGCGGCCGGTGGCCAGCTTCTGGCGCTGCATCAGCAGGTCGTTGAGCAGGCTGGAGGCGCCGAAGCGGAACCAGTGCGGGGTCAGCCAGTCGTCGCCGAGCGTCTCGTTGACCATCACCAGGTACTTCATGGCGTCCTTGGTGGTCTTGATGCCACCGGCGGGCTTCACGCCGACCTGGACGCCGGTGGCGGCGCGGAAGTCGCGGACCGCCTCCAGCATCAGCAGGGTGACCGGCGGGGTCGCGTTGACGGCGACCTTGCCGGTGGAGGTCTTGATGAAGTCGGCGCCGGCCAGCATCGCCAGCCAGGAGACCCGGCGGACGTTGTCGTAGGTCTTCAGCTCGCCGGTCTCGAAGATCACCTTGAGGTGGGCGTAGCTGCCGTCGGCGCGCTTGCACGCCTCCTTGACGGCGACGATCTCGTTGTAGACGTCGAAGTAGCGGCCGGAGAGGAAGGCGCCGCGGTCGATCACCATGTCGATCTCGTCGGCGCCCGCGGCCACCGCGTCGGCGGTGTCGGCGAGCTTGACCGGGAGGGCGGCGCGGCCGGCCGGGAAGGCGGTGGCGACCGAGGCGACCTGGATGTCGGTGCCGCGCAGGGCGTCCTTCGCGGTGGCGACCATGTCCGGGTAGACACAGATGGCGGCGACGCGCGGGGTGGTCGGGTCGGTCGGGTCGGGGGTCCTGCCCTTGGCGCACAGGGCGCGCACCTTGCCGACCGTGTCCGCGCCTTCCAGCGTGGTCAGGTCGATCATGGAGATCGCCAGGTCGATGGCATAGGCCTTCGCCGTGGTCTTGATCGAGCGGGTACCGAGGGTGGCGGCTCGCGCCTCAAGGCCGACCTGGTCGACGCCGGGCAGGCCGTGCAGGAAGCGGCGGAGGGAGGCCTCGGACGCCGCAACGTCCGCGAGGCCGCTGCCCGCAACGCCGGGGGCATTGGCTGCAACAGTGGACATAGTCACCAGAGCAGCATATCTACGCGCGTAGCCGACCGCTAGGGCGGCCACCTTTCGGCCGCCATTCGTGGCCGGACCGAGACCTCGAAGGCCCCGCGTCCCGCGCCGACCGGCCCCCGGCCCCGCGCCCCGGCCCGCCGCCCCCGGGCGCCCGGGCCCGGCATTCGTGGCCGGACCGAGACCCGCTGGTGAGGGGTGCATGGGGCAGAATCGACGCCATGACCGAATCCGACGGCAAGCCCCACCCGGGCCAGGCCGCCCCCGGCGGGGAACCCGAGTACGCGGACCGCGTGTACCGCTCCGTCCCCGGCGTGATCTCCGGAGTGTTCCTGCTGGCCGTCGCCGCCTGGCTGATCGGCGACGCGGTGGTGACCGGCGGCGGGAAGACCCCGTACGTCGCGCTCGCGGCGATCCCGGTGTTCGCCCTCCCGGTGATCGCCTACACGCTGCGCCCGGCGGTGTTCGCGAACCGCAGCCGCCTGGTGGTCCGCAACCCCTGGCGCACCATCACCGCCCCCTGGGCCTCGGTCGACGCGCTGCGCGCGGGCTACTCGGTCGAACTGCTCGCCGGCGAGAAGAAGTACCAGGTGTGGGCCGTCCCGGTGTCGCTGCGCCAGCGCAAGCGGGCCACCCGGGCGCAGAGCCGCGGCAACGCCGAGCACGCCTCCCGGACCGGCCTGGGGATGGGGCTCGCGGCCCGGACCAACCCGGTCGTCCAGGGCTCGCCCGACCCCACCCGCGCCTGGTCCGACCAGGTGACCGACGTGCTCACCGAGATGGCCGAGAGCAACGGGCGCCGTCCCGACGCGGCCGGCCCGCTGGTCGTCCGCTGGTGCTGGTGGGTGATCGCCCCGGCCCTGGTGGGCCTGGTCGCCCTGATCACGGTGATCGCGGTCTGATCCCGCACGCACGGAAGGGCCCGCCGGTCGGAACCGGCGGGCCCTTCCCCGTGCTCCGGGTCAGATGCCCGCGGCCTCGGCGAGGTCCTGCTTGATGGTCGCCAGCAGGGCGGCGGCGCGCTCCCGGGCGGCGGCCAGGTCGGCCGCGGCGGCGACCGGGAGGACGACCTCCAGGTAGCACTTCAGCTTGGGCTCGGTGCCGGAGGGGCGGACCACGATCCGGGCGGAGCGGACGTCGTCGCCGGCCAGGTAGTAGCGCAGGCCGTCGGTGGGCGGCAGCTCGGCGGAGCCGGCCGCCAGGTCGTCGGCGCGGGCGACGGCCAGCCCGGCCAGCACCGTCGGCGGCTGCTCGCGCAGCCGGCGCATGGCGTCCGCGATCAGCGAGAGGTCCTGCACCCGGACGGACAGCTGGTCGGTGGCGTGCAGGCCGTGCTCCAGCGCCAGGTCGTCCAGCAGGTCGTTCAGCGTCCGGCCGGACTGCTTGAGGGTGGCGGCGAGCTCGGCGACCAGCAGGGCGGCGGTGATGCCGTCCTTGTCCCGGACGCCCTGCGGGTCGACGCAGTAGCCGAGCGCCTCCTCGTAGCCGTAGCGCAGGCCGTCGGCGCGGGAGATCCACTTGAAGCCGGTCAGCGTCTCGGCGTAGCCCAGGCCCGCGGCCTCGGCGATCCGGCCGAGCAGGGTGGCGGAGACGATGGTGGTGGCGAAGGTGCCCTCGGCCTTCTTGGCGACCAGCGCCGAGCCGAGCAGCGCGCCGACCTCGTCGCCGCGCAGCATCCGCCAGCCGGAGGTGCCGTTGCCGCTGCCCGCCGCGTTGGTGTGGACCGGGACGGCCACCGCGCAGCGGTCGGCGTCCGGGTCGTTGGCGATCACGATGTCGGGGCCGGCCTCGGCGGCGGTGCGGAAGGCGAGGTCCATCGCCCCCGGCTCCTCCGGGTTGGGGAAGGCCACGGTCGGGAAGTCCGGGTCGGGCTCGGCCTGCTCGGCGACCACGGTCGGCTCGGCGAAGCCGGCCCGGCGGAAGGCGGCGACCAGGGTGTCGCGGCCGACGCCGTGCATCGGGGTGTAGACCACGGCCAGCTCGCGCGGGCTGTGCGCGTCGACGATGGAGACGGCCCGGGTCAGGTAGGCCTCGATGACGTCCTCGCCGAGCACCTCCCAGCCCTCCGAGGCGCGCGGGACGTCGTCCAGCGAGCCGATCGCGTCGATCTCGGCGGCGATCCCGGCGTCGGCCGGCGGGACGATCTGCGAGCCGTCGCCCAGGTAGACCTTGTAGCCGTTGTCCTGCGGCGGGTTGTGGCTGGCGGTGACGGTCACCCCGGCGGCCGCGCCCAGGTGGCGGACGGCGAAGGCGAGCACCGGGGTCGGCAGCGGGCGGGGCAGCAGCGCGGCGCGCAGGCCGGCCCCGACCACCACGGCGGCGGTGTCCCGGGCGAAGTCGTAGGACTTGTGGCGGGCGTCGTAGCCGATCACGACCAGGTCGCCCAGGCCCTGCTTCTTCACGTACGCGACCAGGCCGGCGGCGGCCCGGATCACCACGGCGCGGTTCATCCGCATCGGGCCGGCGCCGAGCTCGCCGCGCAGGCCGGCCGTGCCGAACTGGAGGCGGTCGGCGAAGCGCTCGGCGAGTTCGGCCCAGGCGATCGTGCAGGGTTCGTCGGCCTCCGGGCCCTCGGCGCGGGCCAGCAGGGCGGCCAGCTCCTCGCGGGTCTGCGGGTCGGGGTCCTCGGCCAGCCAGGTCCGGGCCCGGGCGAGGAGGTCGGGGTTGAGTGCCTGCGTCATATTGCCTGCTCCATCGGGGAGTGCGTCGGGGGTCGACCGGAGGGTTCCGCGCAAAGGTGAGAAGAGGTGTGCACATGCGGACGGGGCCCGCGGGAAGGCGTGATCAGCGGATCACGCGCCCGTGGGCCCCGTCGTTCATGATTCTGCGCCCGGCAGGGGTCAGATCCGCTCCAGGACCTTCGCCAGCAGCTCGCCCATGCGCTCGGCGGAGGCCTTGCCGGCCTCCAGCACCTCTTCGTGGTTGAGCGGCTCGCCGGTCATGCCGGCGGCCAGGTTGGTGACCAGGGAGATGCCGAGCACCTCGGCGCCGGCCTCGCGGGCGGCGATGGCCTCCAGGGTGGTGGACATGCCGACCAGCTCGCCACCGATCACCCGGGCCATGTTGACCTCGGCCGGGGTCTCGTAGTGCGGGCCGCGGAACTGGACGTAGACGGCCTCGTCCAGGCTCGGGTCGACCTCGTGGCACAGCGCGCGCAGGCGCTTGGAGTAGAGGTCGGTGAGGTCGACGAAGTTGGCGCCGACGATCGGGGAGTCCGCGGTCAGGTTGATGTGGTCGCTGATCAGGACCGGCTGACCCGGGGTCCAGCCCTGGCGCAGGCCGCCGCAGCCGTTGGTCAGGACGATGATGCCGCAGCCGGCCGCGGCGGCGGTGCGCACGCCGTGGACGACGGTGGCCACGCCGTGGCCCTCGTAGTAGTGGTTGCGGCCGAGGAAGATCAGGGCGCGCTTGTCGCCGATCTTCACCGAGCGGATCTTGCCGGCGTGGCCGGCCACGGCGGGGGCGGGGAAGCCCGGGAGCTCGGTGACCGGGAACTCGGCCACGGTCTCGCCCAGGGCGTCGGCGGCCGGCACCCAGCCGGAGCCCATCACCAGGGCGACGTCGTGCCGCTCGGCACCGGTCAGCTCGCGCAGGCGCTCGGCGGCGGCCTGGGCGGCGGCGTAGGGGTCGGCGGAGACGACCGACTGAGGAGAAGCGTTCACGGGTCCGAGGATAGACGGCTTTCGGCTACGCGCGTAGAAATTCCGCCGCGGCATGCCGGATCGTTACCCGGTTGACCCGAAAACACAGCTCGGAGGTGCTTTTGGGATGACCGGGTTGTCGATACGTACGGACATCGGGCCGGTCGGTCAGCAGGGCCGGCGGCGGAGGTCCAGTACGTAGTCGTGCGGGGCGCCGGCGCTCTCGGCGGCGTCGGCGATCAGGCCGAGGTAGCGGGCCGCGGGCAGGCCGCCCTCGTAGTCGTTGAGCACGTACGTCCAGACCGGGATGTCGCCGTCCAGGGTCTGCGCCCGCAGCTTGATCTTGCGGTAGATGCCGAGCTGGACGCCCTCCCAGCGGTCCAGGCCCTCCTCGTCCATCGGCGCGATGTCGTAGAGGGAGACGAACACCCGGTCCTTGCCGTCCTCGACGACGGTGGCCAGCGAGCCCTCCCAGCCGAGCTGTTCGCCGCCGAAGGTGAGCCGCCAGCCGTCCAGCCACCCCGTGCCGCGGAGCGGCGAGTGCGGGGCTCGGCGGGTCATCTGCCGGGCATCGAGGTTGGTGGCATACGCGGCGTAAAGGGGCATGGACGTCAGCGTAGCCCGGGTGGCGCACGGGACGGGGGTGAGTGGACGGACGTTCTGAGCCCGGACCCCCTTGTGGCGCCGCTCCCGGCGTGCGGGACAATGGGGTACGTGACTCGGATCGTGATCATCGGTGGCGGACCCGGCGGCTACGAGGCGGCCCTGGTGGCGGCCCAGCTCGGCGCGGAGGTGACCGTCGTCGACAGCGACGGTCTGGGCGGATCGGCGGTGCTCACGGACTGCGTGCCGTCGAAGACCCTGATCGCGACCGCGGAGGTGATGACCACCTTCGACAGCTCGTACGAGGAGCTGGGCATCACGGTCGACCGGGACGGCACCGACGAGGACCGGAAGGTCATCGGGGTGGACCTCGGCAAGGTCAACCGCCGTGTCAAGCGCCTGGCGATCGCGCAGTCCCACGACATCACCCAGTCCGTCACCCGCGCCGGGGTCACCGTGCTGCGCGGCCGCGGCCGGCTCGGCGCCGGCGGGCAGGCCGTGGACGGCTCCCGCGAGGTGCTGGTGGACGGCCCCGACGGCAATGTGCAGTCGCTGCGCGCCGACGCGGTGCTGATCGCCACCGGCGCCCACCCGCGCGAGCTGCCGGACGCCCAGCCGGACGGCGAGCGGATCCTGACCTGGACCCAGGTGTACGACCTGGAGGAGCTGCCCCGCGAGCTGATCGTGGTCGGCTCCGGCGTCACCGGCGCCGAGTTCGCCGGCGCCTACCAGGCGCTCGGCTCCAAGGTCACCCTGGTGTCCAGCCGCGACCGGGTGCTGCCGGGCGAGGACCCGGACGCCGCCGAGGTGCTGGAGGACGTCTTCCGCCGCCGCGGCATGAACGTGATGAGCCGCTCCCGCGCGGAGAGCGCCAAGCGGATCGGCGACCGGGTCGAGGTGACCCTCTCGGACGGCAAGGTGATCGAGGGCACCCACTGCCTGATGGCGGTCGGCTCGATCCCCAACACCGCGGAGATGGGCCTGGAGGAGGCCGGGGTCAAGCTCAACGACTGGGGCCAGATCCAGGTCGACCGGGTCTCCCGCACCAGCGCCCCGGGCGTCTACGCGGCCGGCGACTGCACCGGCGTCTTCATGCTCGCCTCGGTGGCGGCCATGCAGGGCCGGATCGCGATGTACCACGCGCTCGGCGACGCGGTGCAGCCGCTGAACCTGAAGACCGTGGCCTCCAACGTCTTCACCGACCCGGAGATCGCCACCGTCGGCTACACCGCCGCCGACGTGGAGTGCGGCAAGATGGACGCCGTCGTGGTCAAGCTGCCGCTGCGCGGCAACCCGCGGGCGAAGATGCAGGGCATCCGGGACGGCTTCGTGAAGCTGTTCTGCCGCCCGGGCACCGGCATCGTGGTCGGCGGCGTGGTGGTCGCCCCGCGGGCCAGCGAACTGATCCACCCGATCGCGCTCGCGGTGGACGCCAATCTGACGGTCGAACAGGTGGCCAGCGCCTTCACCGTCTACCCGTCCGTCTCCGGCTCGACCGCCGAGGCCGCCCGGCAGCTGCACGTCCGCAAGCGGGCCGCGGGCGAATCCTGAGCTCAAGGCGCACAGTTGAGGGCGGCTGCCGATCGGCGGCCGCCCTTCGCGCGGGCATGATCGTCACCCGGACGGCGGGCGCAGTTCCGGGTTGTTGACGGCGCGTATTGTACGGTCACGCGCCGCTCTTGCGTGAGCAATTCCCGCTACCAGCTGCAAACGCCTGAAAGCAGACGGTCACGCAGGTTACCGTCGGTTCTGTGTTTGCAGCAGAACGTCGCCAGTTGATCCTCGAAATGGTGCGCGCCAACGGAGCCGTCTCGCTCCGGGAGTTGGCCCGCGTCGTCCAGACCTCCGAAGTGACCGTGCGCCGGGACGTGCGGGCGCTGGAGGCAGAAGGGCTCCTCGACCGCCGGCACGGTGGCGCGGTGCTCCCCGGCGGCTTCAGCCGCGAACCCGGCTACCCGCAGAAGACCCACCTGTCCGCGGCGGAGAAGAGCGCCATCGCGGACCTCGCCGCCGGGCTGGTGGAGGAGGGCGACGCGGTGGTGGTCGGCGCCGGCACCACCACCCAGGAGCTGGCCCGCAGACTGGCCCGGGTGCCCGGGCTGACGGTGGTCACCAACTCGCTGCTGGTGGCCCAGGCGCTGGCGCACGCCAACCGGGTCGAGGTGGTGATGACCGGCGGCACCCTGCGCGGCTCCAACTACGCCCTGGTGGGCAGTGGGGCCGAGCAGTCCTTGCAGGGGTTGCGGGTCACCAAGGCCTTCATCTCCGGCAGCGGGCTGACCGCCGAGCGGGGGCTGTCGACCGCGAACATGCTGTCCGCGAGCGTGGACCGGGCAATGGTGCTGGCGGCCGCCGAGGTCATCGTCCTCGCCGACCACACCAAGCTCGGCGCGGCCGGCATGTTCCAGACCGTCGCCACCGAGACCATCACCCGGCTGGTCACCGACGAGCAGGCCACCTCGGACGACGCCACCGCCCGGGAGCTGGACGCGCTGGCCGACTGCGGGGTGCAGATCGACCTCGCCCCGCTCGGCGGGCCGGGCGGTGACGCCCCGGTGCACGGCACCGGCAGCGGTCCGGTGCACCAGACCCAGCCCGGCCCGCTGGGGCGCCGTCCGGTCCCGCCGCCCGGCGCCGCCCCGCTGCCCGGCCAGCGCCGACCCGGCGCCCACGGCGGGCCGCTGGGCCCGGGCGGGATGCCGGTCCGGCTGGCCGAGATGGGCCTGCCGCGCGGGCGCTGAGTCCGGGGCCGCCGCGGCGTGCCGAGCGGCTGGGCCGGTGGTGGAAACACGACCGGTCCGCACCCCCCGAAGGGAGTACGGACCGGTCGGTCGATTGACGGACCGCGCCTACGTCGGTCCTCGATCGGGTCGGTGCCCGATCAGGTCAGCCCTCGATCGGGTCAGTCCTTGATCTCGCACAGCGCGGCGCCGCTGCTGACGCTCGCGCCCACCTCGGCCTTGAGGCCGACGACGGTGCCCGCCTTGTGGGCGTTCAGCGGCTGCTCCATCTTCATCGCCTCCAGGACCACGATCAGCTCGCCCTCGGCGACGACCTGGCCCTCCTCGACGGCGACCTTGACGATGGTGCCCTGCATCGGCGAGGCCAGGGTGTCACCGCTGATGGCCGAGCCGGCCTTCTTGGCGCCCACCCGGCGCTTGGCCTTGGCGCCGCCCGCCGGGCCGGCCGCCGGGGCCGCCGCGACGCCCAGCGAGGACGGCAGCGAGACCTCGATCCGCTTGCCGCCGACCTCGACGACCACGGTCTCCCGGGTCTCCGCCTCCTCGGCCTCGCCGGCCGAGCCCGCGAACGGCGGGATGGTGTTGTCGAAGTCGGTCTCGATCCAACGGGTGTAGATCGTGAACGGCCCGTCGCCGCCGTGCACCTCGGGCGCGAACGCCGGGTCGGTGACGACCGCCTGGTGGAACGGGATGGCGGTGGCCATGCCCTCGACCTTGAACTCGTTCAGCGCCCGCTTGGCCCGCTCCAGGGCCTGCTTGCGGTCGCGGCCGGAGACGATCAGCTTGGCCAGCAGGGAGTCCCAGGCCGGGCCGATGACCGAGCCGCTCTCGACGCCGGAGTCCAGCCGCACGCCCGGGCCGGACGGCGGGGCGAACAGCGTCACGGTGCCGGGCGCGGGCAGGAAGTTGCGGCCCGGGTCCTCGCCGTTGATGCGGAACTCGAAGGAGTGGCCGCGGACTTCGGGGTCGCCGTAGCCGAGCTCCTCGCCGTCGGCGATCCGGAACATCTCGCGGACCAGGTCGATCCCGGTGACCTCCTCGGTGACCGGGTGCTCCACCTGCAGACGGGTGTTGACCTCCAGGAAGGAGATCGTGCCGTCCAGCGCGACCAGGAACTCGCAGGTCCCGGCGCCCTCGTAGCCGGCCTCCTTGAGGATGGCCTTGGAGGCGCGGTACAGCTCGGCGTTCTGCGCCTCGGTCAGGAACGGCGCGGGCGCCTCCTCGACCAGCTTCTGGTGCCGGCGCTGCAGCGAGCAGTCACGGGTGGAGACGACCACCACGTTGCCGTGCTTGTCCGCGAGGCACTGCGTCTCCACGTGCCGCGGGTTGTCCAGGTAGCGCTCGACGAAGCACTCGCCGCGACCGAAGGCGGCGACCGCCTCGCGCACCGCGGACTCGTACAGCTCCGGGATCTCCTCCAGCGTGCGGGCGACCTTCAGGCCGCGGCCGCCACCGCCGAACGCCGCCTTGATGGCGACCGGCAGGCCGTGCTCGCGGGCGAACACGACGACCTCGTCGGCACCCGAGACCGGGTCCGGGGTGCCGGCCACCAGCGGGGCGCCGGCGCGCTGGGCGACGTGCCGGGCGGTGACCTTGTCACCGAGGTCGCGGATGGCCTGCGGCGGCGGGCCGATCCAGGTCAGACCCGCGTCGAGGACGGCCTGGGCGAACTCGGCGTTCTCCGACAGGAAGCCGTAACCGGGGTGGACGGCGTCGGCGCCGGAGTCCTCGGCGGCCTTGAGGACCTTGGCGATGTCCAGGTAACTGGTGCCGGGGGTGTCACCGCCCAGCGCGTAAGCCTCGTCGGCCGCGCGGACGTGCAGCGCATCCCGGTCCGGCTCGGCGTAGACGGCGACGCTGGCGATACCGGCGTCCGAGCAGGCCCGGGCGACGCGGACGGCGATTTCCCCGCGGTTGGCGATGAGCACCTTGCGCACTGTGGCTCCCTTCTTGAACCTCGTTGAGTTTATGGATTCCTGGGCGGTACCGGCGAGTAGCCCCAGGTTGTGAACTATCCCACACGCACCGTGATGGGATTTCGGGCCCGCGGAACCGGGCGGACGACGACTTCGCAGGTCGTGACCGGTCCGGTCGGACGCCCGTGGTGGACGGTGGGTGACCGTGCCGCGGCGCGGCGGGACGGTGGCATGGAACACACCTTCCCGCGGTCCGGTCAAACCGGGCCGGCGGCGGGCGCCGGTGCCGGTGCCGGTGGCGGGGCCGGGGTGGCCGAGGGGTGGCGCAGGGCCTCGGCCGTCACGTCGGCGGCCAGTTCGACCATGTCCGGTCCGTACGCCTCCGGGTTGACCACCCGCAGGACGAGCGCGAAGGTCCCGTTCCGGCCGTGCCGGCGGGCGAGTTCGCGGTGGTGCGCCACCAGGTAGCGGACGCCGGCCTGGTTGGCGGTGCCGGTCTGGCCGGCGATCAGGAAGACCGGGCGGCCGCCGTCCGGGGTGGCGATCCGGGCCAGCAGGGTGTGGGCCTGCTCGCGGTCGGCGGTGAAGTCCCGGTCGCCGACCACGAGCACGTTGCTGCCCGGGCCGGGACCGGAGGTGACCAGCACGCCGGGCAGGCCCCAGGCGATGTGGGCGGCCATCCGCTCGTTGCTGACCGGACCGCCCAGGCACAGTTCGGTCTTGGCGCCCAGGCCGCGGTGCGCGGCGTCGTGGGCGACCAGTTCGGGCCGGGCACCGCACTCCTCGACCAGACCGGCCAGCCACATCAGCGCGTAGGCGTCCCGGCGGGTCACAGTGTTGGCGTGCGAGCCCGCCCCGATGCTGCGCGGCACCACGATCAGGCACTCGCTGCCGGCCGGCAGCCCGAAGAACTCCCGGACCCGCTCGACCTTCCGGCGCCGCCGCAGGGCCTGGGCCAGCCAGCCGAGCCCGGCGCTGATGGCGCTGGCCACCAGGCCGAGCACCACGTTGAGCACGTTGTCGGTCATCGCCCGCGTTCCCTCCCCGTTCGAACGCCGGTCAGCTTAGGGGTACAACGGCCGAATGCGGCAGGTCACTTGGTCCACAGGTCGGTGATCCGCAGGTCGAGGTCGGCGAGCAGCCGGCGCAGCAGCGGCAGGGACAGGCCGATCACGTTGCCCGGGTCGCCGTCGATGCCCTCGATGAACGGCGCCGAGCGGCCGTCCAGGGTGAACGCCCCGGCCACGTACAGCGGTTCGCCGGAGGCGACGTAGGCGGCCACCTCCTCGTCGTCCGGGGTGCCGAAGCGGACGGTGGTGGAGGCGGTCGCGGAGGACTGCCGGCCGGTCGCGGTGTCGATCACGCAGTGGCCGGTGCGCAGCACCCCGGCGCGGCCGCGCATGGACTGCCAGCGGGCCAGCGCCTCGGCGGCGTCGGCGGGCTTGCCGAGGGCCAGGCCGTCCAGTTCCAGAACGGAGTCGCAGCCGATCACCAGCTCGCCGCCGGTCAGTTCGGCGGCGACGGCCTTCGCCTTGGCCTCGGCCAGGACGAGGGCCAGCTCGCCGGGGGTGGCGGCGGTGATCGCGTCCTCGTCGACGCCGCTGACCACCACGCGGGGGTCGAGCCCCGCCTGGCGCAGCAGTCCGAGGCGGGCGGGGGAGGCGGAGGCGAGGACGAGGGCGCGCTGGTCGGTCATGCCCACCAGGGTAGGGGGTGCCCGTGTCCGCCGTTCGGGTGAACGGTCGAGTGACCGGTCAGGTGAAGTACCGGGTCAGCATGATCAGCACGGAGCCCACCAGGACCATGGCGGCCAGCACCTTGCCGGCCCGCTGCATCCGCTCCTGCATGCGACGGGCCTCGGGCGAGGGCTCGTCCTCGGGATCTGACCAGAGCACCCGTCCAGAGTGCGCCGCGGCCGGGCCGGGGCGCCTGAGTATCCGTACTCAGGTTTCGGGCAAAGCGGGCGGCGGTTCGGGCCGTGGCGCGGGTGCCGGAGAGCGTGCGGAGCAGGAAGTCGGACCGGCCGACTTCCTGCTCCGGACGAGGAGTTGCTAGCGCGCCCAGCCCGAGGTCCGCCAGGCGTTGACGCCCGGGTGGAGGGCGGGGCGGAGCAGCCGGGAACGGTCGTTCCAGGGGGAGGCCGGGCCGGCGCCCGCCAGACGCGCCGCCTCGGCGGCGGCCTGCGCGGCGGCGGCCCGGGCCTGGACCACCGCCAGGACGGTGGCGAGCTCCTCGGGGGTCGGCTGCCCGTGCAGCACGTGGATCGGGGACATGGCTGGTTCTCTCCCGAGAGGGATGGTGCCTACAGGGGGATGTTGCCGTGCTTCTTGGGCGGCAGCACCTCGCGCTTGCCGCGCAGCGCCCGCAGGCCCCGGACGATGTGCCGGCGGGTCTCGCTCGGGGCGATCACCGCGTCCACGTAGCCGCGCTCGGCGGCCAGGTACGGGTTCAGCAGGGTGTCCTCGTACGAGGCGATCAGCTCGGCCCGCTTCTCCTCGACGGTGCCGGCCGCCTCGGCCTCGGCGATCTCCCGGCGGTGCAGGATGTTGACCGCGCCCTGCGCGCCCATCACCGCGATCTGCGCGGTCGGCCAGGCCAGGTTGAGGTCGGCGCCCAGGTGCTTGGAGCCCATCACGTCGTACGCGCCGCCGAAGGCCTTGCGGGTGATCACGGTGATCAGCGGGACGGTCGCCTCGGCGTAGGCGTAGATCAGCTTGGCGCCGCGCCGGATGATGCCGTCCCACTCCTGCTCGGTGCCGGGCAGGAAGCCGGGCACGTCCACGAAGGTCAGCACCGGGATGTTGAAGGAGTCGCAGGTGCGGATGAAGCGCGCGGCCTTCTCGCTGGCGTTGATGTCCAGGCAACCGGCCAGGTCCATCGGCTGGTTGCCGACGATGCCGACCGCGTGGCCCTCGACCCGGCCGAAACCGGTGATGATGTTGCCCGCGTACAGCGGCTGGGTCTCCAGGAACTCGCCGTCGTCGACGATGTGCTCGATCACCTTGCGCATGTCGTACGGCTGGTTCGCCGAGTCCGGCACGATGGCGTCGAGTTCGAGGTCCTCGTCGGTGACCGTGAGGTCGGCCTGCTCCGGGTAGGACGGCGGGTCGCTCAGGTTGTTGGAGGGCAGGTACGAGAGCAGGCTCTTGACGTACTCGATCGCCTCCTTCTCGTCCGAGGCCAGGTAGTGGGCGTTGCCGGACTTGGTGTTGTGGGTGCGGGCGCCGCCCAGCTCCTCCATGCCGACGTCCTCGCCGGTCACGGTCTTGATCACGTCCGGGCCGGTGATGAACATGTGCGAGGTCCGGTCCGCCATCACCACGAAGTCGGTGATCGCGGGGGAGTAGACCGCGCCGCCCGCGCAGGGGCCCATGATCAGCGAGATCTGCGGGATGACGCCCGAGGCGTGCACGTTGCGGCGGAAGATCTCGCCGTACAGGCCGAGCGAGACCACGCCCTCCTGGATCCGGGCGCCGCCGGAGTCGTTGATGCCGATGACCGGGCAGCCGGTCTTCAGCGCGAAGTCCATCACCTTGACGATCTTCTCGCCGAAGACCTCGCCGAGCGAGCCGCCGAAGACGGTGAAGTCCTGGGCGAAGACGGCGACCTGGCGGCCGTCGACGGTGCCGTAGCCGGTCACCACGCCGTCGCCGTACGGGCGGTTCTTCTCCTGGCCGAAGTTGGTCGAGCGGTGCCGGGCGAACTCGTCGAACTCGACGAAGGAGTCCTCGTCCAGCAGCTCCACGACCCGCTCGCGGGCGGTCTGCTTGCCCTTGGCGTGCTGCTTCTCCACGGCCTTGGACGAGCCGGAGTGCACCGCCTCGTCCAGCCTGCGCCGCAGGTCGGCGAGCTTGCCGGCGGTGGTGTGGGGGTCGTACGGCGCCTCGGTCATCCGGTGGCTCTCCCTGATCATCGGCCGCGACCTGTTCGGGTGCGCGCGGGCCGGGATCGGGGGCTCGCGCAGGAGGCAGGGCGGCGCTGCGAACTACCGCTGCGTAGCGTAGCCAGCGCGAAGGGCGATCCGGCACGTCCTGGCGTTATGGCCATCGACACAGTGTGTTAACGAGCGTTCTGCGGGACGATGGGGCGGACTGCGCCTCTGCGGTGCGCCGTCGGCCCGTCCTGCCGGTGCGCGGGCCGCGTTCTAGGGTTGCCCCCATGACCGCATCCGAGACCCCCCGCCGCAGCGGACTGCGCGGCTTCGGCCGCACCGGGCCGTCCCCCTGGACCGACCTGGACCGGCCGCCGCTGGACCAGGAGGCGCTGCGCCGTGAGCTGGTCGTCCCGGGCGGGTTGTGGACCTCCCTGGAGGTCGTCGCCGAGACCGGCTCCACCAACAGCGACCTCGCCGAGCGGGCCCGGGCCGGCGCCCCCCATGGCACCGTGCTGGTCGCCGAGGCCCAGCGCGCCGCGCGCGGCCGGCTGGACCGGCAGTGGACCGCCCCGGACCGCTCCGGGCTGTTCCTGTCCTTCCTGCTGCGCCCCGAGGAGGTGCCGGTCGAGCGGTACGGCTGGCTGCCGATCCTGGTCGGGGTGGCCGTCGCCAGCACCCTGGACCGGGTGGCCGGGGTGGAGGTCGGGCTGAAGTGGCCCAACGACCTCCAGACCGAGATCGACGGCGCGGAGCGCAAGCTCGGCGGCATCCTCACCGAGCTGAGCGGCGGCGCGGTGGTGGTCGGGATGGGCCTGAACGTCTCGCTGCGCGCCGCCGAACTGCCCGTCCCCACCGCGGCCTCGCTCGCCCTGGCCGGCGCCACCACCACCGACCGCTCCGTGCTGCTGCGCGCCCTGCTGCGCGAGTTCGCCGGGCTGTACCGGGAGTGGACGGCCGCCGCCGGGGACCCGCACGCGAGCGACCTGCTGCGCGCGTACGTGGACCGCTGCAGCACGCTCGGCCGCCGGGTGAAGGTGCACCTGCCCGGCGACCGCGAACTGGTCGGCGAGGCGGTGGCGATCGACGGGGACGGCCGGCTGGTGGTCCGTACCGAGGACGGCGCACGCCGGGCGGTCGGCGCGGGGGACGTGGTCCACGTCCGCCCCGAGCCGCGCTGAACGGCAGTCTTCACCTCTCCTTGACTCGGGCGGATGCTCCGGATCACGTGATTCCGTGCGAACATTCCACCTGGCAGCGGTGTGAGGCGCGCCACTGTCCGTCCGGGTGGCGGGCGGTGCGCCCGGACCGGTAGGACACGAGGCAAGTGCGGCGACCGCACGGGGACGGACCGGTGGCAGAGGAAGGCAGCAGCGGGACGGCGGGCGGCCACGACCCCACGGTCGCGCTCGAACTGGAACGCCTGATCCTGGACGCACCACGCCGCTACACCCCGTACCAGGCCGCGCGGGCCGCCGACGTCCCGATGGAGCTGGCCACCCGGTTCTGGCGGGCGATGGGCTTCCCCGACATCGGGCAGTCCCGGGCGCTCACCGACGGAGACGTGATCGCGCTGCGGCGCCTCGCTGGCCTGGTCGAGTCCGGGCTGCTCAGCGAGTCGATGGCGATCCAGGTGGCCCGGTCCACCGGCCAGACCACGGCACGGCTGGCCGGCTGGCAGATGGACACCTTCCTGGAGAACCTCACCCAGGCCGTCGAGCCCGGGCTGACCCGCGCCGACGTGGCGTACCCGCTGGTCGAGCTGCTGCTGCCGGAGCTGGAGCAGTTCCTGGTGTACGTCTGGCGGCGCCAGCTGGCCGCCGTCACCGGCCGGGTGGTGCAGGCCGCCGAGGACCACGAGATCACCAGCGGTCGGCTCGCGGTCGGCTTCGCGGACCTGGTCGGCTTCACCCGGCTGTCCCGCCGGCTGGAGGAGGAGGAGCTCGGCGAGCTGGTCGAGACCTTCGAGAACACCTGCTCCGACCTGATCGCCGGCCAGGGCGGCCGGGTGATCAAGACCCTCGGCGACGAGATCCTCTACGTCTCCGAGGACCCGGCCACCGCCGCCGAGATCGCGCTCAGCCTGATCGACGCGCTGGCCGAGGACGACACCATTCCGGCGCTGCGGGTCGGCATGGCCTTCGGGACGGTCACCCAGCGGATGGGCGACGTCTTCGGCACCACGGTCAACCTGGCCAGCCGGCTCACCTCGATCGCGCCCAAGGACGCGGTGCTGATCGACGGGGAGTTCGCCGCCGCGCTGGAGCAGAACGGCAGCGTCGCCCCGGCCGACTCGGAGGGGCCGGGCCTGGCCGAGGCGCTCTCGGTGGCGGCCGGGATGCCGGCCTCCGGGCTGCCGATGCCGGGGCCGGACGCGGGGGCGCGGTTCCATCTGCAGCCGATGTGGCGGCGGCCGGTGCGGGGGCTGGGGCTGGTGGAGCCGTGGCTGCTGTCGCGGCGGGTGAAGGCCGAGTAGCGGGGCGGTCGGGTTCGCCGGGCCTCGCCGGGGTAGGTCTTTTCGCCGGGTCGGCTTCGGCGGGCTCCGTGGGCGGGCTTCGTGGGGTGGTTTCGTGGGGTGGTTTCGTGGGCTCGGCCGGGCTTCTTCGGGTGGCCGAACGGTTGAAGGTCGTACGGTCCGGTGCGGGTCCATCCGGGCAAACGGGGCATAACCGAACGAAATCGCCATAGTCTTGGTGCAAGCGGCCGGACGCGGGTGCGGTCGACCGGTGGGGGTCCGCGGGCGGGGGTCCGGCAGGACCGAGCACAGGGAGCGAGGCGAGCCGGTGAGCAGTGAGGCGATCATGACGGACCGCGGCTGCGACTGCGACGGCCCGCACCACCCAGACCCGTTGCCCGACCTGCGGCTGCAGTCGGTGGTCGAACTCGCCCAGGACATGGCCGGGGCGCTCACCCCGCTGGAGGCCGTCCGGGCCGCCGCCACCCGGGCCACCGAGGCGCTCGGCGCCACCATGGCCGCCGTCTCGGTCTGGGACCGCGAGTCCGGCCGGCTGCGGGTGCTGGTCAACCACGGTGACCTCGCCCCCGGCGAGGAGGAGCTGCCGGAGGACGAGTCGTACCCGGTCGCGGACTTCCCGGAGATCGTCACCTATCTGGAGGAGCGCTGGACCACCGGGCGGCTGCCGCGGGCCTGGCTGCAGACGGCGGAGAACATCGAGCCGCACGCCGGACACACGCATCCGACCGCCGGCGCGTACTGCCAGGAACGCGCCGCCGCACTGCGCCGGCGCGGGCGTGCGTGCTGCGTGGTCGCGCCGATCGTGCTGCACGGACAGGCCTGGGGCGAGCTCTACCTCGCCCGGGCGGCCGGCATGCCCGCCTTCACCGACGCCGACGCCGACTACGCGACCCTGCTCGCCGCCCAGATCTCGGCCGGGCTCGCCCAGACCGAACGCCTCGCCGACCTGCGCAGGCTCGCCTTCTCCGACCCGCTGACCGGCCTCGCCAACCGACGTGCCGTCGACGCCCGGCTGGACAGCGCGCTGGAGGCGCACAACCGGGACAACACCGTGGTCTCGCTGGTGGTCTGCGACGTCAACGGGCTCAAGCGGGTCAACGACCAGCTCGGCCACGAGATGGGCGACCGGCTGCTGGAACGCTTCGCCCACCAGCTCTCGCTGGCCGCCGCCAAACTGCCCGGCAGCCTGGCCGCCCGACTCGGCGGCGACGAGTTCTGTCTGCTCGCCGAGGGTCAGAAGGCCGACGAGGTGGTCGCCGTCGCCGAGGAGCTGTGCGCGCGGGCGCTCGCCCTCGCCGAGGGCGAGGGAGTCGCCTGCGGGGTCGCCTCCACCGGCGACTCGATCGGGCCGGTCACCACCCCCGACCGGCTCTTCCGGCTCGCCGACGCCGCCCAGTACCGGGCCAAGGCCGCCCGCGCCGCCCATCCCGTGGTCGCCGGGCGCAGCCACGGCCCCGGCTTCTCGCCCGACCCCACCGTGCTGCTGGCCGACGCCGCCGACCCGCACCACCGGGCCGACGGACGGCGCGGACCGGGCGGCCGACCGGGCACCGCCGACCGGCGGCGGTTCCGGGGCGCCGCCCACAGCGCCGACCCCGGGCAGCTGCTCACCGCGGTGCTCGCCTCCCTCGACCAGGCGGCGGCGGCCCGCGCCGTCCACCCGGCCGACACCCTCGGCAAGCTGGTGGTCGTCGCCGAGACCTCCGCCCGACTGCTCGACGCGGTCGGCTGGTGGGTCTCGTACGTCCCGCCCGGCTCCCAGCGGATGCGCACCGCCCAGCACGCCGTCTACCGGATGACCAGTGGCCCCAGCAGCACTCGCGCCGAGACCCAGCGCGCCCAGATCGAGGCCCCGGACGCCGTCTTCGACCTCCGCCACTACCCGATGACCCGCCGGGCCGTCCGTGGGGGCGCCTTCTCCCTGCGGGCGGGGGCGGCGGGGAACGATCCGGCGGAGGAGGCGATGCTCGTGGTGTCCGGGTACCGGGGGATGGTCGCGGCGGGTGGGCAGAATCCGGCGGGTGGGTGGTTGGTGGAGCTCTTTGCGGATGATGCCACTTTGCCGTTGGGGCAGGCGGCTTGTGCGATGCGGGCGTTGGTGGCGGTGGCGTTGGCGGGGGCGGCTTCGCCTCCGGTGTTGTGAGGGGTGGGGGGTTTGTCGTTTGGGGTGGGCTCTCGGGAGGGTGGGTGACGCCGGGGGCGGTTCCGGGGGTGGGTGCTCCGGGGGCTGGGTGATTTTCGGACTGCCGACCCTGTCCGACTGTGCCCGACCGCCGTTGGCAGTCTGAAAATCACCCG